>CAZBPK010000071.1:0-43132 GCA_964493765.1 uncultured Bacteroidia bacterium | reverse complement strand
TCTTTAGATTCTTCAACTAAAGTTTTTATATGAGAAAAATACTGATGGATAGTATCCAAAAGGTTTTTTTTTTTACTTAAATCAAAAATGGATTTAGCGTATCTTTTCGCAACTCTTTCGTTTTCCATTAGTTAAGATTAATTTTTTCTAATTCAGATTTAGCAAAAGCTTCTTGATCTTTAGGATTTTTTAGTTGTTCTTTTAAAATTTTTTCTGCGATTTCTACAGATAGAGAACCCACTAAATTTTTAATTTCAGTCATAGCAGCATTTTTCATAGTTGTAATTTCTTGCTCTACATCTGCTAATTTTTTGGCTTTTAAATTCGAAGCTTCTTGTTCAGCTAATTGTTTTTTTTGATTAGCCAATTCTTCAGCTTCTTTTATAATACGTGATTTTTCAGCTAAAGCTTCTTTATGAATTTTTTCTGTTAATTCATTCATTTTTTGAATTTCTTGCTTAGCTGTTTCAGCATCTTTCAATGCTTTTTCAATTCCTTCTTCTCTTTTTTTGATAGAAGCAATGATAGGCTTCCAAGCAAACTTCGCAATAATGAAGTAATAAAGAACAAATATAACGATTGTCCAAAAAAATAAGCCGAATTTGGGTAATATGATTTCCATATATATATATTCTGTTAATTGAATTTTAAAAAAGTTACACAGACTAACCAACCGTTAGCCTGCGTAATTGATTGAAATTAAAGAGCTAATAATAGGCAAATTACTTCACCGAAAAGTGCTACCCCTTCAATAAAAGCAGCAGTTAAAACTGCAATACCTCTTACATCATCTTTAACTTGTGGTTGACGAGCCATTGACTCAGCAGCAGAAGCTGCTAATTTACCAATACCCATAGCAGCACCTAATGCTACAATACCAGCACCGATACCACCACCTAACTTACCGAACTCTGTTGCTACTTCTAAAAGTGTCATAATTGATTGTTTATATTAAGGTTGTTAAATTTCAAATTTTTAATGATGTGCTTCTTCATGATGATGTTCTTCTAGTGAACTACCTAAAAACACACAAGTTAATAAGGTAAATACATAAGCTTGAACAATTGCTACCAAAAGTTCAAGTGTTAAAATAAATAAACTAAAGAATATAGATAATGGAGCTATTCCTAAACCGGCACCAACACTTGTTCCTTTAGAAAAAACAAATATTAAACTGATTAAGCCTAAAACCATGAAGTGTCCTGCTGAAATATTTGCAAAAAGACGCATCATTAATGCAAAGGGTTTTGTGAAAATACCTACAAACTCAACAGGTAACATAATAAATTTCACAGGAAGCGCCACCCCAGGATACCAAAAAATATGTCCCCAATAATCTTTTGTACCATTAAAGTTTACAATTAAAAAGGTTAATATCGCTAATGCCGCAGTAACAGAAATATTTCCTGCAATATTAGAATTTAAAGGAGTTAAGCCAAATAAATTACAAAACCATATAAAAAAGAATAAAGATAACATATAAGGAAGAAATCTATCGGCATGCTTTCCTAAATTAGGTTTCACTACTTCATCTCTTACAAAAACTATAATGGGCTCCATGAAAGATGCAAACCCCTTTGGCAACTCTTCTGTTCGATAACGTTTAGCAGCTTGGCTAAATAAAACTATTAATAGAACCACAACAATTAACATTTGGAGTGAGGTTTTTGTAATCGATAAATCTAAAACATGTACTCCACTTTTTGTTTCATGAATTTCACCATGGTGATATTTGTATCCTTTTTCATCAGCTGATTTTGCTTGTTCTTCATCAGAATGTCCATGCAAAAAGAAAAAATCTAATCCTTTTTCTGAACTATAAAGTATCCAAGGTAAATGAATAGCAATTGCAGTGTAATGAGTAGAACCATCAGGGTTGGTACCAGAAGGGATATCACCAATATGCCAATCATGAGAATCTTTAATGTGATGAAACATTAATTCGGATACGCTAAAACTACCTTCTTTTTCTTCTTTTGCTTCCAATACTGGAGAGCTTAAAAAGAACGAAAATAAAATTATTAAAAAGTATTTTGTGTAAGTCATTGATTTACAAAACATAAAGTTTTAATTTTTATCTTTTGAATTGGCACGCAAGTTAGACATAACTGCGTAAATTTCAAAAATTGTGAGAAAAAAATATGAAAAAAAATAACTGATAATAAAAATAGTGCTTTGAGATTTCCATAACAATATAACCAATAAATTTGCTAAAATTCCAATAATTAAACGTATGAAAGTAGAAATCATTACAAAATTTATAAATTCATTATTTTTTTCTTTTTTTATTGCTGAGTTTAAAAAAAAGAAACCTATCTGAGAAAGTGAACCCACGAGTATGGGAGGAACAATATAAAATAGTATCTTATCTTCCTTATAGATAGAAATTAATAAAAAAACAATTACTAAAAATAGCGTTAAAGCAATGTTAATTAGGGTATATTTTTTTTGATTAAAGGTCATTTTTTAGATGTAATTGCCATTTCCATGCGGTTTCCATCATTTGATTTACATCATATTTAGGAATCCAATTCAATAAATCTTTAGCTTTTTGAGGATTTGAATAAATTTGTGCAACATCTCCTTCTCTTCTTTCCGCTAATACATAATTGAGTTTTTCGCCAGTAACGTTTATAAACGCATGAATCATTTCTAGTACTGTTACTCCAGAACCTGTTCCTAAATTGATGATATCAAATAATTTTGAATTTTTTTTCTCAAATAAATAAATGATTGCTTTTACATGTGCATCTGCAATATCGTTTACATGCACGTAGTCACGAACACAAGAACCATCACGAGTTGGATAATCCGAACCAAAAACTTTGACAGGAGGTAAATTTCCTATGGCACTACCTGTTATTACAGGAACTAAATTAGTAGGCGTATTCCGAGGGTCTTCTCCTAATAAGCCCGAAGGGTCTGCCCCTACAGGATTAAAGTAACGCAAGGCTATAGTATTTACTTGTGCTTGATTAGCCCAAAAATAAAGTATCTCCTCACCAATCTTTTTGGTATGAGCATAGGGACATTTCACCTCACATAAAGGTGTTTTTTCATCTACCGGTAAATTCTGAACATCTCCATAAACGGAGCAAGAAGAACTAAATATCAAATTTTTAATACCATATAATTCACAGCATTTCATGATATTAAGTTGACTATTCAAATTATTATCATAATAAAGATGAGGTTTCTCTAACGATTCAGGTACGGATTTTAATGCGGCAAAATGTATAATTCCATCAATTCTATGATTTTCAAAGATTTCTTTGAGACTTTCTAAATCTCTTAAATCTATTTGATAGTTAATAATTTCTTTTCCTGAAATCCGTTTTATTCGTTGAAAGGTTTTTATAGAAGAATTGGAGAAGTTATCTATGCTAATAATATCAAAATCAGTATTACGGAGTAATTCTAAAATCGTAATTGAACCGATATAACCAGCACCGCCTGTTACTAGAATCGTTTTTTTCATGATATTTGTTTTTTTACCACTTCAATCACTTTTTTCATTCCTTCTTCTAAGGGAGTTTCACGATTTAAGATGGCTTGCATCTTTGTGGTATCAGGCTGGCGGCGAGTCATATCGCCTTCTTTTAGTGGAGGTAAATGAATAATTTCAGACTTTGAATCCGTCATTTCTATGATTTTTTTAGCCAATTCTATTATAGGGATTTCGTGTCTATTACCTACATTAAAAATTTCATTCATGCCCAATCCTTTTTCTAATAAAATATTCGTAAAATCTACATTATCATCAATGTAACAAAAAGTACGCGTTTGTTTACCATCACCATAAATAGTAAGGGGTTCATTTTTTAATGCGGAGCGAATAAATTTAGACATAACAAAATCGGTACTTTGCTTGGGTCCATAGGTATTAAAGAACCTTAAAATAGTATAAGGCAAACCATGCTCTTGATAGTATGATTTACAAAAACATTCCCCAATATTTTTTACAACGGCATAAGGCAAACGAGCATTCAAAGGTGTAGTTTCTTCATTTTGAGGGAACTCCACAGGCTCTCCATAAACTTCAGAAGACGAGGAAAAGAAAATTCTTTTTACTCCAGTGTTTTTGGATAACATAAAAATATTTTCAAAACCTTTAGTATCCTCTAAAACACTAATAGGATTATCAATAGTTCTTTTAACACCTACTACTGCTGCATAATGGAATACTATGTCAAAAGGCTTTGATTGCATAATAGAAGCCATTTCATGAAAATTATTTGCATCAGCTTTAATAAATTTGACATTACTCTTTTGAGGAATATTAGAAATTTTGCCCGTTAAAAGGTTATCCACTAAAACTAATTCATTATTAGCATTCTGAGAAAGTTTATCAGCAATTGAACTAGGAATAAATCCTGCACCACCTGTTATAAGAATTCTGGTTTGAGACATAAATTTTCCGCAAAGATATAAAATTTTATTGCTGTTTATTTCAAAAAGTTTTCTAAGTCTAACCCAAATTTAAGGGCAGTTTGTTTTGCTAGGTCATAACCAGCATCAGCATGTCTAAAGATTCCCATAGCGGGGTCATTATCTAAAACTCTATCTAAACGTTCTGCGGCATCATTAGTGCCATCTGCTACAATAACTTGCCCTGCGTGAATAGAATATCCCATTCCTACTCCACCACCATGGTGTAAGGAAACCCAAGAAGCACCACCAGCTATATTGACCATAGCATTTAAGACTGCCCAATCTGCAATAGCATCAGAGCCATCTAACATTGCTTCGGTTTCTCTATTAGGAGAAGCCACCGAACCTGTATCCAAATGGTCTCTTCCAATAACAATAGGCGCTTTTAAAATGCCTTTCTGTACCATTTCATTAAACTTTAATCCTGCTAATCTTCTTTCCCCCATTCCTAACCAACAAATTCTAGCAGGTAAGCCTTGAAATTGAATTTTTTCTTGTGCCATTTTAATCCAACGATGTAAAGCATGGTTTTCAGGGAACAATTCTAAAATGGCTTGGTCAGTTTTATAAATATCCTCAGGGTCTCCAGATAAAGCCGCCCAACGGAAAGGTCCTTTTCCTTCACAAAACAAAGGTCTGATATAAGCAGGAACAAATCCTGGGAAATCAAAGGCATTTTTTACTCCTTGTGTTAGTGCTTGCCCACGAAGGTTATTTCCATAATCAAAAGTAATAGCACCACGTTTCTGTAGTTCTAACATTAACTCCACGTGTCTTGCCATCGTTCTTAAAGAAAGGGCTGTATAGGTATTAGGGTCTAATTTACGAAGTTCTTTTGCTTCTTCAACGGACATATTCGCAGGGAAATAACCATTTAAAGGATCATGAGCAGAAGTCTGGTCTGTTAAAGTATCTGGAGTGATATTTCTATCAATTAAACGGTCTAATAAATCTATTGCATTACAAACCACACCAATAGAAATGGCTTTTTGGTCTTCTTTGGCTTTTAAAGCAAAATCAATAGCTTGGTCAATATCGTAGAATAGAAAGTCAATATATTTGGTTTGTAATCTTTTTTGGATTCTCCATTCTTCCATTTCAGCGGCTAGACAAACGCCCTCATTCATAGTGATAGCGAGGGGTTGAGCGCCACCCATTCCTCCCAAACCAGCCGTAACGTTTAATTTGCCTTTCAAAGAAGCATTTTGACCGAAGTGTTTTTTGGCTAAAGCTGCATACGTTTCATAAGTTCCTTGAACAATCCCTTGAGAACCAATATAAATCCATGAACCAGCAGTCATTTGACCATACATAATCAAGCCTTTTTTGTCTAATTCATGAAAATGCTCCCATGTCGCCCATTTAGGCACTAACATAGAATTAGAAATCAACACTCTGGGAGCATTTTTATGCGATTTAATAATTCCAACAGGTTTGCCTGATTGAATCAATAAAGTTTGGTTTTCTTCTAATTTAGGAAGGATTTTTAAAATAAGGTCTAAGGCTTCAAAATTTCTTGCGGCTTTACCAATACCCCCGTAAACAATAAGTTCTTCAGGTTTTTCGGCAACATCGGGGTCTAAATTATTTAACAGCATGCGGTAAGCAGCTTCTGTAATCCAATTTTTACAGGTTAATTGAGTTCCTGTTGGCGTTTTAGGAATTTGATATTTTGTTTCTTGCATATTCTATAAATTTTTATCTTCGTACTTAGAAGGACATTTCATTAAAATCTTATTGGCAAAAAAAGTATCCGATTGAAATTTTCCAATCACAACGATTTTATCTGCTTGTTCAAAATTTACGGGCTTAGGGTCAGGATAAATTACAAAAGATTCGTTTCCTAAAGTATCCCTCAAAAAAAAGGAAAATTCATCTTTTTGAGCATCATAATGCGTTTGTTCTCTTTTTATCCATTCGGCTACAATATGAACTTCTTCTCCTGATTTTTTGGCAGTTTTAAAGTCTGTATAAATGCTTGTATTAGAAGCAAAATTGACCATTAACATTACCATAAAAATGGCTGTTGCTATAATTAAAATTAGGGTTCTATTGTTCATAACAATTTAGTTTGTATACTAAAATACAAAAATAACGCAAAAAAAATTCTTATGAAAAGTTTATAAAAAAATTTCAAGGGTTTAGAGGGTTCATCAATCAACTTTTATTTTATTTTTATCAAAACCTTATTTGGCTAACATTCTTCTCTTGATGAGATAATCTAAAAGAACTTTGTCGTAAGGCTTATTGATATCTACAGAAACCAAATCAATTTTAAATTCTCTACAATGCTTAATAAATTGGTTTCTATAATCATGAAACAATTTTTGATATTCTTTTTGAATGTACTGAGGTTGAATTTTGAGTTCTTCACCGGTTTCCATATCTTTTAATATCATAGGTTGGTTAGGGAAATCCAACTGACCTTCTGTTTTTTCATCTAACAAATGGAAAATTAATATTTCGTGTTTCTGATGTCTCAGATGTTGGAGTGCATGAAAATACTCTTGCAATTTAGAAGGGTCATCTAACAAATCTGAAATGATGATTACAAAACCTCTACGTCCAAGACGTGTAGTAATTTGATGTATTATATTGGGGGAATTGGTTTTATGAGTAAATAAATTTTTAACTTCTAAAACTTTTTCTAAAGCAGTTAGATTTTTGATTAACCATGAATATTGGGATTTTGCAGGTATGAACTCTTGAATTTCTTCATCTGCTAAAACTAAACCCACAGCATCACGTTGTTTAATCATTAAATGTTGTAAAGCAGCAGTTAAATAAATTCCATATTCTAATTTACTTAATCCTTCTTGAGGATAACGCATAGAATCAGAAATATCCAAATAGACGTAACACTTTAAATTGGTTTCTTCTTCATAACGTTTTGTGAACAATTTATTAGATTTTCCATAAACTTTCCAATCAATATTTTTAAGGCTATCTCCGGGATTATATTGTTTATGTTCAGCAAATTCCACAGAAAAACCATGATAAGGACTTTTATGAAGTCCTGTAATAAAGCCTTCAACAATTAATTTCGCAATCAATTCTAAACTGGATACCTTGGAAACGACCACGGGGTCTAAATATTTGGAAAGATTAGGTTTCATTTGGTTATTAATGCAAAGATAATAAAAAAATGTAGAATTTTAGAAGTCTAAAGGAACGAATCTAAAAAAATTTTATTTTTGCAATTATGAAAACACAAAATTTCATTTTCTTGTCTTTCATTCTGGGCTTTATGAATGGATGTGGATCCAAAGCACCCGTTTTTCCTATTGAGCCTAAAATTGAATTTTTATCCATAAGCAAAACGGAAGTTAAAGAATTTGAAGATTTTGATATTGTTATCAAGTACCAAGATGGTGATGGTGATTTAGGAAATGAAATTTCTGATAGTACCAATTACGATTTATTTCTGTTAGACAAACGCCCAGGCTTACCAACTTCTGTTTATGATGGAAAAATTCGTTATAATATCCCCAATTTGACTACAGAAACTCGCAAACCTTCCATTCAAGGAACCATCAAAATCAATGTTCAAGGTTTAGTACGTTTAAATTCATTTTTAGCCAAAGAAAAATGCTCTTTTGGTATTTATTTAAAAGACCGTGCTGGGCATGTTAGTGATACAGTTTATACTCCCGATTTCTTTATAATCCCTTAAAAAATTAAATGAACTACAAAATTTTTTTTATTTTGTTATGGCTCATTGTTATAACTGCTTGTAACGAAAAAGATAAAACCATTCCCAAAGATTTTGAAGAAGTTCGTAAAGAAATGCCTGTCCAAGAAGGAAAAAATATTCGTTACCACTACACAGAACAAACTTTATTAAAAGCGGTTTTAGAAGCACCCTATTTCCGTGAAGTTTTAGATACCAATAGGCATAGCATTGTGCATTTTGATAGTAGTTTTAAAATAATATTTTATAATGCTCAAGGCAAAAAAGAATCGGAGCTAACAGCCAATAGAGGAATGTATCATAATAGAAAAGGCTATGCAGAAGCCAGAGGTAACGTTGTAGTCGTCAATGAAAAAAATGAAAAATTAGAAACCGAAAAACTTTTTTGGTATAAATCCTTAGATAAATTAAGCACAAATGCTTTTGTGAAAATTACTCGTCAAGATGAAATTTTATTTGGGGATTCATTAGTTTCCAATACCTCTTTCACAAATTATAGAATTTACAAGCTGAAGGGAAGGATTTCCAATCCTAAGGAATTTTAGTATTTTGCAGGTAAAAAATTATTTGGGCGTATCCCTCACTACGTTCGGGTCGGGCTGTTACGGGCTTCGCTTTCGCTTCGGCAATCCTTTTTCTGCTCATACTTCGCAGAAAAAGGCAGTGCTAAACCCTTCACATCCCTTACGCATAATTCAGATAAGAAATCTCATGATGTTCCCTTTTATAATTAAATGAAAATTTTTGTGTATGTTTGTAGAGAATTCTCAATGAAAAAGTTTTTTATTTTCATTTTTGTTTTGATTCCTATTTTTTTGCAAGCTCAAGTACAATCTAAAATTGCTTGGCTTTCAGACTCTATTGCCTTAGGGTATCCAACTCCTTTATCTTTTTCTATTCGTTATCCTATTGGATATACCATCATTTTTCCCGACTCTACCAAAGATTTTGTGCCTTTTGAACTACATTCAAAAAAATATTTTCCAACACAAATTGAAAATAACTATGCAAAAGACAGTGTAATTTATTACTTAACTTCTTTTCAAATTGATAGTATTCAAAAAATACAATTACCTTATTCCTATGTTTTTAAATTGGATACCACTAATTTAAAAAGTGATGTTGTTTCTATACGCTTTCAAAGAAAAGTTTTTAATTTTTCTGATAAAACACCCTATCAAAAACATACAGAACTTTATGAAGTTCCTATAGAACCTGATTATGCTTTATGGCTAGGACTAACCTTGATTTCTGTATTCCTGATTTCCTTTTTGATAATTTTCTTTAGAAAAAAAATTATGAAATGGCTGATTTTGCGAAAAATTCAATACGAATGGAAAAACATACAAAATCAATTAGATTTAATATTTGAAAAAACTGATGCAAAAAATTTGATTTATGAATTGAATTTACTTTGGAAAAATTATTTAGGTATTCAAAACTCAATACAACCAACCAGTTTAACTTCAAAAGAATTTCAAATATGGATTGAGTCTTTTCCTTTATTAGAAAATAAGCAATTATTCATTGAATTATGCCAGCTTGAAGATCGTATTTTTTATGCCTCTGAAAAAATTGATAACCAAATCATATTTGAAAAAAAAGAATCATTAAAGCAAGAGCTTCAAAAAGTATATTTACAAAAAAGAAAAGAAGTAACACAATAAAATAGCTTCACAAAGAGCAAAGACCTCTTTCAAAGGAAATCTGTTTTCTACTTTAATTTTTGTTAATTTTGTATTCAATTCAAAACTTCATGACACTTTCTACTGAAAATATCGTTTTTATTGGATCCATACTTTTGTTTTTGAGTATTATAGCGGGCAAAACTTCTTATAAATTTGGTGTACCCACTTTATTATTATTTTTAACCGTTGGAATGTTAGCGGGTTCTGAGGGAATTGGGGGTATTTATTTTGACAACCCTAAAGTTGCTCAATTTATTGGAATAGTATCTTTAAATTTTATTCTTTTTTCTGGCGGTTTAGAAACCAACTTACATTCTATAAAACCGATATGGAAAAAAGGAATTGCATTGTCCACTTTGGGTGTTTTATTCACTGCTACTTTAGTAGGAATATTTGTGAATGCAATAACCAATTTAAATTTTTATGAAAGTATGCTTTTAGGGGCAATTGTATCTTCTACTGATGCTGCCGCCGTTTTTTCTATACTTCGTTCTAAAAACTTATCCTTAAAAAATAATATAAGACCTATCTTAGAACTTGAAAGTGGTAGTAATGACCCTATGGCTTATGTTTTGACCATAGCATTTTTATCTTTAGTTCAATTTCCTGAAAAATCCATTTTTTCTATTATCCCTTTATTCCTTCAACAAATGATTTTAGGTGCCATTTTGGGTTTAGTTTGGGGGAAATTAAGTAAATGGATTATCAACAATATTCGTTTAGATTTTGAAGGTTTGTATCCTGTTTTATGCATAGCTTTAATGTTTATGACCTTCTCTTCTACTGATCTTATGGGGGGAAATGGTTTTTTAGCAATTTATTTAAGTTCTGTTTATCTTGGAAACCAAGAATTAATTCATAAAAAAACCATTATAAAAATGTATGATGGAGTTGCATGGCTAATGCAAATTATTTTGTTCTTAACATTAGGATTGCTTGTTTTCCCTTCTCAAATGCTTCCTTATGCGGGTATTGGGCTCATGATTTCCTTATTTTTAATTTTTATTTCAAGACCAGTAAGTGTTTTTTGGGTCTTATCACTTTTTAAGTTAGACTGGAAAACCAAAATTTTTATAGGTTGGGTAGGATTTAGAGGAGCAGTACCTATAGTTTTTGCTACTTACCCGCTTTTAGCAGGAATAGAAAAAGCAAATACCATTTTTAATATTGTATTTTTTATTTCAGTAACTTCTGTTTTAATTCAAGGAACAACTTTAGGTTTGGTTGCAAAATGGTTACAAGTAGGTACTCCAGATCCCAATAAACCCTTAACTGAAATTGACCAACTCTTCTTGGATTTACCCAAACATTTACTACAAGAAATTACTGTTCACTATCACGATTATTCCGTAAATAAAAAAATTGTAGATTTGAATTTTCCGAAATCTGCTTTCATTATTATGATTAAAAGGAATGATGAATTTATACGTCCCGGTGGTTCAACAGAAATTAAAGCAAATGATGTTTTGATGGTTCTTGCAGATAATGAACAAGATTTTGATGAAGTAAGAAAATGTTTAACTTGTCAATCCTAATTATTTTATTAAAATTCCAAAACTGAAACCTGCTGTAAAAGTTAAAGGAATGGAACTTGTTTTAATGATTGCATGGCTATGAAAATAATCAAGACCATAATCTGAGGGTTTACCCAACCCGCTTGTGATTTTTTTGGTATAAAAACCATAACCCATACCAAAGAAATAATCAAATAATAAAAAATCAGCAATTAACATTTGTTGCCCGAAACAGAAATTGATTGCAACACTATAATTATTAAAGTCCGCTTTTCTATTGACTTGTTGAGGAAAAACTCCCGGTGGATTAGCAATAAAAACGGTTTCATTCGTTCTTTTATAGGCTAAGGAAAGTTGTGGTTTTATGTAGGAAGTATTTAAAGGGTGCATAAGTTTCTTTTTGTTCTTATTGAGTAATAATGCTGCAACTCCAATAATCGGATTGATAGCAATCAAACCATATTTTAAAAAATTAGAATCAGTTTTTAACTTTACAGAGGGTGATACATAAAGCCCATATTGAGTAAATACTTCATTATCAGGATTATCATTATTACCGTTAAGTCCAATATATCCAACTTTTACTTGCCCAATCATTTTGGGATTTAATACCCATTGATAACCACCACCAATATGACCAAAAATAGGTGAAAAAAAATCAATCATTACTGCTCTTTGCTTTTCTAAAAGAAGTTTTTCCTTTTCAGTTAATTCATGAAATTCTTCTTCTTCATCTTTACTTTTTTTGTTATTAAATTCAATAACAGTGCCTCCTTGGAGTTGAATTTTTTTAATTTCTGATATAGGTAAAGTAAATAAAGGGCCTTCAGGTTCATGAAAAAGTTTATATTTTATATTCTTTTCATTTACTTCCAAAATCTTGGATTGAATGATTTCATTATTTTTTTTAAAAATGCTATCTTGTGAATAAACGTTTAAACCTAAACAAAGAAAAAACAGCCCAAATACATAATTTTTCATACAACAATAATTGTACAAATGTACTAAATTTTGAATTTTAGAGATTTATTTTTAAGATAATCCAGATTTTTCCCATTCTGCAAATAAATCGGGTCTTAATTTTTGAGTTTTTTGAATGGATTGATTTAATCTCCATTCTTCAATTTTTTGATGGTCACCGGATAATAACACTTCGGGAACTTTCAAATCCTCAAAAACAGCAGGTCTTGTATAGCAAGGAGCGTCTAACAAAATATTTTGGAAAGAGTCTGATAATGCAGAAGTTTCATCTCCCAGTACTCCAGGTATTAATCTTCCAATAGCATCAACCAAAATCAAAGCAGGTAATTCACCCCCTGATAAAACATAATCTCCAATAGAAATTTCTTTAGTGATATACTTATCTCTAATTCTTTGGTCGATACCTTTATAATGACCAGCTATTAACAACAGATTTTGTTTTAAGGAAAGTTGATTGGCTAATTTTTGATTAAAGGTTTCACCATCTGGAGTTAAAAAGATAATTTCATCATAATGAACATTTTGAGATAGTGATTTTATAGCATTAGCCAAAGGTGGCGCAGTTAATACCATTCCAGCTCCTCCACCAAATGGATAATCATCAACACTTTTATGCTTATCAAAGCTGTATTCCCTTAAATTATGAATAAAAACTTCTAATAATTTTTTTTGTTGAGCTCTTTTTAAAATACTGTGATTTAATGGGCTATGCAATAAATCAGGTACACAACTCAATATATCAATACGCATGAATTATACATTAACGTTTTGAGGAATAGCTTGAAGTGTTAATTTTACTTTAAAAGCGTCTTCAAAAAGTGCTTTTTCTTTGTTTGCGGCTTCTAATTCAGGGGAAATATCTTCATTAGCAATTACATCTATATGAACCATTTGTGGAGAATAATGAACCATTAATTTTTGAACTAAACCACGATGTCCTTTGTCTAAATGGTCTGCTAACCTCAAAAAGGAAGCTAATTTTTTTACCATGGTTTTATGTTCAGGAGTTAAAACGTTGAAATAAGGATGTTCTTTGGAGGGTAAACTTTTTCTATGATAACGTACAATATTGCCAATTAATAACAATTCATCATTAGAAAAACCGGGTAATTGAGAATTCATGATAATGTATTGACCGTGCTTATGATGACCCGAACGGTGTATAAAATACCCAACATCATGCAATAGGGCAGAATGAGTAAGCAGCTCTTTTTCTAAATCTCCATACCAATGTAGCTCTTTGGTTTGTTCAAATAAAGATAATGCTATTTGAAGTACTTTTTCGGTATGTTGTTCAGCACAATTATACTTTTTGCATAAATTGGAAACCGATTTCTCTCTTAAAGATTTTTCATTAGCAGAAGAGGCACCAATTCCATGAACTTTGGAACCTAAATGGGTATAAAATATACCATCTTTTAAAGCGTAATTAGAAACAACATATTGTTCAATATTCAAATATTTTTGGACTGTTGCAATCAACAAAGCAGCAACATTTATCAAATCTACTCTTTGTTTGTCTATACCTTGCATTTGTAACCTTTGTTCACGGTTGGAATTCATTAATTGTTGGAAAACATGAGTAAATTGTTCAGAATAAAACCGATATCCATTGATATTTCCAGAGGCAGACAAAATATCTCCATTTTGGTAAGCAATCATTGTAGCTAAAGTTTCAAATGCTCCGCTTGTACCAATAATTTTTTTAACATTAAATTCTTTAACTTCTTCAAACAAAGATTTGAGTTCTTGATAATAAAAATTTTCAATTAAAGTAATTTGTTGGGGGGTGATAGGGTCGGAGGGTTTAAAAGTTTCGTAAATACGAGAAGCTCCAAGTTTTAAACTCCTTAATAACAAAGGATGTAAACTATTAGCAACAATAAATTCTACTGATCCGCCACCAATATCCATAATTAAAACAGGCTCTTGATTGGATAGTTGTATTCCATTTCTTACCCCTTCATAAATTAAAGCAGCTTCTTCGTTTCCATTAATTACTTTAATTTCAATACCTGTTTGTTTATACGCTTTATCAATAAAATCCTTTCCATTTTTTGCTGTTCTGATAGCTGATGTTGCAAAAGCGATAATACGATTACATTTATGTTGTTGAATATATTGAGAAAAAACAGTTAAAGCATTCAAACCTCTTTGAAATGGAGCCTCAGTAATAATATCGGTATCAATACCACCTTCTCCTAATTTAACCATTTCTTTAAATTTATGTTTTACATAAAATTCGCCTTCTGCATTTACTTCTGTAATGAGCAAGTGAAAAGTATTGGTACCAATATCAATAACAGCAACGGATTCTTTTTCCATACCACAAAATTACATACGGATTACAAAATTTAAAAATCATTCCTTGAATTTACTCTATAATTTTTCCTTTTTGAATTTTTAAAGTTCTATGTGCCAATTCAGGTAATTTGAGATTATGTGTAGCAATTAAAAACGCAATTTGGTATTCTTGATTGAGTTCTAAAAATAAATTAAAAAGTTCATCGGTATGATAAGAATCTAGATTTCCTGTGGGTTCATCGGCTAAAATGATTTGGGGTTTATTGATTAAAGCTCTTGCTACTGCTACTCTTTGTTGTTCCCCACCAGATAATTGCGAGGGCAAATGATGTAAGCGTTCTTTTAAACCCACTCGAATCAAAATTTTTTCTGCTTCTTCAAAGGCTTGTTTTTGTGGTACACCTTTAATCATTGAAGGAATAGCAACATTTTCAATCGCTTGAAATTCTTCCAATAAATGATGAAATTGAAATACAAAACCTAAACTTTCATTTCTATATTGAGATTTTTGATTTTCATTCCATTGATGAACAGCTTGTTGATGAAAAAATATAGAACCTGAATTGGGCTCATCTAATGTACCCAAAATATGCAACAAAGTACTCTTACCAGCACCAGAATAACCCAATAAACAAACCAATTCCGCTTGTTGAACTTCCAAACTTACATCCTCTAAAACGGTTAAATCTCCATATTTTTTAATGATATTTTCAGCTTTTAGCATAAACTCAAATTTTTAAATTCACTTCTTTTAGAAGGAATAAGCACAAAAATACATCAAACTAAGAAGAAATAAAAACCTTTAAATTTTTCTATTGATTTGGGCGTGCCCCTTGCAACGCTGCGGGTCGGGCTTGCTTCGGGCTTCGCTGTTCGCTTCGGCAATCCTTTTTCCACTTTTTTCAAAAGCGTCAAAAGGCAGTGCTTAACCCTTCGCATCCCTCACGCATACATAAACACTAAGTGTCTTGAATTTTTCTTTAGAAAAATACTTTATTCCAACATCTATCCCTTTTTAGAAAAGAGGTTTAATAAAAATATAAAAAAAACAATGTAGTTTCAGGTTTTCTATTACATAGATTGAGGATGTTTAAAAATCTTTATGGATTTTTGTAGTTAAGAAAAAAAAATCAATTATCTTTGCTAGTTTAAAATGAAAATACACTACATGTTGAGAAATATTATTTTTTATTTTAGTTTTTTTCTCATTTCTTGTTCTATATACGCTAGCCATTATATGGGCTTAGATGTTTACTATGATTATTTGGGCAATCAACAATACCGAATTATTGTAAAAGCTTATGGCGATTGTGCAAGTTCACTGGGAGTGGATCCTTTACCTAATGCTGGAGGATTAGTATTTAATTTGGTGGGGCAAGGTGGAGGTTGTACTCTACCCACACAAATTGGTGCTTGGCAATTACTATCCTATCAAGAAGTTACCCCAATTTGCCCTGGTTATCCCACAAAATGTAATACTTCCGGTGCTTCACTAGATGGCGTTAGAGAAGCTGTCTTTCAAGGAATTTTTGATTTCTCTGGAGTAAATTGTACTGTGTATAATATTGAGGTCTCTCAATGTTGTAGAAATAATGCTATTACTAACGTTACCCAACCCGGCTCTAGGTATATTTATTCCAATGTAGCTACTATTAACTTAGCTCAACCCAATTCTTCTCCTAGATTTTTACAATTGCCTACTCCTTATATATGTTTTGGTGAGCAGTTTAGTTTTAATCAAGGTGCAGTAGACCCTGACGGCGACTCATTAGTTTATAGAATTGATTTTTGTCAAGGTGGCACAACCGCAGCAACCTCTGGGAGCCCTGTTGTATATGTCCCACCTGCTACCAATACTGCTCCTATTCTTTCAAATCCTCCTATGTTTATTACCCCTTCCACCGGTGATATTTTTATTACTCCAAGTGCTATCCAAACTTCTATTATGTGTGTTTTTGTGGATGAATATAGAAACGGTGTTTTATTAGGAACCATAGTTAGGGACATTCAAGTAAAAGTAATTAATTGTGGCGCCAATCGGGTTCCTCAATTAACAGGAATCACTGAAGATCCTAATCAGCCTACTTATCAATTTGTAGATACTATTTGTGCAGGAGTACCCGCTACTCTCTATATTACTTCACAAGACAGCAACGTCGGGCAATTTTTGACTTTGACTTGGAACAATGGTATTCCTGCTGCAAGTTTCTCTTCTACGCCCGGTTTTAATGCTTATGGAACTTTTACTTGGAACAATCCCATCGCTAGTACTCAACCTTATACTTTTACCGTAAGAGTACAAGATGACTATTGCCCCATCAATGGATATAGAGATTATACTTTTCTTTTGTATGTTCAAGGAGGACCCTTCACAGCTAGGGACTCTATTGAAAGCATCGTTTGTAATGATGTAGTATTTACAGCGGTTATTGACTCGGGCGGTGTCCCTCCTTTTACTTTTGAATGGAATGGAGATGGAAATTTAAACTTTAATATTTTCCGATTTGATTCTACTTTTTCGCATAGTTACCCAGGTCCAGGAACTTATTATTATACCTTAACCGTAACCGATGCCCTAGGTTGTAAAGAAATTATCGCAGATTCGGTAACCATTATTAATGCTTCTGTTGCTGACGCAGGCATTGATACTACTATTTGTAATAATGCACCTTTGGTACTAGGAACAACCCCTCTACCCAATTATCGCTACCGTTGGAGACCCGGAAACTTTTTGTCTGACTCTACAATTGCTCAGCCTACTTTAACTTACTTAAATAATGGCATCAATCCTGTTACGGTTTCTTATCAAGTGATTGCTACCGATACCCTCACAGGTTGTTCCGCAACAGATTTTGTCAATATCACCATTAAACCCGAAATCACCACTTTTATTGCAGGACCTTCTTCTTTGTGTCTGGGAGATAGTGCTACTTTGGCTGCCCCTTTAAGTGCTTCTTACTCATGGTCAACAGGAGATACCGTTCAAACCATCAAAGTGGCTCCTACGGATACAACCACTTATACGCTCATTACAACAGACTTTGAAGGTTGCCCAACTACACCTGCTACCTTAACCATTAATGTTATTCCTCCTATTCAAGTGGAAATTACAGGTATAGATACCATTTGCGCAGGGGACTCTACCTTATTAACTTGTACCCCCGCAACGACTTACTTATGGTCTACAGGTGAGACTACACAATCTATATGGGTTAAACCTAATGCCACTACTTCTTACTGGGTCAATACTACGCATTCAGGCTGTAATGGCTTACCCGATACGCTTACCGTAGTCGTGAACCCTGTTCCTACTATAAACATAGGAAAAAGTAAATTATCGGCTTGCCAACAAGAAGTAGTTACTTTTTATTACATAGGTAATGCAAGCAACCAAACCATTTATGACTGGTCAGTAACCCACGGAACTATTTTATCAGGACTAGGAACCGATACCATTACAGCAGCTTTTGATAGCACAGGCACGCAATTCATTTATTTAACGATAAATGATAAAGGTTGCGTAGTAAAAGATACACAACAAATATTTATTAACCCTACTCCTATCATTTCAGCAGGTCCCGATACTTCTATATGTAAAGGAACAGCCGTTTATAGCTTAAAAGGTCAAATTTTAGCAGGAACAAGCTGCCAATATTTTTGGTCTCCAAGTTATGGTTTAGATAACCCTAATGCACTCAATCCCAATGCTTTCCCTGATACTACTACTACTTATTACTTTTATGCAGTATGCAATGGCTGTACTTCAAGCGTAGATAGTGTAACTGTTTTTATCAATCCAAGACCTATCGTTCAAATTACCAATCCGTTATTAACCCTTTGCGCAGGGGATACAGCTCAATTCTTAACCAATACCTCTGGAAGTTCTCCTTTTGTATATGAATGGTTACCTGCCGCAGGGCTTTCTAATCCTACTGTTCCTAATCCTTTGGTATTCCCAACTACCACAACCACCTATCGTTTAGTGGTAAAAGATAGTGCTAATTGCACCTCTGATACCCTGTTTGCCCAAGTAAACGTCAATGAAGCCCCTGTTTTAGATGCGGGGGATAATGATACTTTATGCAAGGGGCAAGGAACCTTCTTACAACCTTCCGTAGCAGGCAATGGAAGTTTTAATTATCAGTGGTCTCCCTCTGCAGGCTTGAGCAACCCTAATATTGCTAATCCGTTTGCCATCCCTACTCAAACAACAACCTATTACTTACAAGTAACGTCTAACCTTACAGGTTGTGTATCCAATATAGATTCGGTAACCATTGTGGTTTTAGATTTACAAGCACCCTTTGCGGGCAATGATACCGCAATATGCTTTGGAACTTCTATACAAATTGGTTCAGACCCTATCCCCGGAAGACAATATTTCTGGACACCTACTACAGGTCTTAATGACCCTAATATTTCTAATCCTATTGCAACGCCTTCATTTACCACTACTTACACCTTACAATATACAGAAAACGGATGTTTATCTGCTGTAGATGAGGTTACAATCACAGTTCTGGGAAGACCTACGGTAAATGCTGGTGATTCGGTGGAAACATGCCCCGGAATACCTGTTCAATTACAAGCCAATGCTAGCGGAGTTCCTGGTCCTTATACTTTTACTTGGTTCCCCACCACAGGTTTAGATAATCCGAATGCACAAAATCCCATAGCCTCGCCATTGGTCACAACAAAATATTATGTTTATGCTTCAGCTCAAGGCTGTGAAGGAAATACAGATTCCGTTATTGTTTTTGTAAAACCTACTCCTACGGTAGATGCAGATACTACCAACAGTGAATATCATATTTGCCAAGGTGATACCGTAAAAATTCCGGGTAAAGTAACCAGTATTCTTCAACCCGTTCATATTCGTTGGTGGGCAAAAGAAAATGACCATACGCAATGGATAAGTGATACTACAATTGCTAATCCATTTATAGTTCCTCAAGTTTCCGGAACTTATTATTTACAAGCAGACGCAGGAGGTTGCTATTCTCTTCTAGACTCCGTTTATATTAAAGTTACACCGAAATTAAATGTCAAAAAATTTCCTGAGAATGATGCTATTGTTTGCAAAGGAACAGAAATTCCTATTGTTGTAGGTAATATTCCCGCAGGTGCTACCGTTATGTGGTTAAATCCCATAGACAGCTCATTAATTTCAAATGATAGCATACTTTTCATCAACCCTGAAGTCAATACTACGTATTTAATTTATGTAGTCCATGAAGTTTGTGAATATTGGGACTCTATTAACGTGGTAGTGTATCCACAACCTAAAGCTCAATTCAGAGCAGGTTTTAACGAAAGTTGTAACAGTTTAGAAGTTAGTTTTAGTGATATTAGTGAGCATGCTGTAGCATGGATGTGGGATTTTGGAGATGGCTCATCTGTAGTCAATGTTCAACATCCTACACACGTTTATACCCAACCAGGGATTTACACAGTAACTTTAAGAATTAAAGGGCTAGGCACTTGTGCCGATTCGGCTATTTATCAACAAAGCTTTACCGTTAAAGAAGGCATAAAAGCAAAATTTACTTCCTCGCCTGACGCTCCCGTTACTATGATTCTCCCTGAAACGTATGTGCAATTTATGGATTCATCGCAAAATGCCTTAGCATGGTTCTGGGACTTTGGAGATGGATATAGTTCTACAGAACAAAATCCTAAACATCAATATTTAAGTACAGGTCAATTTTTTGTAAACCTGCAAGTTATTGACACAAACGGTTGTGTAGATAGTTATGCCAAAGGACCTTATATCATTACAGAGCCCAAGCTCAAAGTTTATAATGTATTTACTCCCAATGGAGACGGCGTGAATGATTTCTTCCGTTTACCTTATGATGGTCATGAAAGTTATGAATTTAGTGTTTATGATAGATGGGGCGTCCGTTTATATATCACCAATAATCCACAAGATAGAGGCTGGAATGGTCTAATGCCTAATGGTAAAGAAGCTTCAGATGGTGTGTATTTCTATAACCTAAAAATTGGTGAGAATTTACAGAACGGTAGCTTTAGCTTGATGAGATAGTTGTTAGATTTTTTTTAGTAAACAAAATTTTTATTTTTTGTTTACTAAAACTATACTAAAGTATTCCTAATTTTGCTCAATGAGTTATTGTATTTTACCTACTAAGGAAAGCTATTTAGGTATAGGGTTAATGTCTGGAAGCTCATTAGATGGTTTAGATATTGCAGCGGTAAAATTTTCTATTGATAATCGGATAGTCAAGCAATTTGAAATTATAGAAGCATTTACCTATGAATATGAAGAAAAATGGATTTCTAGATTAGAAAATTTAGCTAATGCAAGTGCATTAGATTTTGCAAAAACTCATGTTTTTTATGGTCATTTTATAGGGAAAAAAATTATTGAATTTTGTAAAACTTATAAAATAAAACCCGAATTTGTTGCTTCACATGGTCATACTGTCTATCATCAACCTGAGAAACAATTTACATTTCAAGTGGGTTGTGGGCAAACGATTTCAAGTTATTTAAAATGCCCTTTAGTGAATGACTTTCGTACAAAAGATTTAGCCAATGGTGGTCAAGGTGCTCCTTTAGTTCCATTAGTTGAAAAAGAACTTTTTCCCAATATTCAATTATTTATCAATTTAGGTGGTTTTGCCAATATTTCTATGTATCAAAAAAATCAAGTTTTAGGATTTGACATTACAGCTTGTAACCGTGTATTGAATTTCTATACTTGGAAATATAATCATCAACCTTTTGATAAAGATGGAATTATTGCTTCAAATGGATTGGTTTCGGAGGAGTTACTTCATAAAATCCATAAAATTCCATATTTTGAACAAAACCCACCCAAAAGTCTAGGTAATGAATGGTTGGAAAAATCTATTTTCCCCTTATTAGACGAATATGCAACAAAAATTGGTTATCCCTCTTTATTAAGAACTTGGGTGGAGCATATTACTCTTCAAATTGTAAAGCATCTCAATACATTTGAAAATCAAGGCGTTTTAATTACTGGAGGAGGCGCAAAAAATTTATTTCTTATTCAAAATATAAAACAACAGTTAGCAAAAACTATAAATATTGTGGATACAAACGAGAAATTAATCGATTTTAAGGAAAGTTTAATTTTTGCTTATTTAGGATTAAAAACTTTGTTAGGACAAAAACATGAAATTCTAGAAAAAATAACAGGAGGTAAAAATTGTATTTTAGGTAGTATTCATTTAGGGTAAATTCTCTAGCCTCTTCAGTTTTTTGAAAATAGAAGAACTGCACTTTGGTTTAAAAAAACAATCATAGTAACCTTAAAGTCCCCTATGCTAAAGCTGCTAAAGCAAAGGGGACTGGTCAAATGGTTACTTAAACTTTTAAGGTTACTCTAATACAATTTTTTCATCATCTAACTGTGTTTCTTTTGGGGCAACCGTTTGTAGCTTATTTTCAATTAAATGGATATTTTCTAATCTTTTTCTAAATACGTCTATAGCAAGATAGATAGCATTTTTAAAGCTAGTAGGGTCAGCAATATTTTTCCCTGCAATATCAAAGGCGGGGCCGTGGTCAGGAGAAGTTCTAATAATTGGAAGACCGGTTGTAAAATTTACACCATCACCTTGTGATAAAGTTTTGAAAGGAATTAATCCTTGATCATGATACATGGCTAAAATACCATCAAACTTTTTCCACATACCTTTTGCAAAGAAACCATCGGCAGAATAAGGACCCATAACAATGATTTGATTGTCTAAGGCTTTTTGAATAGCTGGTAGAATTATGTTTTGTTCTTCATTTCCGATTAATCCATCGTCACTTGCATGGGGATTTAATCCTAAAATGGCTATTTTGGGTCTTTCAATGCTAAAATCAATCTTTAAAGATAAATCCATGATTTGAATTTTTTCATAGATTTTATCAATGGATAAAGATTGAGAGACTTTTGAGATAGGAATATGACCTGTTGCTACAGCTACTCTTAAAGGTAAATCTTCGTGAACCATAAACATCAAATATTGTTCTTGGTCAAACAAATTTGCGAAGTATTCAGTATGACCAGGAAATTGAAATTCAGAATTTTGAATATTTTTTTTATTGATAGGTAGGGTAACCAAAACATCAATTTTTTCTTCTAATAATTGTTGAGCAGCTTTTTTTAAGGCTAAATAGGCGGCTTCTCCGCTTTCTTCTGTAGGAATTCCAATTTTTACTTTTTCTAATTTATGAGAGCATTCAATAAAATTGATTCTTCCATCTTGAATTTGAGTAGCATCTTGAATACCTTTATAATTAAATTTGGAATAACCCAGTTGTTGTTTAAAAAAATATAATGCTTTACCAGAACCAAAAATAACGGGCGTAAATAAGTTGGTAATCGCTAAATCTTCAAAAGTTTTTAAAATCAATTCAGGACCGATGCCATTGACATCACCCATAGTAATACCAACCTTAATTTTGGGGTTTGTTCCAGTGTTCATAAGATTCTAAAAAGTTATGTAATAACCTAACGCCAACACCTGTACCATTTTTACTTCTGTAAGAATCAGCACTATTTAAAAATGCAGGGCCTGCAATATCTAAATGTATCCAAGGATATTTAACGAAATGTTGTAAAAATTTAGCAGCGGTTATCGCTCCACCACTTCTTGGACCCACATTTTTTAAATCAGCAATATCCGATTTAATTAAGTCTTTAAATTCTTCCCATAAAGGAAACTGTACCAAACGTTCATGTACTTCATAACTTGCTTGAATAATTTGTTGATTTACATCAGAATTAGCTGTGGACATCATAGCAATTCCCATATCACCAACTGCAATTACTGCAGCGCCTGTAAGTGTTGCTAAATCTATGATTAGTTCTGGTTCATATTGGTTAGCAAAAGCTAATGCGTCTGCTAAAATAAGCCTTCCTTCTGCATCAGTGTTGAGGACTTCAACGGTTGTTCCGTCATACATTGTGATTACATCATTGGGAGTATAAGCATCTTCGCCAGGGCGATTATCTGTTGAAGGAATTAACGCAATCACATGATAAGGTAATTGATTTGCAGTAATTGCACACATTGTAGCCAAAACTGCTGCTGCGCCTGCCATATCACACTTCATAGTGGACATTGCATCAAAAGGTTTTAAACTTAAACCTCCTGTATCAAAAGTAATTCCTTTTCCTACTAAAACAATAGGTTTATCATTTTTGGAATGTTCAGGTTTCCATTCTAAAATGGAAAAAGTTGGTGGTGTTTTTGATCCTCTATTTACACTTAATAAACCACCCATTTTTAAACTTTCAATGCGGGATTTTTCAAATACTTCTACCCTAAATCCATATTGCTTTCCTAATTCAACAGCTTTTTGTGATAAAATTACAGAATCTAATAAATTTGGTGGATCATTAACTAAATCTCTTGCAATACAAGTTGCATTAGCAACATTTTGAGCTATTTGTAATTCATTTGCATGACTGTGGATTTCTGTTACAAAGTAAACATTTTGTAAGCTATTTTGTTCCTTTTTAGTTTTTAGATAATTGTATTTATAATTAGATAAAACAGGTATCTCACCTATGGAACGAATAAGCAATTGGGATTGAGGATGATTTTCTATTCCAGGGAAAAGAATATAAAGATTTTGGAATTCCATTTTATTCAATCTAGAAACCCATTGATGGATATGACCTCTAAATTTTTCAGGCTCTAAATCTTTAAAAAGATGATAACCTTGAAACAACCAACATTCATTTTCATGGGGTTGAATAGTTATAGATTTTTCATTAGAAACAAAATCCAGATTTTGAGGAAACTTATTCCCGAATTGATTTTTTAATATTTCTAAATTATTGGAGGTTACTCCTAATACAATCAAGCTTTTTTCTAAGGATTGTGGTAATTGATTTGTGATTTTTATATTGATATTGTTCATAATTAAAAAACTTTTCTTTTTTTTAGCCATTCTTCAATCACTAAGTTATAATAGAATATTCTTTCTATTTTTGCTTTAACCCAAAGATGAACTAACAAAATGGGTTCCCAACTTGGAGGAAAAACTCTAATCTCAACTTCTGTATTTTTTTTCTTATAAATAAAATCTTTGAGTGATTTAGCCGCTAATAAAATAACTTTTTGATTATCAAATTTAGCGATAAACTCTAATCTCTCAATTTTTTCATCTAATTCATTTTTAGGAATTTGGTTATTTATCGATGCTAAAATATCACAGATGATAATATAAGGATTGTTGAGAATTTGAGGATATTCCGTTGAAAACTTTAATAATTCTTGAGTAAGTTGATATTGTAAATCTCCAGCAACTAACATAGCCATACGATAGCAAATACACTTTTCAACTTTTTCATATTCTTTGGAATGGTCAATTACAAACTGGATTTCTTTTAAAGCTGTGGGTAAATCATTTTCATAGAAATGAAAAAGAGAGGCATATTCATAGTAAGAAAGTAAAAATTCAGTTCTTAAGTTTTCGGGTATTGTATGAATTTTTGATTCTGTTTTATATAAAATTGAATTCATCAAAAGAAAATCCCCATTTTTTATACAAGATTGCATCAAATTAGATAAACAATCTAATGATTCTTTTTGATTTAAAACATCTTTAAAATGGCTCATATAAATATGAGTAAGTTCTTTATGTGCATTTTCATAATCTTGCTGTAAAGTTAATGCTTGAATACTTGCCATTTTGATAATAAAATTAGGTTCGGCTATGTTTTTTATTTCTTGATAAATTTCAAATGCAAAGGTCTGAATTTTTTGAATATCTAATTGATCCAAATTCAAATTTAATAATTTTATTTTTGTTAAAAGAACTCTTTGTTTATCCCACTCAAACGAATTAGACTTTAAAAATTCTAAAAATTCTAAAAATGAAGATTGAAAAGAACTTTCATAAGCTGTGAATAATAGTTCATAAAAAACTTTTTGATGAGAATCAGAAAATTGTAAAATATCAAACTTAATAGATTTTCCATATTCTTTTGCTTCTTCGGGTAGATCTCTATAAATTAATATACCCATTTTTGCTATGGTTTTATAAAATAAATATGTAGGATTTTGGGAATTAGAATGTTCTAAAAGTACATTAAGAATGTTCTCATACAATTCTCTTTTTTGCATTGAATAATAAGCTTTTGTATTCTCAACGTAATACTTTTCATAGATTTCATTATCTAATGATTTTGAATATTCATTAGACTTGGAATAGCTTTGATAAATATTTATATAACGACTATCATTCCCATAAGTACTATAAAGCCTTTTTTCTTCTTTATTTAAAGTTTTTATAAGATTAAAAAGCGCTAACATTTAAGTTATTTACACTTAGCAAAAATAGGATAAATTTTGAATATCAACAAAATAAAATAAAAATCTTTTAGTAAATAAAATTTAAATAAATAAAAATTTGACAAACACAAAAAATTGTATTTACTTGCAAAAAAATATTTGCCATGAAAAAAAAGAGACTTGGAATTGCGATTCAAGGTGGTGGAGCTCATGGAGCATTTACCTGGGGTATGTTAGAAAAGTTTTTAGAACTTCCTGATTTAGAAATTGTAGGTGTAGTTGGTACTAGTGCTGGTGCAATGAATGCTTCCGCGTTAGCTTACGGGCTTAATGTTGGAGGTCCAGAAAAAGCTAAGGAAGTATTAGCAACATTTTGGAAAAGAATTTCTCAAAAATCTAAATATTCCATGTTACAACCTTCTATCTTAGATTTAATGATGCATAAAGGAGATATGGATTTTTCCCCAGGTTATAATTTTTTTAGTATCATGACTCACATTATGTCTCCATATCAATTAAATCCTCTCAATATCAATCCGCTTAAAGATGTTATTGAAGAAACTATTGATTTTGATTTATTAAAAAAGGCTTCCAAAACAAAATTGTTCCTTTGTGCTACCAACGTATTAACTTGTAAACCTAAAGTTTTTATGGGTGAAGAGTTATCTGCAGATGCTTGTATGGCTTCTGCTTGTTTACCATTTATGTTTAAAGCT
Organism: uncultured Bacteroidia bacterium; assembly: GCA_964493765.1. Taxonomy (GTDB): domain Bacteria; phylum Bacteroidota; class Bacteroidia; order J057; family CALLMJ01; genus CALLMJ01. Next base: position 16,522 of record CAZBPK010000071.1, on the reverse strand, counting down.
GTAGAAATTAATTATAATGCCTACTGGGATGGTGGCTACATGGGCAATCCTCCAATTTTTCCTTTGATAAAAAATACAGATGTAGATGATATTCTAATTTTAAAAATTAATCCTATTAAAATTAAAGAAATCCCTAAAACTGCTAAAGATATTGAAGACCGTATTAATGAGATTTCATTTAATGCTAGCTTAATGTCGGAAATGAAAATGATTCATTTTATCAATACCCTTTTAGATAAAGGAGTTAATTTAGAAGGTTGTAGAAAAATCCGTTTTCATGCAGTTAGTGCTGATGAAGCTCTAGAAGATTTAAGTATTTCCTCAAAATTAAATGCTACTTGGGATTTTCTTCAATACCTTCATGATGTTGGCAAAAGATATGCTACTGAATGGATTGAAGAAAATTATGAATCAGTGGGTGTTAAAGATAGTATTGACGTTGCAAAGGTATTTTTATAATTTGAATCATCTTCACTTTTATGTAAACAGAATTTGAATAATATTCAATAAAAAAACACTGCTAAAAAAGCAGTGTTTTTTTATTGATTGAATATCAAAAATTAATTTTTGATAATGGTTTTTTGGAAAACTTCTCCCTGAGATTCCATAATTAATAAGTAAGTACCAGAAGAAACGTTTGGAGTTTCAATATTATAATGATTTAACCCGCTAACAGATTGAAATGATGGATAGGTTTTGATTACTTTACCTTGCATATCCATAATTTTGATATTAATTGTGGCAGGTTTATAAGTATAAAACTGCAAGTTGAAAACATTTTGATAAGGATTAGGGTATGAAGAAATACCAAAGAAATTTACTTCTTTAGAACGATTTACAGGGTTATTGGGAAGTGCTGGGGCTTTTATAGGTAATGGTCCAGATTTAACAGATGCTGCAGTAGCCTTTTGTAGTCTTCTGGTTCCATCATTACAATACCAGCCCTCCGCAAAAGAATAATTACTTGAAACTTGGTCAACTCTATCTACAAAATAATAATCTCCTTGAATTCTTTGATGATTGAGATCTATAATAATAAAACCTCTTCTGGTTAAATCAATAAACTTCATGTGAGAATTTTGAGATTTTATCAAAGGAACGCCCGCAGAAGTTAATGTAGAAACAAAATCAGCTCCAGGCGAGGTAACAGAAGTTGTAACATATTCCACTCCCATAGATCCTGCACCAGTTGTTCCATTATAGTTCTGATAAGGAATGTCATTTGCCCATGCAGTATGGATGTCACCCGTTAATATAACAGGATTAGGAATATTATTGTTCATGATGTAGTCCATAACTCTTTTTCTTTCGGAAGGATAACCATCCCATTGATCAGCATTTACAATTTGTCCTAAGACTTTTAAAGGTGCAAACATAACTTGTTGTCCAATTACGTTCCATTTTTGACTACTATTGGAGAGTTGTGTTTCTAACCAAGATCTTTGTAAATTGCCAATCATTACTCTACTAGTATCATTTAGACTAGGAGAGGTTATAGTAACTTGTTGATCTCTATCATATAAGCGTGTATCAATCATCATTAAGTTCATCAAATCACCCCATACAAACTGTCTCCAAATTCTTACGGTATCATTAGCATCAGGCTCTCTTATTGGAATCCATTCTTTGTAAGCTCTTACTCCATTGTGTTTTCTAACGTACCAGTCTCCCTCAGTAGCTGGTTGATGATTTTGGGCACCATCTCTGTAAGAGTCATTTGCAGTTTCATGGTCATCCCAAACATTTATAAAAGGAAATTGTTGATGTAATTTTCTGAGTTGTGGATCTAGTTTGTATTGTGAATGCCTTATTCTATAGTCAGTTAAAGTTAAAATTTCATTAGTAGGTTGGTGAATTCTTGTACCATTAGAGAAAGACGCAGAATCATATTCATAAATATAATCTCCCAAATGAATGATAGCATCAATATCATTTCTTGATTCTAAAATTCCATAGGTGTTAAAAAATCCATGTTGCCAACTAGAACATGAAACTAAAGCAAAACGCAACGAATCTACATTTCCACTAGGAACAGTACGAGTTCTTCCAATTAAAGATTTTCTTCCATTGGTTTCAAATTCGTAGTAATACCATGTATTGGGCTGTAAGCCAGTAACATCTACTTTTACTGTAAAGTCTCTGTCATCATTAGTAATAAAAGAACCCTGTTGAACTACATTAGATAATAAAGTGTCTGTTGCCATTTTCCAATTCACTGTAATACTACCAGTAAAATTGGAGTCAGGGGTTACTCTTGTCCAAATAATAACTCTATCAGTTAAAGGGTCACCAGACGCAACTCCATGATAAAATGGAGCATACTGTGGGTCTAAATTAACGCGTTTATCTTGCGCCATTAATCCTTTCATAACAAAAAGGCAAGTGAATAAAATGAGGTATTTTTTCATATTCTTTTTTTTCTACAAAAATACGAAAAATTCTATATTTTACAATTTATATAAAAAAAAAGGCTGCTTTTGAAAGCAACCTATTTTTTTGGCGTTTTATTAATAATTATTTTTTAGATATATTTTCTAATTCTTTTTTCGCAGCAGCTTTAAAAGAGCCATATTGTGCTTCTTTGAATGCTTTTGCTGCTTTATCCATATTTCCTGATTTTTTTGCAGCTAAGCCTATAACAAAATTATAAGGAGCTTTTTTATTTGCATCGGGTTCAGTAGGAACTAAAGCTTCTAATGTTGAAATAGCTTGAGGATATTGTCCTAATTTATATTCAGCTTTTGCTTTCAAGAAACGAATGGTGTTATTATTCGTTTTTTCTAAAATTTTGTTAGCTGTCGATAATGCACCACTATAATCACCAGAATTCATTTGAATTTTCACCATTGTATTATACAATTTAGCTTTTTTATTTTCGTCAGTTTGATTTTCAACTGCTTTCATTAAACTTTGAATAGCTAAACTATTTTGACCTTTTTTATAGTAGATCATCCCCATTAATTGGTGTGCAGGAGCATAGGTTTGAGACAACTCTAAAGATTTTTTCAAGTAAGTCATAGCTTCATCCATTTCCTCAACTTTGAAGTAACCCATTGCTATACGGAAAGGTCCAGCTGGATTGTTGCTATTTTTAACTTTCTTGATTTTATTTTGAAAATTTGGTGATTGTACTTGTTTCCAAGTTTCCTCAGCACTTTTTGTATCACCAGTTCTCCATTGTGCTTCACCTAAAGCAAAATAGTATTTATCAGTTTCAGTAGCTGGTAAACCTTTTACTCTATCAACTGCTTTTTGGTAAACATTTAAAGCTTCACCCCAATTCCCTAAACCACCTGCAATTTGACCTTCATACAATAAAATATTAGGATCGTCTGGTGTTAGAGATTTAGCTTGTTGTAATTCTCCGCGAGCTTCGGAAAATCTTCCTTCTTTCATCAAAATTTTAACTACCATTAGTTTGTAGTTAACTTTTTTGTTGTTGTCTTGCTCATATTGAAAAGCAGAATTAAAGTTTTGAATTGCGCGAGAGATATCTTTTTTACCAAGCTTATCATTATAATAGATTCTTCCTAATGCAGCATAGGCTTCAGAATAATCCTTTTTATTAGTTGTTGCCAGATTAAAAGATTCAATTGCACCGTCAATACTTGGAGGATTTTGCCTAATTTGACAATACCCTTTTTTGTAATAGTAGCGTGCATTAGAGGGCTCTAATTTTATTGCCTCATCATATTTTTGCACTGCTTCAATAAATTGCTTACTTTTACGATACGCTTCACCTTGCTTGTATGCATTTTTTCCAGGACCTGTCTGAGCATTTCCATAAAATGCAATAAGCATGAATGGTAGCATAAGAGCGACAAGTTTTTTGCTTATCTTATTCATGTTTAAGTTATTTTTTAAAATTGATTTACAAATATATTCCATAAATTCTAATCTATTATTTTTAAGTACTTAGTTTCTATTTTTTTTTAGCTTTTTCAGACTGCAAATAAAGCAAATTTTTTAATTCAAAAATCATTTTTGTTTTTTTTAAAAAAAAGTTGCTTTGTAACAATCCTATTCACCAACTTTGCAACAAATATACAACATTATTTTTTAACCACAAAAAAAAATTAAAATTTTATTTGAACATGAAATTATTTGATGAACTGAATTGGCGTGGATTTGTTCAAAATTATACTCCTGATATTAATTCCTTAATTGAGCAAGGTTCTCAGTCCGTTTATATTGGTTTCGACCCAACTTCTGATTCCTTGCACGTCGGGAATTTGATGCAAATTATGTTTTTATCTCTATTCCAAAAGTATGGGCATAAACCTATCGCATTAGTAGGTGGTGCTACTGGTATGATTGGTGATCCTTCCGGTAAATCCAAAGAAAGAAATTTACTGGATATGGATACCTTACTATACAATCAAAAGGCTATTCAAAATCAATTAGAGAAATTTTTAGACTTCTCTCCTAATATTCCAAATTCTGCTTTAATTCTAAACAATTATGATTGGTTTAAGGATTTTAATTTTCTAGATTTCTTAAGAACAATTGGTAAGCACATTTCCATTAATTACATGATTGCAAAAGAATCTGTTCAGAAAAGAATTGATACGGGTATTTCTTTCACAGAGTTTTCTTACCAACTTTTGCAAGCTTATGACTTCCTTTATTTATATCAAAATTATAATTGCAAAATTCAAATGGGCGGCGCAGATCAGTGGGGCAATATTACTACCGGCACTGAATTGATTAGAAGAATTGCTAATGGTCAAGCGGAAGCAATTACTGCTCCTTTGTTAACCAAAGCAGACGGAACTAAGTTTGGCAAATCTGAATCTGGTAATATTTGGTTAGACCCCAAGAAAACTTCTCCTTATAAGTTTTATCAATTTTGGATTAACAGTTCTGATAATGATGTTGAAAAATTATTAAAAGTTTTTACTTTCTTTCCAAAAGAAGAAATTGAGGATATTTTATTAAAACATCAAAAAGAACCGCATTTAAGATATGCACAAAAAAGACTAGCCGAATATGTTACGACTATGGTTCACTCAAAAGAAGATTTAGAAAAAGCTATTGAAGCCTCTCAACTATTATTTGGAGATTCTTCAAAAGATAACTTTTTAAAGTTTGAATGGCATGAACTTCAAGAAATTTTTGAGGGTGTCCCATATTCTGAAGTAAATAATGAATATTTTAAAGACCCTAAAGATGCAGTAACTGTATTATCAGAGTTACAAATTTATCCTTCAAAATCAGAAGCCAAGAAAGCATTGCAGGCTGGTGCTGTCAAAGTGAATAAAATGAAAATTTCTATGGATTATAATTTTTTGGAAAATGATTGGATAATGAATAAATTTGTGCTTGTTCAAAAAGGTAAGAAAAATTATCATTTAATTATAAAATCTTGAAAATTGGTGTTATAGGAAATGGAATGACGGCTACTTTTGTAGTAGGTCTTTTGTTAAAAAATGGTTTTGAGGTAATTCAAGTTGTTAATCCTTTTGTTGTACCACATTCTTGGGCTTCAGCAGGTATTGTTCATCCCTTTAATTTTAAAACTGCTTCTTGGAAAAAATTTGGTTTTAATAGTTATTATGAACTACTTCAATTTTTAGAAAGTTGGGGTTTAAAAGATTATTTTCACCCTACTGGGTTGTTTTATGTTTGTGAAGAGCAGGGTTTATGGAATGATTGGTCAGTACTTTCAGAACGATTTCCTGATTTTATTCAGCCAAAAGATAATGGGATTTTTTTTCCTAAATCCGGTTGGTTACAAGTAAAAAAAGTTTGGGATATTTTAAATCATCAGTTTTTAAAATTCTCTAATTATCAAAGGGTTTGTGGCTCTATAAATGATAATACTGAAATTCCTTTTTTTATTCATGCAGGGGGTATTGATGCTTTAAAAGATCAATCTAATTTACCGATTTATCCTTCAGAAAGCCAAATTTTTAAAATTCAATTAAAACAAAATTTAGTTCCTTATATTTTCTGGAAACAATTTTTTTTAACTCCTACTTTGAACCCTCTAGAATACTGGGTAGGTCCTAATAAAGAAGCCTTAGAAATTTTTGATAAAACTTTTCAAGAAGAATATCAAATTGTAAAAACTTTAAAAGGAATTAAACCTTTTTCTTTAACAGGTCGTGCATTTTGCTTGAAACAAAACAATTATATATACTTAAATGGAGTTGGGGGTAGAGGACTTTTGGAAGGTATAAGAATTTCTCATGAATCCATAAAAATTTTGCAAAAATCCTCTTTAGATTTATGAGTTCCTTTGAAAAAAATATATTCTTGTTAGATCGTTGTTTTACATTAGCTTCAAGAGCTTTTAATTTTACTCAGCCCAATCCTAAAGTTGGAGCATTAATTATTAATGAATTAGGGGAAATTATCTCTGAGGGTTGGCATAAAAAATATGGTGAATATCATGCAGAAGTTCATGCTATTCTAAATTTACCGCTCGATTTTGACTTTTCTAATTGTACTTTATTTGTGAGTTTAGAACCTTGTTGCCATACTCAAAAAAAAACTCCTCCTTGTACTTCTTTAATTATTGAAAAAAAAATTCCAAAAGTAGTGGTTGCTACCTTAGATCCTAACCCAAATGTCCAAAGTAAAGGTATAGAAACCTTAAAAAAAGCGGGAATTGAAGTCATTTTATATCATGACCATTTTATAAAAAAACAACAAGAAATTAATTTTTCTTTTTATGTAAATCAACTATATCAAAGACCCTACATCACTTTAAAATGGGCGGAATCACAAAACAAAATCATCGGAGATGAACAACAAAGAATCATGATTTCTCATCCTTATACCCAATTTTTTACTCATGCTTTAAGAGCTCAACATCAGGCTATTTTGATAGGAAAAAATACGGTTCTTTTAGATAAACCTCAACTTAATTTAAGATATTCCTATGGAAAAACTCCTTTAATTATTATCATGGATACCCTCGCAGAAATTGACCCCGAGAAATATTTTCCCAATCGTGAAGGTATCATTATCAACCAAAAATCCCAAAAGGAAGAAGGAAATTGGAAATATTTCAAAGTAGATAATATTCTCTCTTGGAAAGATTATGTAAATAAACTCTATACTGAATATAAAATTGGTAGTATTTTGGTTGAAGGGGGAGCTAAAGTTCTTGATAGTATTTTACAGTCTAATGTTTGGGATTCTGCTTACATTATTAAAAATCAAAAAGTTATAGAAACTATTAAACCTGTTTTTGCACCTAAATATTTAGAAACCAACATAGAGCTTTTGCAAAAAATAAAAGGAAATAGAGTGTTAAAATTAAACTAAATTGTTAATTTTTTACTATCTTTGATTTTTATTTGAACTTTCAAATGAATTGAAAAGTTTCATATTTTTACAGTAAAAATTAAGGCAATGCAAAAAAAATTAGAGTTAATGTCTCCATGTGGAAGTTTTGAGGCATTTATGGCTGCTATCAAAGCGGGTTGTGATTCGGTTTATTTTGGAGTAGAACAATTAAATATGCGTGCTCGTTCTTCTATAAACTTTACTTTAGAAGATCTTAAAGAAATTGCTAAAATCGCAAAAGAAAATCAAATTAAAACCTATATTACTCTTAATACCATCGTTTATGACCATGACTTAAAGCTCATGAAAGATATTGTGAGCACTGCAAAAGTAAGTGGAATAGATGCCATTATTGCATCTGACCATGCTGTAATGAATTATGCTAAAAAAATTGGTATGCCTGTTCATATTTCAACTCAATCTAATGTAACAAACATTGATAGCGTAGAATTTTATGCAAATTATGCAGATGTTATGGTTTTATCCCGTGAATTAAGCTTGAGCCAAGTGGAAGACATCGTAAAAGAAATAGAAAGAAGAGATATTCGTGGACCTTTAGGGGAATTGGTAAGAATTGAAATTTTTGGACATGGCGCATTGTGTATGGCTGTTTCAGGAAAATGCTATTTAAGTTTACATTCACATAATGCCTCCGCAAATCGTGGTGCTTGTATTCAAAATTGTAGAAGAAACTATATCGTAATTGACAAAGAAGAAGGTTATGAATTAGAAATTGATAATGAATACATTATGTCAGCAAAAGATTTATGTACTATAGACTTTTTGGATAAAATCATGAAAGCGGGAGTAAGTGTTTTGAAAATTGAGGGTAGAGGGCGATCTGCAGATTATGTTTATGAAACAACAAAATGTTACCGTGAAGCTATTGATAGCATTTATGAAGGTAATTATAATGAAGAAAAAATTGCAGAATGGAAAGAACGGTTATCCACTGTCTATAATAGAGGATTTTGGGATGGCTATTATCTAGGTAGAAAAATTGGAGAATGGAGTAAAAACCATGGCTCTTCCGCTACAACTAAAAAAGTTTTTCTTGGTAAGATTCGTAATTTCTTTGACAAAATTTCTGTGGCAGAAGTAGAATTAGAAACCCACCAGTTAAAATTAAATGATGATATTATTATTACAGGACCCAAAACAGGTTTAGTAAAAGCAGTTGTTGAAGAAATTCGTTTAGACGATTCTCAAGTTCAAGAAGTAAAAAAGGGAGATATTTTTTCTATTAAACTTCCAGAAAAAGTAAGAACCAATGATAAACTGTATAAAGTGGTTAAAGAAATCGTTACGATTAGTTAGTGAAAGGAAAGAACTAAATTCTTTCTCAATAAATTGTAATTTTGCATTTTTTGTTTTTTCATGTTAGCCTTAAATTATAAAACCTATGGGGATTCTAAAAATCCTAATTTGATAATTTTACATGGATTTTTAGGTTCAGCAGATAATTGGCATACCTTAGCAAAACAATTTTCAGAATATTTTTATGTTTGGACAATTGACCAAAGAAACCATGGTCGTTCTCCCCATGAATATCAGTTTAATTACGATATTTTAGTAGATGATTTATACGAATTTATTGATTATCATAAAATTGAACAACCGATTCTTTTGGGTCATTCTATGGGAGGTAAAGTGGTGATGCAATATGCAATGTACTATCAAAGTTTAGTCAGTAAGTTAATTGTAGCAGATATGGCTCCTTATGCTTACAATCATCATCACCAAGCGGTTTTAGATGCTCTTCAAAATATTCATTTAAAAAACTACTCAAAAAGAGAAGAAATAGATAAGGCTTTAAGTCAATATATCCAAGAATGGGATACCCGCCAATTTATTATGAAAAGTCTGTTTTATGAAAATGGACAATATCAATGGCGTTTTTATTTAGAATCTTTATTAGATAATTATGAACAGATTTTAAAACCTGTAAATGGAAAAACTTTTGAAAAACCAACTTGTTTTATTAAAGGAGAAAATTCCAAATATATAATAGAAGACCGTTGGTCAGAAATTAAAAATTTGTTTCCTAATGCTGAATTAAAAGTAATTCATGGAGCAGGACACTGGGTTCATGCAGAAAAGCCTAACGAGTTTTACTTAGCCGTAATAGACTTTCTAAAAAAATAATCTTATATTTTAAATTTTTTTAATTAAACTATTGACAAACGCATTTTTAAAGTTATAATTTGCGTAACATTTTTTTTAAATATGAAGTTGTCGGATTTTAATTACGAAATTCCTGATGAATTGATTGCTCAGACCCCTTTAGAAAATAGAGATGAGGCAAGGCTTTTAGTGGTTAATAGGAAAAATAAAACTATAGAACACAAACAATTTAAGGATATTATACAATATTTTGATGAAGGAGACGTAATCATTTTAAATGATTCGAAAGTTTTTCCTGCACGTCTTTACGGTAAAAAAGAAAGAACTGGAGCTAAGATTGAAGTATTTCTTTTGAGAGAATTAAACAGAGAATCACGTCTTTGGGATGTGGTTGTGGACCCAGCAAGAAAAATTAGAGTAGGAAATAAATTGTATTTTGGAAATAAAAATGAGTTAGTGGCTGAGGTGGTGGATAATACCACAGCAAAAGGTAGAACTATTCGTTTTTTATTTGAAGGGGACTATAATCAATTTGAACAAATGATTGATAATCTTGGTGTTATGCCTATTCCCAATTACATTGTTCGTAAACCCGGTGATTTAGATAGAAAATTTTACCAAACCTTGTTTGCTAAAAATAAAGGTTCAGTTGCAGCTCCTTCTGCTGGTTTTTATTTTACTCGTGAAGTTTTAGTTCGTTTAGATATTAAAGGTGTAGAAAAACATCATATAACTTTACATACAGGTTATGCAAGTTTTAGAGATGTAGAAGTGGAAGATTTGTCTAAACATAAAATGGATTCAGAATATTATGATATTCCTGATCAAGTTGCAGAAAGTGTAAACAAAGCAAAACTTGATAAAAAGAAAGTTTGTGCAGTAGGTACTACGGTAATGAGAGCAATAGAGTCTAATGTTTCTGCTTCAAAATTGTTAAAACCCGGTAAAGGATGGTCGGATAAATTTATTTTCCCTCCTTACGATTTTAATATCGCTAATTCTATGGTAACCCAATTTCATCCACCAAAATCTACCATGTTAATGATGGTTGCAGCTTTTATGGATTATGAGTTTTGTATGCATGTTTATAATGAAGCCATTAAAGAAAAATATCGTTTCTTTTGTTATGGTGATGCTATGCTAATTTTATAAATTTGCAGGCAAAAATATTCCATGATTTTTGAAAATATCAAAGTTATCATTGTTGCTGGTGGTGTTGGAAAAAGAATGGGTAAAAATATACCAAAACAGTTTTTACCCATTAATCAAAAACCTATTATTATCCACACCTTACAAAGATTCTTAGAGGTTTGTGATCCAAAAGATATTGTGATTACTATTAAAGAAAACCAACTTTCTAAGTTAATTTCATTACTTGAAGAATACGATATTCAAGGAATTAAAATTGCTTATGGTGGTGAGTATAGAACGGATTCTGTGAGAAATGGGCTTCAACTAATTCAAAATACGGAACTCAACTATTCGGGTTTTGTTTTAATTCATGATGCAGTTCGTCCATTTATTTCAAAATCATTTTTAGAACAATTCATTATTAAGCTCAGAGAATCCCAAAATCTTATAACTACTTGCCCAATAAAAAGTTCATTACGAAAAATTACAGAAAATGGAACTCAAGTAGTAAATAGAGAAGAATTTTTAGAAGTTCAAACACCTCAAGGGTTTTTATTTTCAGATATTTATGAAGCCTATATTAATTGTAATCAAAATTTTACTGATGATGCTTCATTATATGAAAGCTATTTTCAAAAACCCGTAAATTCAATAGAATATATACCGGAGAATATTAAAATTACAACGATTGTGGATTTAGTTTTAGCAGATTATTTATCAAAGAATGGATTCTGAATCTAAAGATAATCGGTTTAGTGTAATCTAATTATTCTTGAGCTTAGTAAGAAACATAAAATCCCAAAGTGTATTAAGGATTAAGCATCATAAAAATTGTTTAAAAATTTTTTGAAAAATTTTTGTATCTATAAAAGTAATTTATTTAAGTTTGCAGTTAATTTTTTAATGAAATTGGAATATACCCGTAAATTCGTTTGTCCAATGTTGAAGAGAATATTTTTAATACTAGTAATTGCGTTTAGTGCGTTACAACCAGAGTTGTTTGCGCAACAAAATCACAAGGTCAAACACCTTATGAAAAAAGCAGATCATCTATTTATGCGTCGTCATAGTGCTGAAGCTGCTGAAGTTTACAAAGAAGTTCTAAAATTAGACCCTAATAATACTTATGCAATGAGAAAAATTGCTAGATGTTATTGGTATTTACATCAAATAGAGGATTGTATCAAATGGTATGAGGCAGTGATTAATCAAGATCCTGAACACAATGATACTACTTATTTTGATTTAGGTCTTGCTTTAAAAAGAGAAGAGCGTTATGGAGAAGCAAAATCTGCTTTGCAAACATTCTTAGAAAAGTATGACCATAACGATCATTTTCGTCAACAGGCGGAATTAGAAATTAAAGGTTGTGATTATGCAGATGTTGCCAAAAAACAAGACCCTAAATATACCATAACAGAAATTAATATTAATTCTGGTTCAGGTGACTTTAGCCCCATTATTTATTCTGTTAAAGGAGATTCTTTTATGATTTTTACCTCTCATAGAAAAGGTGTAAAAGGTGGTAAAGATAAGTTCCGTGAGAATGGAGAAGAAAGATTTTCTGACCTTTTTATAGCGAAAAAAGAATCAGATTCAACTTTTGGTAAAGTGGAAAATTTGGGAAAAAGAATCAATACTAAGGCTAATGATGGTAATGGGGTGATTTCGCCCGATGGAAAAACTTTGTATTTTACAATTTGTGGTAAAGGAAAACAAGGTAAGCATCATGGTTGTAGTATTTATCAGTCCACTTTCAATCCTGAATCCAAAACTTGGGGCAAAGGGTCCTTAGTGGAAGGAATTAATGGGCAACATGAAGTGGTTGTAAATTCAAGAGGAAAAGTAAAAAAAGTGCCTACTTATGATGCACAACCTACTCTATCTCCTGATGGTTCTACCATGTATTTTGTTTCAGATAGACCCGGTGGTGAGGGAGAGTTAGATATTTGGTATTCTCAGAAAATTGGTAATGCTTGGAGCACTCCAGTAAATTGTGGTAAAGGTATCAATACCCCTTTTAATGAGACTCACCCCCACATCGCTAAAGATGGAAAAACTATGTATTTTTCTACTGATGGGAGACTTGGTTTTGGTGGTTATGATATTTTCTCTACAGAAGGCTCTTTAAGTACTTGGAATGAACCCATAAACATTGGTATTGGTCCTAATTCCGCTGATGATGATTTTAGTGTTCATTGGTTATACCAAGACTCTTTAGGTTATTTTGCTTCTAATAGACCAGGTAAAGGCTCTGATGATATCTATCTAATGCGTTTCATTTATAGACCTCCGATTGAACTTTCTGTTCATGGGGTAGTTAGAGATAAAAAAACTAAACAACCTATTCCTTTTGCGACTGTAACTCTTTTCAAAATACAAGATGGTAATTTAATTCCAATTGATACTTTTAAAACCGATCAAACCGCTGCTTATAAATTCCCATTAGAAAAAGAATCTGATTACAAAGTAGTGGGTAATGCCCCTGAATATCTTGCGAATGAGGAAATGGTTTCTACTAAAGGCATAAAAGTTACAACTGACCTTGAAAAAGATATTGATATCTTCTTAGAGAGAATTGAGTTAGGTAAGCCTATTGTCTTACAAAATATTTATTATGATTTTGATAAAGCAGATTTGAGACCCGAGTCAAAAGTAGAGTTAGATAAACTCGTAAAATTGCTCAAAGATAATCCTACTATTACCATTCAAATTGGTTCCCATACCGATACCAATGGTTCTGAAAAATACAATATAAAACTTTCTCAAAGAAGAGCTAAGTCGGTAGTAGACTATTTAGTAGAGGCTGGTATAGAAAAAGATAGATTAGATTCTTTTGGTTTTGGTGAATCTCAACCCGCTGTTTATCCTGAATTATCTGATTCTGACGAACAAGCCAACAGAAGAACTGAGTTTAGAATTAATACGTTTAATTATAAGCCTAAAAAATAAGAAATTCTTAAATTTATCAAAAACCGTCTTTTTTTAAAGGCGGTTTTTTTATTTTTGTGTGGTATTTTAAATATGCGACGTTTTGATTCGTTTTGGGGAGGAGTGTTTGGCGGTTTAATCGTTTTAGGGGTATATCATTTTTTTTATCTTCCTACTCAAAGCAAGGCATTAAAGCCTGTTGATTTTGAAAAATTCGAAAATGTTATTGATTTTACTAAGCCTTCTATCATTGGGAAACAATCCGTTGTTTCTATTAAATCAAGGTCACAAAGAATTGTTAGAAATAACTTTTGGGATTTTTGGGATTTTTGGGGAAACCAAAGAGAAGCTACTAATGCGGGAACAGGAGTAATTTATTCTCCTGATGGCGTTATTATAACGAATTTTCACGTGATTGAGAACGCAGAAGAAATTACGGTAACTTTACCGAATAAACGCTCATATAAGGCTCAAGTTTTAGGTACTGACCCTAGTTCGGATTTAGCTGTTTTAAAAATTCTAGCCAATAACTTGAAACCTATTGCCTTAGGAAATTCTGATGATTTATTGATTGGGGAATGGGTTTTAGCGATTGGAAATCCTTTTGAATTAACTTCTACGGTAACCGCAGGCATTGTCAGTGCCAAAGGTAGAAATATTCATGTAGTAAAATCCCAGTTTCCCATAGAATCTTTTATTCAAACGGATGCGGCTATTAATCCTGGGAATTCTGGAGGTCCTTTAATTAACACCAAAGGCGAACTAGTGGGCATCAATACAGCAATTATGTCTAATTCAGGGGCTTATAATGGTTATGGATTTGCTATTCCCGTTAATATAGTAAAAAAAGTTGTGAGAGATTTAATTGAATATCAAGTAGTTCAAAGAAGTTTTTATGGTGGTACTGTTGAAGACATAGAAGAAAATTTTGCTAAAGCTCAACAATTAGAAAGTTATTTTGGGGTATATATATCGGAAATCTATCCTGAAGGCAGTTTTGATAAAGCCCAATTAGAACTTGGGGATATTATTACGAAAGTCAATCAAAGAGAAATTTTATCTAAGGCGGATTTTTATGAAGCAATTGCCTTAACCAGACCCGGAGACGTAGTAAAATTACTTGTTCAAAGAAAAAATAAAAGTTTTGAGGTCAATTTAACTTTACAAAATGAAGAAGGAGAGACTAAAGTTGTAAGAAAAACTTCTATATTTTCTAAGGTTTTAGGTGCTGAATTACAGCCTATTACGAAGTTTGAAAAGAACAAATTAAAAATTGAGTCAGGATTTAAAATTATCAGTTTAGGTCAAGGAAGATTAGCCCAGATGCGTTTGCCCGAAGGTTTTATTATTTATAGGGTCAATAATCAAATTGTATCTACTATTGAAGAATTAGAGAATATCATGAATCAAAGAGGTAGGTTAATCATTGAAGGCTTTAATAAAGATGGTTCACGAGGAACTTATTCTTTTTTTGGTTATTGATATACTTTCAATATTTTTTGAAACTTATTAAGGGTGGTTTGTTATTATTGTTAATTTTGCTGTATGAATTGGAAGTATATTCTAGGAGTAGCATTGGGCGTAGGCTTGTTGTATTTTGCGTTCAAAGACATGAATTTTCAGTTACTCCGAGAGAATTTGGCAAACGGGAATTACTGGTGGTTATTATTGAGTTTATTCGTTTCTTTATTATCCCATTATGTTCGTGCATGGAGATGGACAATGTTAATAGAAGCGGCGGGCAAGTCTATCAAAACTTTTGATGCTTTTGCGGCAGTTTTGGTAGGATATATGGCTAACGCAGGCGCTCCAAGAATGGGAGAGGTGGCTCGTTGTACCGTTTTAACTACTAAAACTCAAACGCCTTTTGCTACTTTAGCAGGTACTGTTTTCACAGAAAGAGCCATTGATGTGTTGACCCTAGCTTCCCTGATTTTATTAGGACTGTTTTTAGAATACCAAAAATTAGTGCATTATTTTATCCAATTTTTGCCAAAATTTTCTACCTATTCTTTGTTGTTTTTTGTTATCACTACTGTAATAGGATTTATCATTGTTTGGAAAACGCAAAATTATTGGAAGAAAATTCCTATACTTCAGAAAGTTTGGGATTTTCTTGGTAACATTCTAGTATCTGCATTAAGCATAAAGCATTTGAAAAGCCCTTTTTTATTTTTATTGAGTACGGGATTGATATGGTTTTTTTATGTGCTTTCTACTTATTTAGGAACATTAATCCTTCCTAACACTCACTCTATTGGCTTTTCTTTAGCTTTTATTTTGACTATTATGGGGGGAATTGGTATGACTATTCCAGCACCTGGGGGATTGGGTCCTTTTCATAATGCAATCATTTGGACTATGGTTGCTTTTGGTTATGCAAAATCTGATGGAGAAGCCCTGGCTTTAATTATTCATACACCTCAGCTCATTCTTTTGGTTCTTACTGGGGCTATTAGTTATTTTTATTTGCTTTCTCAGTCTAAACTTGAACAAGAATAACATTTTTATCTCTACAGCCAGAGTAGAATAATAAAAAAGATTTTGAAAATCTGATAGCTATAAAAAAATGAAAATTTTTTATACTTTGTATTTACTTTTGTTTTATATTGGTAAACAATTTTAGTGTTTATATGGCACTCACAAGAATAACATTTATTTTTGCGATTTTAAACTTGTTAGCGATTTTTGTTTTTGCTCAGCCTGAGCTTATTCCTTACCGCAAAGGAGACAAATGGGGATTTTGTGATAAAAATAAGAAGATTATTGTGCCTTGCAAGTATGATGGTGTAAATGGTTTTTATGAGGGCATGGCTGCTGTTGTATGGAATGGCAAATGTGGCTTTATAGACAAAAGCGGGAAAGAGGTAGTACCTTGCAAGTATGATCGTGCAGAGCATTTTCGTGAGGGCATGGCTCATGTGAAATGGAATGGTAAATGGAACTTTATAGACAAAGAAGGCAATGAGTATTGGGAGAAGTTTGCTTCTGTTAAACCTAAGCTTATCCCTTACCGCAAAGGGGATAAATGGGGATTTTG
>CAZBPK010000070.1:0-19678 GCA_964493765.1 uncultured Bacteroidia bacterium | reverse complement strand
GAATCTGTACCTCTATCAATTAGTCTTTGTCTTAGAATTTCTATAGAAGGGGCTTTAATAAAAAAAGATACTAATTGATTTTCAAATTTTTTCTTAAGATTAACACTTCCTTGAACATCTATATCTAAAGCTGCTAATTTGTGATTATCTTGAATTCTTTGTATTTCACTTTTTAAAGTACCATAAAATTTTCCGGGATATACCTCTTCCCACTCTAAAAATTCATCATTATCAATCGCATTCTCAAACTCTGGTATAGAAAAAAAATAATAATCTTTGCCATGAATTTCATGGGGTCGCTTTTCTCTTGTGGTAGCAGAAACAGAAAACTCTAATTCGGGAATACTTTTTAATAGTTCTTTTACTATGGTAGTCTTACCAGAACCACTGGGAGCTGTTATAACAATAAATTGAACGGGCATTTCCATTAAAAAACGCAAAAATACAATTTTTATACAAAATGAAAAGGCTCAATTTTGAGCCTTTTCTTATATTTATTCACATTCTAATTTATTACTAAAATGGATTCTGTCAAAGTTCTTGAGCTCTTTTTCTAAATAATTTTTAAGCTCTTGGATTTTGGGTTGTTTATTGAAACAATAAGTCTTTTCCCCTTCCTTGCCCCAGTTTTTTTGTTGATAGTTCAAACTGACCTGGTTTTGCTTTTCAAATTCTTTTAGTAAATTTAAAAAAGTTTGATGAGCATTTCTGTTAATTCCTGCTCCTTTACTAATAAAAGATATACTAAAAACTTCTGATTCTGTATTTTCTACATTCAAAGGTTGTTTTTTTACTTCTTTAGAATTTACCTCTGTAGAACTATTATTGCTCTTGCTTTTTTTTTGGCATGACCCCTCTTTTAGTAGTAATAGACTAAAAAAGCTCAAAATAATAATTTTTATCATATTATGTTACTAATCAATTACTAATTTTTGAACTCCTAACCTGTGTCCTTGGGCTATAATATGAACAAAATAAATGCCGTTTTCTAAATGAGAAACATCAATAATAGAAGAGTTTTTGATAGTTTTTTGAGAATAAACGATTTGCCCAATAGAATTATAGATATAAATATCAGCATTTTCATTGATTGCATTAAATTTAATTTGGAAAGTATTTTGCGTAGGATTAGGGAAGATTGCAAAGGAAGATTTTATAAAAGATTTTTGTTTTTTAGTAGGAATGCTACAACCATCCGATGCTAATAAAGTGCTTCTCGGTCCTGCAAGAGCAGCTCTCATTCTTGCTTTTTGTCCAAAAGTAAACATATTCATACAATCATCATCTACATAATCCATGTAGTTCATATACATTTCTCCGTATTGTTGAGTTCCTGGAAGGCATTCATTATAAGGTTTATGCGGAAAAGTGGGGCAGCCATAATTAGCCTCTTCATGCTCAGGCGTATCACTTACAAAGTCATCACCACAAGCTTGGTCTCCCCAAATATGTCTTAAATTGAGCCAGTGCCCCACTTCATGGGTAGCCGTTCTGCCTAAATCATTAGGATATACTACACTTCCATTATCGCCAAAAAATTTATATCCAATCACAACACCATCCGTAGAATCGGCTTCTCCTGGAAACTGGGCATATCCTAAAAGCCCTTCATCTGAATAAAAGTTCACTGTCCAAATATTCAGATAATAATCTCTGTCCCAGATAGTAGCAGGTTTTATCCATGTCTCTAAATCATCCCAGCTTATTGAGTCTTGTCCTACATTATATCTTACAATTCCTGTAGTAGGGTCTCCCCAAGGGTCTTGTTGTGCTAAACAAAATTCAATTTCAGCATCCGCTGTGTACTGCCAAAAAGGATGCGTAGGAGGCAAACTATCTGAATTCAATAAACGATAATCTTCGTTTAAAATATCAATTTGAGATAAAATTTGTGCATCAGAAATATTGGGACCTACACCTATTGGTTCTCCATTGTGCATAACATGCACCACCACAGGAATCGTAATAATGTTTTGAGTTTTTTGATTTTTTCCTGAATAATGATTCTTTACATAAGCAGCAGTAAATTGCTCAATTTCTGCTTGTCTTTTTAGTATAGATGGATCTTTTTGAACATTTCTGTTATGAACCTCCATCGTGCCACATTTCCTTAAATTTTGACTTTGTAAATTTAATGTAATTACACTGCAAACTAAATACACTAAAACTTTTTTCATGATACGATACTTTTATTGTTGCAAACATAATACTCATTTAGTTAAAATCAACAATAAGATAAAGTTTTTTTTAAAAACTATGAATTATACCTTTTGAACTTTGAGTATTCAAAAAAAATCATTTTATTAGAAAAAAATTCTCATTTTTGCATCTTGATGTTACGAGCAAGAGATTATAACCTCAATTTTTACTCGGGTTTGATAAGTATTTCGTTGATTTTATTTTTATTAGGGGTTTTTGCTATTATTTCTATAACGGGTAGGGTAGTAGTGAACGCCGCAAAAGAAGAATTAGAACTAAAAATTATGCTTCAACCGGGAACTTCTTCAGATTTTGCTACTAAACTTGTAAACCATTTAAAAAAATCTGAATATGTTTTAGATGCTCGTTATGTTTCTCAAGACCAAGCTCTTAATGAACTTCAAGAATTAGGAGAAGATTTCAAAAAAGAAGTTATCGGAGATATTAGTTCTTATTTCTCTTCCGTAAATGTAAAAATAAAAAATGAATACTCTGATAAAGAAACTTTACAAAAAATGATGAAAGAATGGAGTAAATTAGAAAATGTTCGTGAAGTCAATTATCCCGTTAAATTGATAGAAATTGTCAATGCTCGTTCGGCTACATTTATTGTTATAAGTGCTGTACTAGGCAGTCTTTTGGTTTTTGTTGCTTATTTGTTAATCATGAACACCATTCGTTTAGATATTTATTCCAAAAGACTTATGATAAGGACTATGCAGCTTATCGGAGCAACTTCAGATTATATCCGTAAACCTTTTTTACTGCTGGGGATTTTACAAGGTTTTTTGGGAAGTTTAATTGCTATCATACTGATAATGATTTTATTAATTACTTTCACTTTTTGGGTTGCGGATTTAGGAATTATTATTTTCAGTAAAGAGTTTTTGTTTATTTGTATATTTTTAATTGCATTTGGAACAATTTTGGGTTATTTTAGCAGCCTCGTTGCGGTTAATCGTTATTTAGATAAAAGATTAGAAGATATTATATGAGTGAAAATATAAAAAACAACAATGAAATGCCTTTCAAGGCAAAAAATTATAAATTGATGGCTTTAGGTGCCGCTCTGATTGTACTAGGATTTTTATTAATGAGTACTGAAGGTTTTATTGATAGTAAACAATTTTCTCTAAGCCTTTATGTTTGTCCTTTTTTAATCATTGGAGGTTTTGCTGAAATTATTTACGCAATTTTAGCAGAATAAAACTTTTTTATTTATGGATTATTTACAAGCGATTATCCTCGCCATTATTGAGGGTATTACTGAGTTTTTGCCTATTTCCTCAACGGGACACATGATTATTGCCTCTACTTTTATGGGCATTGCTGATAAGCCCTTTGTAAAAACTTTTACCGTTGCTATTCAATTTGGTGCAATTTTATCGGTTTTAGTGATTTATTTTAAAAAATTTTTACAATCTTTAGACCTCTATTTGAAAGTAAGTGCCGCTTTTATTCCTTCTGCAATTATCGGCTTTTTATTAGATGATTTTATTGATACGCTACTTGGTGACATTAGAGTGGTTGCAATAGCCCTATTAGTAGGAGGAGTCATTTTACTTTACATAGACCAATGGCTCAACGGCACAAACGATAATGAACTCAGTATTTCTTATCCTTCTGCTATACAAATTGGTTTATTTCAGTGTATAGCCATGATTCCAGGTGTTTCTAGAAGTGCTGCAACAATTATTGGTGGTATGACTCAAAACCTTACTCGTAAAGCCGCCGCAGAATTCTCTTTTTTTCTAGCTGTACCCACTATGTTCGGAGCTACTTTACTTAAAATAAAAAAAGCTATTGCTAATCAAGAATTTACACAAAATGATTTGCCCATTTTATTACTTGGTAATTTGATTGCATTTATAGTCGCTTACTTGGCAATAAAGTCTTTTATTCAATACGTAAGCACACATTCCTTTAAAGTTTTTGGTTATTACAGAATTATCCTAGGAACTATCCTTTTGGTTTTATTGCTATTAGGCTACGATTTAAAATTACCAGAATAATATCGTCTGTAATTTCTGTTCTTAAACCGTAAGCAATTTTGACCCAAAATGGCGATTTTCTTACTTGATTAGTCTTTTTTTGGGGAGAATTTTTTATTTTTGTATAAAATCTTTATATCTCTATGAGAAAAGTTTTTTATTTCATTTTTTGTTTTCAGGCTCTTTTAGCCAATGATGGGTATTTTATTGAAAATCAAGGGCAATGGAATCATAAAGTTTTGTTTTTAGCAAAACTAAAAAATGTCAATGTTTGGATTACCCAAGAAGGTATAGTTTATGATTTTTTTCAAAACACCCATAAAATTTCTTCCGAAGATTTTGAAAAACCTTTAAAATTTCAAAAAACTTTGTTTGAGCGTAAAGGACATGTTGTAGAATGTAAATTCTTAAATAATAGTTCAAGATTTAAAGTACAAGCCTTAGAACCTTTAACGACTGTCCATCATTATTATTTAGGTAAGGACCCTCAA
Organism: uncultured Bacteroidia bacterium; assembly: GCA_964493765.1. Taxonomy (GTDB): domain Bacteria; phylum Bacteroidota; class Bacteroidia; order J057; family CALLMJ01; genus CALLMJ01. The sequence goes on along the minus strand of CAZBPK010000070.1, from coordinate 14,997 downwards.
AAATGGAAAACGAATGTGAAACTCTACAAAGAGATTTATTTACAACAAATTTATGAAGGAATAGATTTTAGGGCTTACTTCCAGAATGGACAATTCCGTTATGATTTTATTGTGCATCCTTTCGCGAATTATCAACAAATTGCTTTGCAAATTTTAGGTACCGATAAACTCACGCTTGAAAATCAAGAACCTGTATTTTTTACTTCATTAGGAAAAATTTACCAAAAGGATTTACAAGTTTTACAAGAAAAACAAAAGATACAAGCAGAATGGAAATTAGAAAAAAATATTTTAAGGTATGTCATACCTGATTATGATAAAAGTAAAACCGTCATTATAGATCCACTCTTGTGGAGTACGTTTATACACTCTACCACAGGTAACGATGAAAAAGTTACGTCTATGACCCGAGATAAAAATTTTAATCCTATAATTACCGGTTATACCACAGCCCAAAACCTATTTCCTACTACATTAGGTGCATATACTAATTCTAGTACAGCAAGCGGTATGCGGGATATTTTTGTAATGAAACTCAATACTAATACTTCCATTCCTATATTTTCTGCATTTATTGGTGGTGACGACCAAGACATTGCTTGGGATATCATTACGGATACTTCTTCCACCTCTTCTAATATTTATATTACGGGCGAAACAAAATCGGTCAATTTACCTTCTACCGCAGGTGCTTATAGTCCCAATCCTGATATTAATATTTCTACGAAATCCGATATTTTTATTGCGAGTTTAAGTTCCGATGGTTCTAGTTTACTGGCTTTGACTTATTATGGGGGAAGTGAAACAGATGTCGCTTACGCTATGGATAGGCAGTCTAATGGAAATATTGTTATCACAGGTGTCACTAGTTCTGTCAATCTGCCTATGACCTTAGGTACATATAGTCCTAGTCCGAATACCAATTTAAATACTAATAATGTTTTTGTTGCTATTTTTAATGCTAATTTAAGTAGTTTAAATGCTGCCACATACATAGGAGGAAGTACCGGTGAAAATGCTTATGCTATTACTATATCTTATTCAGATCAAGTAATCATAGCAGGGGAAGCCAAATCTGTAGATTTTCCTACTATAGCAGGTGCGCATTCTACTACTAGTGCAGGTGGCAATGATGCTTTTGCTTCTATTTTTAGTTCTGATTTAACTACGCTCCAAGCTTCTACTTATTTCGGTGGTTCTGCTCATGAAGCAATATTAGACATTTCTTTGCAACAATCTTCTTTTCTTGCCACAGGCTATACATCGGCTTTTTCTACTACTTTTCCTACAACGCCCAGTTGTTATGATAGTACTCATAATGGAGGGAAAGATGCTTTTCTTGCAGTTTTTGGTATTCCACCTGGGCATGGTAACTGTAATTTACTATATTCTACCTATTTAGGCGGAAGTTTAGATGAAGAAGGCTCTGCAGTGCATTTTACCACGTTTTTCAATATTTATGTTTGCGGTTACACAAAATCTTCTAATTTCCCTACTATTAATGCTTTTGATAGCACAATTAATGACAGCCCTATGAATACTTCTTGGGATGCCTTTATAATGAAATTCCCAGGATTTATGCCTACCATTCCCGATTTTTCTACTTTTATGGGCGGCTCTAATAATGATCTAGCTTACGATATTGTAGCAATAAGAGAAAATTTTATTTTTGTAGGCGAAACCCAATCTTCTGATTATCCTGTTACCACAGGTGCATACCAACCTCTATATAATAGCCAAATAGAAGGCTTCGTTACGAAGTTTGGCATTTGCAATTTAGCAAATTTAGGTATATCTGCCAATCCTCAGGCTGTTTGCCCTGGGCAATCTATACAACTTAACGCTTCTAATGGCTTCGCTTCTTACCAATGGACAGGACCCAACGGCTTTTCTTCTACTGACCAAAATCCTATTATCAATAATGCTACGCCCGCTATGACAGGTTATTATAAGCTTACTGCTACGCAAGGATGTACAGTAACAGATAGTGTGTATGTTTGGGTTTTGAGTGACCCGCCCTCTGTTAACGATACTACAATATGCCCTGGAAACTCCGTTCAATATTTATTTTCTTCTGTTCCCGGAGCCAACTATGTCTGGTATAATCAACCCACAGGCGGTAATCCTATTTCAGTCGGTATCAATTTTCAAACTTCCCCCTTATTTACTGATACCACTTTTTATGTAGAAATTGCTTCTACCAATTGCACGACCGCAAGAGACACTGTACACATATTTATAGTAAATCCGAATATTACCTCTATTGTTCAAAGTTCTCCTATTACAGTATGTAGAGGAAATAACTTTACCGTTAATGGAAATACGCCCAATGCAACAACGCATTTATGGTATTCCCAAGCTAGTGGGGGAACACCTCTTTTTAATGGCAATAATTTTACAATCAATAATTTACAGAATACTATTACCTACTATGTTGAAGCAATTGTTTCAGGCTGTACAACGCAAAGAATTGCTTTTCAAATTCAAGTTCCACAACCTGATGACCCCAATCCCGTGAACCTAACCATTTGTTCAGGGCAAGATGTTACTATCAACATCAATTATAACGGTGGAACCATTCATTGGTTTGATGCTCCTGCGGGAGGGAATCTTCTTCATCAAGGAAACACTTTTACTACTCCTGTACTCAATCAAACAACGGTTTATTATGTTGCTGCTCAAGTTAATGGTTGTTATAGCAATCGTGCAGCGGTAACGGTGAATGTTATTCCCAACGTGCCTGCACCACAAGTTCAAGACACAACCATTTGCACCTTATCACCCGTAAATATTTCACTTTCTGCAATTTCTAACTATTCTATAATATGGTATGACGCACCAACAGGTGGAAACATCCTAGGAACGGGTTCAACAATCAACGTTAATGTTAATCAAACTACTACTTACTATGCAGAAGCTTATATTCCTAATTGTACTAGTTCACGTTCCGCTCTAACAGTTTGGATAGTAGCCCAACCGAATCCTCCTTTGGTGCAAGATACCACAATTTGTTCAGGAACTTATGCAACGATTTACCCTCTATCTCAGTCAGGAAACGGTACCTTCTTATGGTATAGCCAAGCTTCTGGTGGCAACCCTATTTTTACAGGTTCTCCCTTCATTACGCCTTCGTTAAACCAAGATACTAAGTATTACGTAGAATTTGTAGTGGGGAATTGCACTTCATCACGTGTAGGTATGCAAGTCTATGTAACGCCCAAACCTTCTGACCCCAGCCCGATATATCGTTCCAATGTATGTTTCGGTGATACGGTTCAAATTATAGTGGCTGCCAATGCCTCAGTTCTATGGTATGATTCGCCCAACTCCAATACGCCCATTCATAATGGTTCTTTCTTTGAAACTCCTAATTTGTTCCAAAATACTACTTACTACGTAGAAACGGTTTTGTCTCCTTGCACGTCCAATAGAATTGCCATTAATCTCAATGTTATACAAGTTCCCAACCCAACAATTGATACTTTAGTACAAGTTTGTAAAGGTTCTTACTATACGTTGTTTACCAATCCACCACAAGGAGTGAATGTCCTCTGGTATAATCAAGCCCAAAATCCTATCAGTAATCAGAATTTTTTGAATGTCCTAGTGGATACTACCAAGCAATATTTTGTAGCTTATACAACTAATGGTTGTACTTCTGAAAAAGTATTGGTAACTCTTCAAACTATTCCCGTAACCGCAAATGCCAATTTTAATTACGATAGTTTAGGGCAAGGAAACTATATTTTTTATAACCATTCCCTAAATGGACAGAATTTTGTATGGTATTTTGAACAAAATAATTCCATTGATAGCATAATCAAAGGGGACACAAGTGCTGTAAGTTATACTTTTAATCAGAGCGGAACTGTTCAGGTAAGATTAAGGGCTTATGATTCCAACGGCTGTTTTGATGAATATAATATGAATTTAGAAGTAGTCGGCTCACAAATATTGGTTTGGGTGCCCAGTGCATTTACTCCTAATGATGATGATAAAAACGATTATTGGCAAATTCATTATCAAGGAATTAAAAGTATAGAATGGTATTTATATGATAGATGGGGAAATTTGATTTTCCAATCTCAAGACCCTAATTATCAATGGGATGGAAAAATGAACGGAAAACCTTGCCCCGAAGGAGTTTATACTTACTTAATCTGGGCAAAAGATTTTCAAGAGAAAAAGAAAAAATACATGGGCACAGTAACTTTGATTAGATAATGGTAACTTGTAAAAATTGTGATAATCAATTTGAAGGGAATTATTGCCCAAAGTGTGGTCAAAGAGTTCAAACTCGTTTTAATTTCCATTATGTAATTGATGAAATCAAAGACATTTTAGAGTTAGATAGAGGAATTTTATATAATTTTGTAAACCTAACCCAAAGACCGGGAATTACTATTCGTAGCTATATAGAAGGTAAAACCAAACCTTTTTATGCTCCACTATCATACTTTTTGTTAGGTATGACATTATTCATTTTATTAGTTTTAGATAATTTTGATAAAAGCCAATGGTCTGAAGGAAAAGTATTTATTTACGATAATTATGAAAATTTGAAATCATTAATAGAAAGCTATCAGAAAGATAGAATGGACATTTATGAAAATTTGAAGGTAGAGGATTTTGAAAAACAAATTAATAATTTAAAAGGATTTGAAAACATGCAAAACACTTCTATAGAAAAAATGGAAAAAAAAGCTAATCGTTCCCAAGCCTTTACCTACCTAGTATTTTATTTTTCGCCAATATATTTTGCAATTTTCTTTTGGTTATTCAATTTAAAAAACTCTTGGAACTTTACAGAACATTTTATTATTCAGACCTTTATCGTTGCACAATTTATTTGGTTTACAAATGTTTTAGCACTATTTATAATGATTATTTATAATTTCTGGAATATAGGCATTTCAGCCAATACAGCCATTTTGGGAATTTTGATTTATCTTTTGGGTTTATTAATTTTTTATTTTAAAACCTTAAAGATGGTTTATCGGCAAAATTGGTTCTTAACATTGATTAAAGGTTTTTTTTCTTTAATAATTATAGGAATTTTTTCTGTAATCTCCATATTAATGGTTGGAAGATGGATAACAGGTGGTAATTGGTAGTAAAGCCATAGATTATTTATCAAGTAGAAACTGATGTATAATAAAGAATCCAACAATAAAAAGTATTAAAATATAAAAAAAATGAGAAAGCCATTTAGTTTATTGACGTTCATTTTATTAGTGATTTTTCACTTTACGAAAGCTCAAAATCCACATATCAATGCGATTAGTAGAGTAAGAATTAGCCCATCTGGAAAGTTTGCCATTTCAAGTTCTTACCAAAACTTATGTATTTGGTCATTAAATGACAAAAAATTATTGCATAATTTATCAGAAAATGTTTCTGAATTGGTATTTATTAATGACGAACAATTTTACAAATCGGAATATCAAGATGATAAATTGATAGTAAGTTTATGGAGTGCTGTAACTGGAAAAAAAGAAAAAGTCATTTTAGAGGAAGATAAAGTATCTATCCATACTTTTTCTTGTAAGGGAACATACCTAGCTGCAAAAAAAGACAAAAATTTATATGTAGTTAATTTAAAAACAGGGCAGGAGATACCTAAATTTAGGAATTATCCTTCTATGGCAACCAGTGTGGATTTATTTTTTACTCATGATGAAAAATATCTATACCAACTTTCCAATCTTCAAACATTTTCAAGATATGTGGTAGAAACGGGAGAAAAAGATTGGGAAACTTTTAATTATTTGAATGAAAAATTGATGATTAAATCAATATGTCATGTAGGTGATAAATGCTTTATAACTGGTAAGTTTACTCTTTTATCCGGTTTAGATGATAGTAAAAAAAATTTTTATATATTTCATGAAAACAAAAAAGAATTATCTAGCTGGCAAGATATAAACTTTGAACCTTTTAAAGCGATTTTCAATCCCAATACTAAAGATGAAGTAGTTTTAGGCACTTCCTCTAATGAAATCGGTTATACTTTTAGTGTTGAAAATACGATTTTTAAGCATAAAAAAACCAATATCAAAACCAAAGATTTTTTAAGAGATTTTGATTTATCTCAAGATGGAAAATATCTAATTGTTGCTTCGTCAAGCCATTATTACAAAGCCGATCCTTCAAAAAAAGGTTATGCTAAAATTGAAGTGTACGATTGGAAAACGAAAAAGAAGTTAATGGAATTTTGAACATAGTTTAAGTATATTCATTTTATGAATTGTGCAATTCAACAAAAAAAATTTTACAGTTTCAAAAATCTTACATAATTTTGGGCTCAAAACAAAATTAAATGATTATAAGTAGCCCAAGTACTCAAGTCATGCCTAACAAAGCGGTGATTATTTCTGATTATAGATTAGCCTATCAGAGCCGCCAAGCCAGTTTATTAGGCAGAAAAGAAGTGTTAACAGGCAAAGCAAAATTTGGAATTTTTGGTGATGGTAAAGAACTAGCGCAAATTGCTATGGCAAAAGCATTTAAGCCCGGCGATTTCCGTTCAGGATATTACCGAGACCAAACGTTTATGTTTGCATTGGGCATTTCTACTATCAAAGAATTTTTTGCTCAATTATATGCCAACCCTAATGTAGAATTAGAGCCTGCTTCTGCGGGTAGACAAATGAACGGGCATTTTGCTACTAGGCTCTTAAATGAAGATGGCTCTTGGAAACCTATTTCCGAACTCTATAACTCTTCTGCAGACTGTTCTCCTACGGCTTCTCAAATGCCTCGTTTAGTAGGATTAGGATATGCTTCTGTTCTTTACAGAAATTTAAAAGAACTACAATCTTTCACCCAGTTTTCTAAAAATGGAAATGAAGTAGCTTTTGGTACGATTGGTAATGCCTCTTGTGCAGAAGGCTTATTTTTTGAAGCCATGAACGCCATAGGGGTTCTTAAAGCCCCTGTAGTTATGGCTGTTTGGGATGACCACTACGGTATTTCCGTCCCTAATGAATATCAAATTACCAAAAATTCCATATCAGAACTATTAGCAGGATTCCAAAGAAATGAACAAAATCCTTCAGGTTTTGATATTTATGTAGTAAAAGGCTGGGACTATCTGGCTTTAATTGATACTTTTGCAAAAGCCGCAGAAACCGCTCGTAATGAACATGTTCCTTCTTTAATTCACGTGATTGAAGTAACTCAACCACAAGGTCATTCAACTTCTGGTTCACACGAAAGATATAAATCTCCCGAAAGATTAGCTTGGGAAGCAGAACATGATTGTATCGCACAATTTAGAAAATTCATTTTAGAACATAATATTGCTACGGAAGAAGAAATTTTAGCTTGGGAAGAAGAAGATAAGAAGTTGGTCAATCAATGGAAAAAAGAAGCATGGAATGATTATCTCAATCCCATAAAATCTGATATACAAAGAGTTTGTACTATATTTGACCAAATCGCATCACTCTCTTCCAATGCTCAACAAATCATTGAAGAGAAAAATAAACTTCAAAAAATTTCAGAACCTTTTAGAAGGGATATACAGGCTTCTGTATTTAAAGTTTTAAGATTAACTAAAAATGAAAATAGCCCTGCAATTGAAGATTTAAAAAAATATCGCCGAGAAAGTGCATTAGACAATCACGATAAATACAATAGTCATTTGTATTCAGAATCAGCTAAATCAGCATTAAAAGTAAAAGTAATTTCTCCTATATTCTCAGAAAATTCTCAAGTTTTAGATGGTCGTCAAATCTTACAAGCATGTTTTGATAAAAATTTTGAAAAAAATCCATTAGTAGTTGCATTTGGGGAAGATGTAGGAAAATTAGGCGATGTAAATCAAGCCTTTGCGGGTTTACAAGAAAAATATGGGGAATTAAGAATTACAGATACAGGCATTAGAGAAGCTACTATTATAGGGCAGGGCATAGGTTTAGCAATGAGAGGATTAAGACCTATTGCAGAAATCCAGTATTTGGATTATCTTTTGTATGGCTTACAAACAATGTCCGATGATTTGGCAACTTTAAGATATAGAACGAAAAGTGGTCAAATGGCACCTTTAATTGTTCGAACAAGAGGTCATAGATTAGAAGGTATATGGCATTCAGGTTCTCCTATGGGCATGATTATCAATGCTTTAAGAGGAATGTATGTATTGGTACCTAGAAATATGACCCAAGCCGCAGGGTTTTATAATACATTACTTCAATCTGATGATTCTGCCTTAATTATTGAGGTTCTTAATGGTTACAGATTAAAAGAAAAATTACCGGATAATATTGGCGAATTTACAGTTCCGCTCGGCGTTCCCGAAATATTAAAAGAAGGTTCAGATGTAACATTGGTAACTTACGGACCCAACTGTCGATTAGCATTAGAAATTGCAAAAGAATTTGAAAATGAAGGGGTTAGCATTGAAGTAATTGATGTGCAATCCTTAATACCTTTTGATATTCATCATAAAATAGTTGAATCATTAAAGAAAACTAACAGAATTGTATTTTTAGATGAAGACGTTGAAGGAGGTGCTACTGGATTTATTATGCAACAAGTGATTGAAGTACAAGAAGGATATCGTTATTTAGATTCTAAACCTATGACAATCTCAGCAAAAGACCATAGACCTGCCTATGCTTCTGATGGTGATTATTTTTCAAAACCCAATTTTGAGGAAGTTTATGAGAAAATTTATAACATGCTTCATGAAGTTTCTCCTAAAAATTTTCCGTTGTTTGTTTAAAAAAAATTTTAATTTTGCATTTTGAATTAACTGAAACATGAGTTCAACCCTTTTATACAAAATTAAGGACTTAAAAATATTTGGTTCTAGCGAATTTTTTGCTAATAATGATAAAAAATATCGCTTAGTTTACGATGAATCCGAAACTACTTTCATCTGGGGAGAATTTTCATTCTTTAATAAAAAATTTGATGAAGAAGATTGGGAATTAAAAATAGAAATGAAATGCTTTAACTCCAAAGGAGAGGAATTATGTTCCCAAGATGCTTCAAGAATCATAAAAAGCGATGAAAACATTGTATATATTCGTAAAGGTTGGGGAAATGAAGCAGGTACATTTTGGAAAAATGGTGAATATCGTTGGGAAGCTTGGATTGAAGGAAAAAAAGTTAAATCTCAAAACTTTTATATAGTCAATATAGGCAAGGTCAATGAATCTCAAAATCCTTATTTTGATTTAAAATCAGTAAAGCTTTATGAATCTGGTGGTGTTGATACACCAAAAGAATCAAGGGTTTATTTAAAACAATTTGCTGAAAGTAGTACCCGATATGTGTGGGTAGAGTTTGAAGCCGAAAACCTAGTAAAAACGAATATTGATTATTGGCCATGTGAATTACAATTTAACTTTTATTCTGATACAGGACAGCTTAAAGGCTTTATCAATAAATTGCTTATTATTTATCCTGGAGATGAAATGATAACCACAGCAGTGGGGTGGGGAAACGATAAAGGAAACCATTGGTTTAAAGATAATTACAGGCTAGAAATTGTTTTTATGGACGAGCTGATAGCGGTTTTACCTTTTACTGTAGGAGAAGATGCCGTTGAATTTGATGGTGATTATCAAATTACTAAAGCTATTAAAGCCAAAACTGTAAGCTCAAAACCTATTGATGAACAATCATTAGAAGAAGTTATGGCTGAAATGAATGAAATGATTGGTCTTGAAACTATCAAAACTAAAATCAAAGAATATACATCTTACCTTAACTTCATCAAAATTAGAAATGAAAAAGGAATTGATGATCCACAAACTATTAATCTTCATGCGGTATTCACTGGAAACCCGGGTACTGGTAAAACTACTGTAGCTAGACTTCTTGGAAAAATCTATAAAAAAATGGGATTACTTTCTAAAGGTCATGTAGTAGAAGTAGATAGAGCCGATTTAATTGGTGAATATATTGGTCAAACTGCACCCAAAACCAAAGAAATGATTCGTAAAGCTAAAGGTGGAATCTTATTTATTGATGAGGCTTACTCCTTAGCAAGAAAAGCTGAAGACTCCAAAGACTTTGGTAAAGAAGCTATTGAAGTACTCATTAAAGAAATGACTTCACAACCTGATTTTGCCGTAATTTGTGCTGGATACCCTGATGAAATGAAGTATTTCATTGAGTCAAATCCTGGTTTAAAATCACGTTTTAATATGGTATATGATTTCCCTGATTATATCCCTCAAGAATTAATGCAAATTGCTGAACATGTTGCTGAAAAAAGAAATATTATTATAGCACCCGATGCCAAAGAATTTTTATATACAAAAATCGTTGACTCTTATAGAGGTCGTGATAAATCATTTGGAAATGCAAGATTAGTATATTCCTTAATTGATGAATCAAAAATGAATATGGGGCTTCGATTAATGAAAGTTCCAGATATCAATAATTTATCAACTGAAGAACTTTCTACTGTAATTTTAGAAGACATCCAAAAAATATTTGGTATCAAATCTAAAAAAATTGCGGATATTCCAGTTGATGAAGAACTATTAAGAGATTCCTTAAATGAGCTCCATAATATGATTGGTTTAAACGCTGTTAAACAGGAGATAGATGAACTTGTTAAATTGGTAAGGTTCTACAAGGAAATAGGAAAAGATATTCGTAATACTTTTTCGTTACATACCATATTTACAGGTAATCCTGGTACGGGAAAAACTACTGTGGCTAGAATTATAGCCAAAATCTACAAAGGACTAGGAATTTTAGAGCGTGGGCATCTAGTAGAAACTGATAGGCAAAAATTGGTAGCTATGTACACGGGACAAACCGCCGAAAAAACCAATTTTATTATTGAGCAAGCTATGGGCGGAGTACTATTTATTGATGAAGCTTATGCTTTATACCAAGGACCCGGTGATACTTTTGGTAAAGAAGCCATTGATACACTATTAAAACGTATGGAAGACCATAGAGGAGAGTTTGTGGTCATCGTGGCAGGATATCCTGATAATATGGACTACTTCCTCAATACCAACCCTGGTCTCAAATCCCGTTTTGATAGAACCTTGGTTTTTGAAGATTACAAAGCAGAGGAATTATTAGAAATCGCTTTAGAAATGTTTAAAAAAGAAGATATTAAGCCAGACCAAGAAGCAAAAACTCATTTACTAGAATATTTTACCAAATTATACGAAGTAAAAGATAAATTCTTTGCCAATGGTAGGGTAGTGAGAAAAACTATTGAAAAAGCTGTAAAAAATCAGCATTTAAGACTTGCAGCTTTAAATTCCAATGAAAGAACTCCAGAAATGATACAAACTTTAACATTTGAAGACGTTAAAGAATTTGTTGCTAATGACTTGGCTGGTGGTAGAACTAAACAAATAGGGTTCAAAAATTAAATTTTTACAAACATAAAAGCCTTTCTATAGGAAAGGTTTTTATGTTTATAATACAAACTTTTAATTGATATTACAAATTAATAAAAAAAGCCTTTTATTTAAAAAGGCTTTTAATTTATAAAATAAACAAGTAATTAAAATCTGTAGTTTATTGCTAATTGCGTTCTAAAACCTCTTTGTGTGCTATAAACTACCAAATCACGATTCTTATCATAATTTTTTCCGAATAATATAGCCCTTCTATAAGGTTGATTAAACAAATCTACAAAAATCAACTTAAGTTCTAAATTTTTAAAAGTTTTCCCAATTTGTAAATCTAACACATGTCTTGGCAATTGCCAAATATCAGGTAATTCCTTTGAATTAGTACCAACATAATAAATAAGTTTTCCAACATAATTATAAAAAACACCGATTTCCATTTGTTGCTTTTTAAAAGAATACAATAAACCACTGTTATTAATATAATCTGCCTGACCTTGCAGTTTTCTGGAAACGTAACCCGTTGTCGTATCTTGGGTTTGAGAACGTATAAAAGAAAAATTACCATAAAAAAACAAATTATCCAATGCATCAGAAAGAAAATCAAAACTTTTACGAATTTCTAATTCAAAACCATAAACCTTTGCTTTTTGAATATTTCTTACAATAAATAAATCGGTAGAGGTAGCGGTTCTATACTGTTCAAAAGGATTTTGAAAATGTTTATAAAATCCCGACAAACTTATTACCTCTTTACCACTAAAATAATACTCCGTTTTTAGCTCAAAATGGTTTTGAGTGCAATAGGTAAGTTTAGGATTTCCAGCATATCTAAAACCATCTAAATTTTCAAAAAACACAAATCTTGATAAGTCATTAAAAGAAGTTCTATTAATGGTTTTGTAATATCCTGCTTTAAAAATGAGATTTTCAGTAGCCTGAAACTTTAAAAGTGCATTAGGAAATAAACCAAAATTTGTAGTATCTAATAAAACAGCAGTAGAGTCTATAACTTTAGGTTGCATTTTTTGATGAAATAACTCTCCTCTTACTCCTAACGTTAAACTAACTTTTGGATGTATATCCCAAGTTGGTTGTGTATAAAATGCAAGAACTTGGTTGGAACCTGTATAATTATCCTTTTTTTGCGTACTTTCTTTTAAATAAAAACCATTCGGTCCAATATTTTCAGGAGCAAAAATATTAGCTTGATTGGTATAAGAAAAATTTTCTAACGGTAAAGCGAAAGTAGGAGAAGGAAAGAATCCAATTGATCTACTAGAAAAATCCGTTTGATTCTGTGAAAAAAATATTCCAGATTGAATATGAAATTGTTTTTGATTTCCAAATGCTAACTGGTGATTCAAGTTGGCACCGCGTTGATTTTCTAATTGTTTTGTTGTATAAAAATTATAGAACTTTGCAGCAAAAGGTAATTTCGCAGTAGCAGTATCCCACTGATTGTTAGCATTGTAAAGCTCACCTCTACTTAATGGCATCTCGGATAGGCTATAATTATTAAATACATTTAAATCCAAACTTTGTTTTTCATTGAACTTATAAGTAAACTTGAATTGAGTAGTATTTAACTGATTGGTAGTAAACTTTTTAGGTGCATAAGTAATATTAATAAAAAATGGAGCATTTGGGAAAGGCAATGTTTGTCCATACAGAGTTCCTATAAAATTATTGGATGTGGAGGAGTAATAATTACATACCTCTAAAGAAAACTTATCATTCTTCCATCCACCTGCAATATAATTAGAAATCATATTGGTTAGTTCATTAAAGTAATAATCTCCTTTATTACTAATAGTAACTTTTCCTTCGGAATTGATTTTACCTGTAGTTAAAGTATTTCTATATTTAGCATCTTTTTCATTTAAAATATCCGTTACCACAGAAAATCCGAAAGTATTTTTGGCTTTTGTCCATTTTCTATCAATTTTTGCGTACCACCTTTGGTTGAGAGTAGAATAATACGATTCGGGAGCAATATTATTAGGAATTTTTAGTCCTTCATTTTTTAATTCTTCTGAGTTCCAACTCATTGAGCGAATGGCATCAGTAGTAGCCAAATTTTCAGGCAATCCTTCTACTTTTCCCATAAATCCTAAAATCCCCTTAGAGCCTAATTGAAACCTATTCAGTTTTCTAAAAGAACTTTTATCATTATATTGTAGAATGGTACCTACTTCCAAAACATTTTTATCAGGAATTAAGGAAGTTTTTAAGTCTATCCATGCAGAAGAGGCTCCGTTCAGATGAGAAGCATCGATACTTTTATTGAACATAATATTTTTGATTCCTATCAAGGGAAACAAATTATAATCAAAAGTTTGAATATCAAACCTATTGGATAATACAGGCATTCCATTTAGGGTAAATAAAATATATCTATCAATTAGACCTCTAACAATCAAATTTTTATCCTCAATAAAAGAAACCCCTGGCATTCTACGCAAAGCATTCCCTAAATTCAAGTTTGTAGAAGTTCTTAAAATAATTTCTGATGAATAGATATCGGTTAAAGTTAAATTCTTTTTTTGAAGTAATATTGCAGCAACCTCCGTTTCTTGCTCTAGTGTAGAGGATATTACAACTTCTTCAGTTGTCAATTCCTTGGGATTCAAAGTAATGGTTACTAATCGGGTTTTTCCTTTAGCAATTTCTATGTTTTGAATTTCTTTGGTTTCAAATCCCGTATATTGAACACGTAAGCTAATAGTCGTAGGTTCTTTAAACTCAAAATAAAATTTTCCTTCCAAATCCGTTAATAATCCTTTATCTTCTTCATTAACAATGGAAATCGTTGCCGAGGGTAGCGGTTCTCCTGTACTTCCATCTAAAACTAATCCAATGATTTCATTTTTTTGAGAAACTATCTCCTGGGTTTTGATAACAGGATTTTGTGTGGGTTTCCTTTTTCCTTTCATTCTAACATCTTGACTTTGGACGGAAAAACTGAAAAATAGCCACAATAATACCAATAAACCATTACGTATACTTTTCATTTAGCAAATATAAACTACGCAAAAATACTTATTTTTATATTTGTACTATTTTAAAAAAAATAGTTTTATTGTAAAAGTTTGGTAATCAGCCTAAAAAAATATTTTTTTTTGAATTATTTCTATAAAGTTTCATCATTAACTTGGCAATATAGAATCTATTTAGAAAAGAATAGACTGTCTCTAAATTAATTTCTATTTAACATAAGGTAAACCATAAAGGGAAAAGAAACAAGAAACAGAAGTACTGTCTCTACATTAATTTCTATTGAACATAAGGGAAGTGATGAACGCAGGGTAAAAGAAACAGAAAACAGAAAACAGAGGTATTATCTCTACATTAATTTCTATTTAACATAAGGAATGAGATAAATGCTAGACAAGAAAATCTCTACATTAATTTCTATTTAACATAAGGAATGAGATAAATGCTAGACAAGAAAATCTCTACATTAATTTCTATTTAACATAAGGACTGAGATAAATGCTAGACAAGAAAATCTCTACATTAATTTATATTGAAAATAAGGAAAGAGATGAACGCAAGAAAACAGAAACAACAACAGAAATAGAAACAGAAAACAGAAGTAGTGTCTACACCATAATTTCAATTTAACATAAGACATCAAATAAAATACCACAAAGAA
>CAZBPK010000069.1:0-9510 GCA_964493765.1 uncultured Bacteroidia bacterium | reverse complement strand
TGTAAGAAATTCTTAAAAAAATAAGCATATTCCGCAATAGCATTGCGAATTTTATAAATCAACCACACAACACACAGAAAAACAAATAGAAAATAAACACTCCGTGTACTTCTTTCCTCTGTGTTTTTTTATATACATACTCCATACCCTACCGCATAACCGTTACCGTTCCCACTCTTTCCACAAACCGTCCATCACGCTTACGTACTTTTAAACGATATACATAAACTCCTTCAGGCACAAATCCTTTATTCGTTTTTCCCATCCACACACAAGCCTCGCTTCCCTCGCATCTAAATATTGGCTGAGTATCACGATTAAATATCTCCAAACTGTGCCATACACAATTCCTACAAACATAACTAAATACATCATTTACACCATCATTATTCGGAGTGAAAGCATTCGGAATCCAAAGCTCATCACAATCTAAAACCACAATTTCATTCGGATAAACCCAAACCGTATCAAACGTGCTATTATAAGCATGCACCTTTAATCCAAACCGACCCGCCTCTTCAGGACTAATCCATAACGCTTGCTGACCATTCCATGTATAAGAACGATTTCCAAAGTCCACCCATAACGTATCGTAATTGTTGGTACCCGTGTATTTTAACTTCAAAGTATCCTCTACGCAAAGCGTATCCTGAACTTCTACATTCGGATAAATACAATCCGTTACTACAATCCATTGTTCTAAACTATCCATCAAAAACTCACCGGGCGGCAAATGATCACCATTATAAGGATTTAAGATTTTTAACTTTACTTTATACCGACCGGGACGGCTATAAGCATGCCTAACCGTTTTAAACGTATCCACTTTACCGAGCCATTCTGCATGCTGAGTAACCCAAAGTGTATCCGAGACCGTACCATCTCCAAAATCCCAAATACGATAAAAATGGCAGCAGGAAGTATCCGTAAAATTTACATTCAATGTATTACTACTTTGACAATCAGAAACTTGATAACTAAATCCAATTTTCATGTCAGGTGGTAAATTATGGTCTGCAAATGTGGGGTGTACAATGCCACAGTAATAACATTCCTCTTTTTTCATCACTGTCTCAACATCTGTACTCCTTATCTCAAAATTTTGAATTATATTATTCAAACTTACTTTATAAATACCTAATGCTCTAAATGCCCCGCTGTTAAATGGATTCAAATAATATAAAACAGGTATGAATATATAATTATTTACAGTTAAAAATTCAGTTAATATTGCTAAATCTGAGTTAAATATATTCTCCAAATCTGATTGTATATTAATAGGGTAAGTTTTTTTTGTAAAAATGTTATGGAGAAAAATATAATTTTTTTGATTTTCAGGATTCAAATGAAAAGAAAGTAGCAGACTATCTGTAATAAATTTACATGCGTATTGATTTCCAAGCTCTACTTGAGGTAAAAATTCCAATTTATTAGTATACCAATTTAAATTTCCCGAGACTTTATCAAAATTATAAACGTCAAAAAAACTTGTTTTATGTCTTTGTAAAACAATAAAATTAGAGCTGACTGAATAAGAAATTGATGCAAAATAATCTTTGTGCTCTTCATGTTCATATGGCAATCCAATTTTTATACTTCTTTCTTTTTGAACTACAGTATCACTTGTTACTAATGTGAATATAAATTTTGAATATTTTGCGTCAGTTTGCAATATCCACCAGTCTCTACCATTGCAGTGTTTAATTGATTGCATGGCTTCTGATTTTAAATAATTTTTGTTAATTAAAGAAACTATTTCAAACTCATTTTTTTTTAATTTTATGTACCAACAATCCATTAAATAACCATCTTCATAACTATTAAAAAATATATAAAAAATACTATCAATTTTTAAAATTGTACTTCCTTGCCATGTACTAAAATTAAATGCTCTTTTTAATTTTACTAATGTATCAATGAAACCAGTTGAATCATATAGAAAAACATGTGCAGTTGTTCTATTATCAACATTATTTTCATTTAATGTTTTCATAAATGGCGATATAACAAATAATATCGGATTACCAATATCATTACAAAAAGTAGCTGTCCCCTCACATACAGTTCCTATACTATCCTTATTAAAATAATTTTGTAATTTTTTTAAACTATAATCGCTTGTAGTTCGGTTAATTACTATTGCACTATCAGGATTTATAAAAAATGAATAATACTTATTTTGAGCATTTAAAAATTGATACCATAAAAATTCAATCAAAACTATAAAAATTAACCTTTTCATTTTTTATTCAGAGTTAAAAAACTATCAAGAATTAAAACTTAATGAGTTTTCTATTGTAATTTTACGAATTTAATTGGTATAAGATTAATTTTATCAAAAACTATTACATAAACTCCATTAGATAAATCACTAATATCTACTATTTCCCATTCCATACTGGCAATATTTCCTGAGCATATATTTACCTGTGGACTTACAGGTTCCTGTCCCCATACATAATTACTAAAATTTATCATTCCAAGCATAAACAGTAAAGTTATAAAACTTAAATATTCGTTTATAAATTATTGATTTTCAATACATTGCGTATTGTGTGTGTGTGTAAAACACTAAACACTTCTCTTTTGTTCTTTAATGAACCGCTTTTCTCTAAAATACTCCTTTTCATAAACAAAAAATTTAATGTTTTATTAATGTTGCAAATTTAAAAAACTTTCTGATTACATCACAACATTTTTGCGAAAATATTTTTATTTTTTTTATAGAAAAAACGGTTTTCTTGAAGGGAATATAAAATAGTATGGGAATTTATTACTCATATTGTTCTAATTTCTTTTATTCGTCAGCCAAGCCTACGTATTACAATTTACTATTTCATTCAATTAAGAACTAAAACTACTCTAAATAATCAATGATTTTAATTCCTAACATCAATTCAATCTGCTCATCACTAAAATTGGATAACCTTAAACTCTTAATCGCATTTATAATTTTAGTTCTTTCTTCCTCTGCTCTTTTCTTTTCCTCTTCTGCCCTTTTCTTTTCCTCCTCTAGTAATCGTTCTTTCTCTTCTGTTTTCTTCTTTTCTTCTTCAGCTTTTTTCTTTTCCTCCGCCAATAATCGTTCTTTCTCTTCTGCTCTTTTCTTTTCCTTTAATAAAAGCCTTTCCTTCTCTTGTAACTCTTTTCTACTCTCTTCTAATTCTTTTATATATTTCTTTTCTTTATCTTCAAACATTGCATTCACAGTTCGCCATGCCTCCTGTTCCATTTCTATCAGTTTCCTTTCCCCTGGATTCGTCCCTGAATAATGCAATATCTCCGCAGTCAGCTTGATATCCTCATTGTCTATCGGATACGGATATTCCTTTATGATTTTACTATTATCTATAAAATGCGATTGCTCAAATAGGCTTAACAACTTATCTAATCTCGTTTGATAACGGCTTGTTATCCTCTCTACCTGAACAATATAACTATCATGTGTCAATTTTTCTACAAATTCACTTTTCTTCTCTATTATCCGTTTCTCTATCAAATCTTTGTAATTACGTTCTACCTTGATGCACGCTGAATCAATTTCAGGAATGGTAAAACCTAATATGTAAATCGTTGTAATTGGTAAAATTTGTTTCTCGTTATCAATATAATCCTCTTTTTTGTATTGCTCGGCTAAGTAATTTCTAAACCGCATCAAATCAATGTAATTCCTTGCTTTTTGAATTTCAATTAAAACTTTCTTGCTTTCGCCTTTTTCGGTTTTGATCGTCGCAATAAAATCTAAACGAAAGACGGCTAAGCCTGCCAATTCATCTACATAAGTAAATTCTTGAGGTTTAACTTCCACTTTTTCAATGTTTTCTTCTAAAAGAGTGCCAATAAAAAATTTGGCAACTCTTTCGTTTTCCATCATTCGTTTAAAAACAACGTCATAAATGGGATTGGCAATAATCATAATGCAAAGATAATGAAAATTCACTTTTTAAACCATCTAAAAGATTTCTGAAAAACTGTATTCTTAATTTCTATATTTGAGGTGAAAAACTTTTGTTTTTCACCTCAAATATTGTTTATTTTGTTCAAAAAAATTGTCCTTATGGAGGAACAAAACTTAAAATTTAGAGAGATTCTAAAGATTTATATACCTAAACATTTTCATTTTCAAGAGCTTTGGAAAAATTTGCCCAACTCTGAAAATACATTACCCACAGCACAACCCAAAAGAAAAAAATATCAATTTTTATGGATATTAGAAACTATTCCAATTATATGTTTATTGGGATTTTTTTGGGGTATTTTGTGGGATTTTAGTACCAATGATTTCTTATACATTTTGGATTTTCAATTACCTCTTCATAACCTTATCAAAACTTTATGTGTGAGCGGACTCATCGGATATGGAACCAATTGGTTGGCTATTAAAATGTTATTTAAGCCACAAAAAAGAAGACCTATTTGGGGACAAGGACTTATACCCGCTCAAAAAGATAGAATTTCCGATAAATTAGCTTATGCAATTCATCAACATGTTCTGAACGAAAGCCATATCAAAAATTTGATTCATGAATCCCAAATTTTAAACAAACTTTCTCAGGTTGTTGTTAATGGAATTGAAAATTTACTTCAAGACCAAGAGTTTTTAGATGCAACGAAATCAAAATTTGAACAAAGTTTAACCAAATATTTTGAAAAAGAAGAAAATCGTAAAAAATTTACAGAGCAATTAGATAAAAAACTCAAAGAAATATTTAAAAAAGGTTTGTCTGGTTTTGTTTTCAAAACCTATACCCAACTACAATCCAATCAATATCAATCGGCTTTAAATAACACAATTCACGAAATTCCTGAAACAGTGGTTAATTTAATATCCAGCCATCCAGAAGAATTAGAAGAGTTTATACAAGCATTAAAAACCGAAATTCCCAAAGCAGAGGAATGGGTTTATGAAACTCTTTCCGAAATATTAGAAAACTTAAATTTACATGAAATGTTTAGAAAACAAATTCATCAATTTGATGAAGGAAAATTAGAAGAAATGATTTGGGGTGCTACCAATGAGCAACTTCGTTATATTCGTGATTTAGGAGGAATTCTCGGTTTAATTGGAGGCTTTTTAATTTGGCAACCCATTTTTGCAACTTCTTTATTATTATTAATTGTTTCTACCTTATCCATTTTAGATTATTTATTAGCAAAAACTTATGACAACACCCATTAAAATTTTCAATGATCCTGTTCATGGTTTTATTGAAGTTCCTAAAGGTATTTTACTTGATCTTATCAATCATCCTTATGTACAACGCTTACGGAGAATTAAGCAATTAGCTTTAAGTTCTTTTGTCTATCCAGGTGCTGAACATACTCGTTTTAATCATGCTTTAGGGGCAATGCACCTTACTCAACAAGCCTTGAACGTCCTTAAAAACAAAAATATTGATATTTCCCAAGATGAATATATTTCTACCTTGATAGCCATTCTTTTGCATGATATTGGTCATGGGCCTTTCTCTCATGCTCTTGAACACATCTTAATTCCTAATTTAGACCATGAAGTCATGAGTTGGGAATTAATGAAAAGGTTAAATTCTGAATTCAAAGGAGAACTAGATTTAGCCTTAAAAATTTTTAATAATGAATATCCAAAATATTTTTTGCACCAATTGGTTTCCGGTCAATTGGACATGGATAGAATGGACTATTTAATGCGTGATAGTTTTTTTACAGGTGTAGTAGAAGGAATTGTAGGTACAGAAAGAATTATTAAAACAATTTATGTTGTTGATAATCAATTGGTTGTTGAAGAAAAA
The DNA here is from genome assembly GCA_964493765.1 of uncultured Bacteroidia bacterium. GTDB lineage: Bacteria > Bacteroidota > Bacteroidia > J057 > CALLMJ01 > CALLMJ01. The sequence continues at coordinate 3,742 of CAZBPK010000069.1, read as the reverse complement.
GGTATTTATTCTGTAGAAAAATTTATTGTAGCTCGTAGGCTTATGTATTGGCAAGTTTATCTTCACAAAACAGCTGTTTCCGCTGAAACTATGTTAGTCAATATCCTAAAACGTGTAAGACATTTATTTCAAAAAAATGAAATTCATTGGATAGACGAAAATTTAACTTACTTTTTATCATTAAATTCCTTAGATGAATTAGATGATGAAACCGTGGGTCGTTTTGTCAATTTAGAAGATATGAATATTTTATATGCAGTTCAACAATGGCGTTATGAAAAAGATAAAGTTTTAAGTGATTTATGTACAAGGCTTTTAAGCAGAAAATTTTTTAAATTACAAATGCAATCTATTCCATTTGATGAAAAAATGGTAAAAAATAAAAAGTCATTTTTTAAACAAAAATTCCAACTTTCCGAGGAGGATATTCCTTATTATGTTTACACTGGTGAACTTTCCAATCAAGCATATTTTAGTTCTAATAAAGAACCTATATTAATCAGCTATAAGAATGGTCAGTTAAAAAATATTCATGAAGCCTCGGATATATCTCATTTTCAAGGACTTGCTGAAAACGTAATTAAATATTATTTGGTTACACCAGAGCATGTTTAAAGTAAATGTAATATTTATATATTTTAAGTAAATGTTTTGGGCGTGCCCCTTGCTTCGCTTCGGGTCGGGCTGCTTCGGGCTTCGCTATCGCTTCGGCAATCCTTTGTCTGCTCATACTTCGCAGCCAAAGGCAGTGCTAAACCCTCCGCTTCCCTCACGCATAGCTGGCAATAGCAATTGCTCTCCCTTAAAATATAAGCCTTGCTCTTTGATATTATATTCAAAAAATTGTAATTTTGCACTGCTAAAATCAGTATCAGACCTTAAAAAACCATTGAAAAAAATAAAAAAATGAAAAAACATTTTATATTTCTGTTATTCACTTTACTTGCTTGCAATTCTACTTCCAATCATAAAATATCTGCTGATAAAATGGTACTCATTTTAAAGGACATGCATATAAGCCAATCCTATCTTTATGAACAAAAATTAAGTAATGAAGAACGAATTAAAAAAAGTAAGCAACTTTATCACAGTATTTTAGCTAAGTATAATGTATCAAAAGAAGATTTCTACCTTTCAATGAATTATTACTCTCATAATGTTCAGCAATTAGACAGTATTTACAAACTGATTATTGAAACTACTTCCAACCCAAATGAAAATTAATTGACTATATGAATGTTTATTTTGAAATACTCAATTATGGAAAACCCTACTTTAAATTTCTGTTTAGAGCCATTTTTTTTCTTGTTATTTATAACCTTTTTAGCGTTTTATCCTTAACACTTTTAATCCCATTTTTAGAAATTTTATTTTCTGAAAATCCAGTTACTAAACCTAATTACGAATTTAGTTTTTATAATTTTTCGCAACTTAAAGATTGGGGATTTTATTGGCTTTCTCAAAATATGATTTCTTACGGTAAAATGACTGTACTTCTTTATTTTTGTGGATTTTTATGGCTTTCCATTTTGTTGAAAAATACTTTTAGATATTTTAGTTCATGGAATATTGCATTACTAGAAGAATCTATTCTACAATCTTTAAGGACTTCTTTATTTAAGCATCTTACACATTTACCTTTAAGCTTTTATTCAAAAAAGAAAAAAGGAGAAATTATTGCCGTGGTAATTAATGACGTTCAGATTGTTCAAGAATCCATTATAGGTACTCTACAAACTGTTTTTTCTGATCCACTAACCATGATATTTTTCTTGTTTACCATGTTTTTTATTTCTTGGAAATTGACTCTTTTTACTTTTTTAATTCTTCCACTTACGGGTTTGGCTATTAGTAGAATTGCAAAATCTTTGAAAAAAAGAGCCAATAAAGCACAAACTATATTTGACCAAATATTGAGTACTCTAGAAGAATTCTTATCAGGCATTAGAATCGTAAAAGCCTTTCATGCAGAGCCTTACGAAAATGAGAAATATAGCAAATTAAATGAACAATATCGTAATAATATGGTAGGTTATAGAAGACGTTCTGATTTGGCTTCTCCTCTAACAGAAGTATTAAGTATTTTAATTGTTATTTTCATGATTTTATTTGGTGCTAATATGATTCTTTCTGGAAATAAAGAACTCAAAGCTTCAGAATTTATAGGTTTTATTGCTTTATTTTCCCAATTTATTGCACCTATTAAAACTTTTTCATCAGCTATTTCCAGAATACAAAAAGGAATTGTTTCTTACCAAAGAATAAAAAAACTTTTAAGTGAAGAAAAACCTGTCTCTGAATCTAATGAAGGAATTAAAATTGATTCTTTTCACCAAGAATTAAGAGTTGAGAATTTATATTTTCAGTACGAAACCAAAAACAAAAATGCTTTAGAAAATATAAACTTTACTTTAAAAAAGGGTGAAACTATCGCATTAGTTGGACCTTCAGGGGGTGGAAAATCCACTTTAGTAGATTTAATTTGTAGATTTTACGAACCTTCAAAAGGTAAAATTTTTATTGATAATATAGATTTAAATGAAATTCATGCGGGTTCTTTTAGGAAATTAATGGGTATAGTAACTCAAGAAGGTGTTTTGTTTCACGATACAGTTGCTAATAACATTGCTTACGCTAATAGTACTGCTACAAGAGAAGAAATTATTGAAGCAGCAAAAATCGCCAATGCTCATGAATTTATTTCACAACTGCCTAATGGCTATGATACTTTAATTGGTGAAAGAGGTACTATGCTTTCTGGTGGACAAAGGCAAAGAATTGCTATTGCTAGAGCTATTTTGAAAAACCCCCAAATTCTTATTTTAGATGAAGCTACTTCTGCTTTAGATAACGAATCCGAAAAATGGGTTCAAGAAGCTTTGAACCAATTAATGAAAGACAGAACTTCTATTGTCATTGCTCATAGACTCTCTACAATCATTCATGCGAATAAAATTTTAGTGATTGAAGAAGGAAAAATTGTAGAATCCGGAAATCATTATGAATTATTAGAGAAAAATGGTCTTTATACTAAACTTTATCAGTTACAATTTTCAAATCATAAAAATTGAGTATTGAATGAATGCCCTAAAAATTCTACAATAAAAATTCAATTTCTTTAAAAAAGTAACTTTTAACTTCATGATTTTGATGCACCGCCAATCGACCATCTTTATGTACTCCAATAATTGTTCCCATAAATTCCTGATTATTAGATTTATAATTGCCAATTTCTTGATAACCTAATAAATTTTGTAGATATTCCCTATCAATACTATCCCAATAATGGGCTTTTAAAGACTGATAATAATATTCTAACCAGTAGGAAACTTCATGAAGAATTTCTTGTAAATCGTATTCTTTTTGTGTAATTTTTTTGAAAGAAGTAGTTTTAAAATCAATCCATGATGAAAAGTATAATTGATTGATATTTAATCCAATACCAATAATGGAAGAGTTCAAACGAATATCTAAATTGTTTTCAATTAAAATCCCACAAATCTTTTTTTTGTTAACATAAATATCATTGGGCCATTTAATTTCAATTTTTTGGTCTGAAAGATATGTTTGAAGGGTTTTAAAAATAGCTAACGAAGTAATTTTATTGAGATAAAAAATATCAGTAGAATTTAAAAATTTTGGATATAATAAAAGCGAAAAAGTTAAATTTTTATTTTTTTCAGATTCCCAATGAGTTGCTGCTTGACCCTTTCCCGCAAATTGACCTTTTGCCCAAACAATT
>CAZBPK010000068.1:0-2631 GCA_964493765.1 uncultured Bacteroidia bacterium | reverse complement strand
AAAATCCCCATTTCGGGTTTCTATATCCATAACAGAAGAAACTCTACCGCCATACTCAGCGCTGTAGCCTGCAGAATAAACATTGACATTTCTTAAAATATCGGTATCAAAAACTGAAAACAAGCCAATAGAATGGAAAGGCTGGTAGATAATGGCGCCATCTAGATAGGTCATATTTTGTATGGGGGTTCCTCCACGGATATAAAGTTGCCCGCCTTGGTCGCCTGTAAATACTACACCGGGAACTACTTGTAAGTATTGTGCTAAATCGGGTGTACCCAAAGTAGGAATCATGTTAATTTCCTTAGAAGAGATTTTAACAAGTCCAAGACTTACTTTGTTGGGTTCTAATTGGTTGATTTTTTCATCAATAATTTCTATGGTAGCTAAATCCATTGCGGATTCTTTCATAGAAACATTTAATACTGATGTTTTACCACTTTTTAATTCAATAGTTTGATAAACAGTATCATAGCCTAAATAGGTATAACGAATTGTAACAGAACCTTCAGGAAGTTTAGAAAATGAGTAAATCCCTTGTTCATTGGTGTAAGTACCAAGTTTTTGGTCTGGAATATAAACCGTTGCACCAATTATAGGTTCACCGTTACCATCTTTTACTGTACCTTTTAGTGAAGCATTTTGAGAATAGCCAATAAAATTTAGGCACAGAACCCCTATAAAGAAAAGAATTTTCATAAATAAAGTTGCAAAAATACTGAATTTTTGAATGAATATTAAGTATTGTTTTTTATAAAATATGAAAAATTATTCTTTTTGCTTCAATCTATATAGAAATACTCCTTTAAGTAATTTTCATTTTTGAGGTTAACCTCTTTCACTTTCTTTAAATCCTCCCAAGAATGAAATTTTCCGTGCATATTTCTGAAATTGATTATTAGTTTGGCATTTTGTTTTCCTATATATGGATGTTTAGAAAGTTCTTGATAATCTAAATCATTGATTTTAAAAGGTTTAAAATTAATAGGTTTTTCAAGATAGCAATTTTTTTTCAGGATATCCAATATAGTGTCATTCATTCCATATATTTCAGAAAGTTGTTGAAAGTCTATAAAATAAGGCAGTAAATTTCTAAATTTTATAATTCTTGAAGCTATTTTGGGGCCAATTTTGGGTAATTTTTCTAACTTTAATGAATCGGCTAAATTCAAATTCCATTTTTCATAAACTTTTTCCTTAACTGTTGAATTTCTGGAATTTGAGTTTTCTACTGCTTCTAGAAAACAAAAATGTTGTAGCAAAATAAAATGCGTTGAATCTAAACCATAAATTTTTTGGATTTCTTGCCAGTTTCTAAAACCTCCTTTTTTTTCACGGTATTTATAAATTCTGCTAGCTAAATAGTTAGGTAAAAAATGGGATAACTCTAAAGAATCAGCAGTATTGATAGAGATTTTTGGTAAGCTAGGAAGTTCATAATTGATACAATTTTGAATTCTAGAAAATACTTTTTCAATACCGTAAACTTTTCTCAAATCATTTTCTTGAAAAAAGAGCTTAATTTTCTTACGATATTTTAAAATGTTAGAAACAAAATAAGGTTTTAAACCAAGGTTATTTAATAGTGTTAGGCTATCAGCAGAATTAATGGTTGTTAATTGACATTGAAAAGCAGAATCTGGCGAAGAGTTTAGAGAAAGAGAAGATTTTTTAGGGGAAATTCCTTGAATATCAACTATGTTAAAAAATGATGTATAAATTTTATAAATAACTAGAACTACTACCAATCCCATAAAAAACCATAAACCTTTTTGGGAGGAAGTCATAAATATTAATGGAATTAAACAATATTATGCTTGATGGCAAATTTTATGAGTTCTGCAGTATTTTTTACGTTTAATTTTTGAAGAAGGTTTCTACGATGGGTATCAACGGTTCTAGGTGAAATGAAAAGTTTATCAGCAATATCTTGAGAAGTTAACCCTTCTGCAATTAATTTGATGACTTCAATTTCTCTTTTGGTTAATTGCAAATCCTCATCTTCTACAACTTCATCGTTGTTATCAGTAGGTTTTGAGGACATAAATTTAGTCATCATTTTGGTAGCTACATCTAAACTAAAATAGTTTTCACCTTTATAAATTTTATGAATAGCAGTAACAAATTCTTCTTTACCAACATTTTTGAGAAGATATCCAGAAGCACCTGCATGAAGCATTTTGGAGATAAAAGCTTCTTCATCGTGCATAGTTAATGCTAAAATTTTAACGTTAGGATAGTTTTCTGTAAGAAACTTTGTAGTTTCAATTCCACCCATTTCAGGCATACGAATATCCATGATTACAACATCCGCAGGTTGCTTTTTAAAGAACTCTATGGCTTCTAAGCCATTAGAAGCTTCGCCGACAATTGCTATATTTTGAGCATCCTCAAGTAAAGACTTAATGCCATCTCTTATAATTTTATGATCATCAACAATCAAAACAGTAATCAGATTATTCATAATTAGTTGGCAACAAATTTAAACATTGGTGAATTCAAGTCACAAATGCAACTTTTTGATGGTGCAAATATAAATAAAATTTTAATCTTGGAAAAATAAATAGATGTATGAGTAAATATTTATAGAAAACTCTACTCAAACAAGCAGTTTTTAGAAAAATTGTAAGG
>CAZBPK010000067.1:0-16890 GCA_964493765.1 uncultured Bacteroidia bacterium | reverse complement strand
AATCTATTTAGTAGGAATGGTGTTAGACCCTGAAAATAAAAATTTAACCGCATTTGAATGGGAGAAAGTGTAAAAAATTTAAACCAAAAAGAAGCTTATAAATTTTTATTAATATTTTTTGCTTGTTGTTTAACACTTTTTCGAAGTAATAATATTGGAATTGATGGATATTATTTTTTAGCCCAATGGAAATACGAATCCGATTTATTGGAACCTCATCACTTATTACATCATTGGATTTATTATTTACTAGGTAATTGGCTAATTAATGAAGAGTTTATCAACTATCAAGACGTGTTTCAAATTTTGAATATATTTTTCTTTGTCTTAGCCTTATTAGAATTTCACAAAATTAGAAAACTCATTACAGGTAAAAGTGAATATTTTACATTATTTTTAGTAGGTTTTTCAGGTGTGGGTTTAAAATATGCAACCGATGTAGAAGTATATATTTTTCCATTCTTTTTAAGCTTAGCAGGTACTTACAAAATTTTTCAATTTTTCCAAAATCAAAATAAGAGAGACCTGATAATGGGTTCCTTACTCATCAATTTTGCAATTTTGAACCATCAAATTCAATTTGTGTGGTGGTTAGTTTTAACCTATTTTTTATATAAAAAATATTCACAAAATATTCAAATTATCGGAATTCATTTAGCATTTTCTTTATTAGTTCCTTTGATTTATGGGTTAGTTGCTATGCAAAAAGGTTTAGGATTTTGGGAATTTTGTTTACATGATTATAGGAATGGTTCTGCCCATTTAAAATTTTCATGGAAAAGTATTTTCCTAACTCTCATCAATATTCCACGAACTTTTTTATTTTTTAATGAAGCATTTTTTCATTTCAATCAAGATTTTTTTATTAATATGGTTTCTTTCATCATAGGAATTACTTTTTTGATTACCAATATTTTATTAGTGAAAAAATTAAAGCCTCAGTTTCAATTTCATGAATTTCAAAAAATGATTTTCTTTCTGCTCATTGCATATCTTTTATTTGCCTTAATAAGTCATGGAAACTATGAATTTATGGTTGGCGTGCCATTTTTTGTTATCTTGTTACTACCAGATCTTTCTAAAATTAGCATAAAGCTTAAAATCGTTTTATTGAGTTCATTATTTCTATGGAATCTTATTTTTTTATGGATTCCTTTTCGCTTTTCCGATTTTTATGGAAAAAATGATTTACTAAAAATTTATCAAGAAAATCCCCAATTCTATTTTGTTTTAAATGAGGCTTTTTGGTTCCGAAATTTTATTTATTTCCATACGGGAATAGAAAAGCCTGAAAATATCATCACACAATATGACCCTCAAAAAATCAAAGAATTATTATCAAAAAATCAAACGGTTTTAACCGATTATCCTAATCAAGAAGGTCTTAATAGACGTAAATTTACACAAACTGACATTGATTTAGAAAAAGATTTTGCTTTGCACAAAAAACAAACTTATCAAACATTTTACGGAGAAAGAATTTTATACGAAATTCGCATGAAAAATTAGAAATGTACGATTACATCATCATTGGAGGAGGAATTAGCGGTTTAACTGCTGGGTATGGATTAAAAAAAAGAGAGAAAAATTTTCTGCTTTTAGAGAAAAATGAAAAATTGGGTGGAGTAATACAATCAGAGAAAATACAAGGGTTTACCATAGAAAAAGGTGCTAATACTGTTCTGATTCGTAACCATGAAACCTTACAAATGTTTAAAGATTTAGGATTATTAGAAAAACTCAAATTGCCTTATCCTCATTCCAACATTCGTTATATCATCAAAAATGGAAATTTGATACCTCTGCCTAACGGGTTAAAATCTATTTATTTTCACGAAATCACACCTTTTTCCAAATTATTAAAATGGGCATTTCAAGATTATTTCGCTAAACCCATCTCTAAGGATATTAATATAAAAGAATTTTTTATTCAACGTTTTGATAAATCCTTATACGAAAATTTAGTATTTCCTATGGTATCCGGAATATTTGCAGGAAACCCTGAAAACATGAGTTTTCAATATAATTTCCCTAAGATTTATGAGTACGCTCAAAAATATGGAAGTATTTTAAAAGGTTTAAAAAATAGTGATAAACCCAAAATTTCCCAAGATGATAGAGCTTACTGGAATAATATGTTCTCTTTTGAAAATGGTTTAGAAACCCTCATTCAACATTTAGAAACTTTTCTAGAAAGTCATATCCATAAAAATACAACCGTTACAAAAATTGAAAAAAAAGATAATTTTTGGTTAGTTTATACAGATAACCAAGTTCTTGAAACCCAAAACTTAATTTTAAGTGTACCTGCGAGAGTAGCTTCTAATTTGTTAAAAGATTTTGAAGAAAATCTTTCTCAATTACTCAATCAAATTGTTTATCATCCGATGTGGGTTTTACATTTTAAGTGTCCTTCGAATGCTTTTCCTCAACTATTAAAGGGCTTTGGGTTTTTAAAATCAGAAAAAGAAAATTTGAATTTACTAGGCTGTATTTTTAGTAGCAAAATATTTCCTCATGTTGCACCTGAGGGGCAAGAATTATTAACGGTTATGGTTGGTGGAGCCACTCAAACCCATTTGTTCAATGAAAAATTAGAAGATTTAGTACCCAAAATTCAGAAAGATTTAAAAAATCTTCTTTTTTTAAAACAAGAACCAGAGTTATTTCATCATCAAAAGTGGGAACAAGCTATTCCTGAATACAACATGAATTATCATGAATTAGAGAAGTCCTTAGAAAACTTTAAAATTCAAAATCCTAATTTGAAAATTCTGAGTAATTTTTGGGGTGGGATAGGAGTGCCAGATTGCATTGAAAAGGGAGTAAATTTAAAATTTTAAATAAAGCGGTTTCTTAGAAATATTTTGGGCGTGCCCCTTGCTAACGCTGCGGGTCGGGCTGCTTTGGGCTTCGCTTTCGCTTCGGCAATCCTTTTTCCTCTTTTTTCAAAAGCGTCAAAAGGCAGTGCTAAACCCTTCGCATCCCTCACGCTTAACTCGCAATCTTGCTGCGCATAAATACAAATGATAATTTATGAAAAAGTCTAAGTTGAACTTGTTAAAAATTCTTTGGAATTATTTTTCTTTGAACTTAATTTTTTAGAACTTTGCAGTAAAAAAAATCAAATGATCATCATAACAGGAGCAGCGGGTTTTGTAGGGTCCTACATGGTTGGAAAATTAAACCAAGAAGGATACACTGATATTGTTTTGGTTGATGATTTTTTAAGACCACAAAAAGTTAATAATTGGAAATCCAAAAAATATAAAGAAACTGTTCAAAGAAATTTATTTTTTGATTGGTTGAAGTTAGCCAATCCTAATTTAATTGAGGCAGTAATACATCTTGGAGCAAGAACAGATACCACAGACCCCAACCCTGAAATATTTCAAGAATTGAATTACTTTTTTTCTGTTAGGCTTTTTGAATATTGTACACTAAATCAGATACCTTTTTTATATGCTTCATCAGCTGCAACTTATGGTGATGGAACTGCAGGTTTTTCAGATGAAATTTATGATTTAAAACCTTTAAATCCTTATGCTAAATCTAAACATCAATTTGATTTGTATGTATTAAATTCTCCACATAAGCCCTATTTTTGGGCTGGTTTCAAGTTTTTTAATGTTTATGGACCCAACGAATACCATAAAGGTAGAATGGCTTCTGTAATTTACCATGCTTATAACCAAATTATAGCCAATGATAAACTCAAACTTTTTCGTTCCCATCGTTCAGATTTTAATGATGGTGAACAAAAAAGAGATTTTATTTATGTTAAAGATGTTGTGGAAGTGATTTACTATTTTTTAAAGGAAAGAAAAAATTCCGGTATCTACAATTTAGGAACAGGAAAAGCCAGAACATTTTGGGATTTAAGCGTTGCAGTTTTTCATGCTTTAAAGAAACCTGTTGTCATTGAATTTATTGATATTCCTGAAGATATTAGAAATAGTTATCAATATTTTACGGAAGCTAAAATGGATAAACTCAAAAAAAGTGGTTATTCTAAGCCTTTTTATTCATTAGAGGCAGGCATTCTAGAATATGTACAAGACTATTTGGTCCCCAATCAAATTTTTTAAATTGTTATGGCAAATCAATCTTCTATTGAAACAAAAACCAAAATTATGGAATCTGCAAGAAAGCATTTTATTCAATATGGTTTTGATGGAGCCAGAATGCAAGCTATTGCAGATGATGCAAAGGTTAATAAAGCTCTTTTACATTATTATTTTCGGGATAAACAATTACTCTATCAAGAAGTTTTTGAATTTGCTATGGTTCAATTAAAATCTGGCTTCACAATTTTTAATGATTCCCAATTAACTATTCAGGATAAATTTCAAAAATTTTCAAAATTTTGTTTTCAGCTTTATCAAAATCAAACAGATATTATGATTTTTTTAGTCTGTGAAATTCAACGTTCACCTGATATAATTCCCAATTTTGTGATGCAAGGTATGAATATCAAAGAAACTGATTTGTCTAAGCAAATTCAATCCGGTATGAATTTAGGATTAATTAAAAAAGTAGATATACATGAAATTTTGATAACCATTGTAGGTTTATGTTTGTTTCCAATAATGTCCTATGATTTTAATACAAGATTGCTAGGTTTCCCTATAGGAGAATACCCATTAATTTTGGAATCTTACTATGAAAAACTTCCTGATAAAATTATGAATTTTATAAAACTATGAAAAGTCCTAAAGTAATTGTTTGCCCTAGTCCTTTATTTTTAAAAACTTTACCTGTTAAAGGTTCAATTGTTGTTGTAATAGACATTTTAAGAGCAACTACTAGTATGTGTGTTGCATTTGGAAATGGTGCTTCTGAAATTGTTCCTTTAGAATCCATTGATGTTTGTTTATCCTATAGAGAAAAAGGTTATTTAATTGCTGGTGAAAGAGATGGAAAAATGGTTGAAGGTTTTGATATGGGAAATTCTCCTTTTTCTTTTATGGGTGAGCATATCCAAAATGCAAAAATTGCCATGACTACTACCAACGGAACAAAATGTATTCATGCTTCTAAACAAGCATATCAGGTGATTATTGGCGCTTTTGTTAATATGACTCAAGTTGTTAACTATTTAATTGAACAACAAAGAGATGTTATACTTTTAGCTGCTGGTTGGAAAGATAAAATGAATTTAGAAGATACAGCCTTTGGGGGTGCGGTTGCCATTGAACTAGAAAACAATGGTTTTATTCCAACTGAAGATTCTACAAGAATCGCTATGACTTTATACGATGCTATGCTTAAAGATAAAAGATTTTTTATCAAAAATGCTACTCAATATGACCAAATTGTTGGGTTAAATATTATAGAAGACGTAAAATACTGTTTAAAAAAAGATTTACATCATGTTTTGCCGATTTTTCAAAAAGGAAAACTTATAGATGCTTTGAAATGTAATGTAGAAAAAAATTTTTAAATACCAAAAATAAAACCTAATATTGCAAAAAATTATAAAGACCACTCATGAATGTCAATTTTGATTTAATCGTAATAGGTTCAGGACCAGGGGGATATGTTGCAGCTATTAGAGCTTCTCAATTGGGTATGAAAGTAGGTGTTGTGGAAAGAGAAAGCCTTGGCGGTATTTGCTTAAATTGGGGTTGTATTCCAACCAAAGCATTATTGAAATCTGCTGAAGTTTTTGAATATTTAAAACATCCTGAAAATTATGGATTTACCATTTCCGATGCAAAAATTAATTTCCCCGCTATTATCAAACGTTCTCGTGATGTTGCTGATGGTATGAGTAAAGGAATTCAATTTTTATTTAGAAAAAATAAAATTGAAGTTATTAACGGTTTTGGTAAACTTACAAAAGATAAAAAAGTAGAGGTTACTCAACCTGATGGTAATAAAGTAACTTTATCTGCTCCTAATATTTTGTTAGCTACTGGTGCACGCTCAAGACAATTACCCGGTATTGAAATTGATGGAAAACAAATTATTGGTTATAGAGAAGCTCTCGTATTACCTGAACAACCTAAATCTATGATTGTTATGGGATCTGGGGCTATCGGAACCGAGTTCGCTTATTTTTATAATACTTTAGGCACTAAGGTTACTTTAGTAGAATACATGGATAGAATTTTACCAGTCGAAGACGCTGAAGTTTCTAAATTTGTTGCAAAAACTTTCCAAAAAAATGGAATGGAAATTTTAACTTCCTCTAAAGTTACAAAAGTTGAAAAACAACCCAATTCTGTTAAAGTAACTATAGATACTCCTAAAGGACAACAAGTTCTTGAAGCTGATATTCTATTATCGGCTGTGGGAATTGTAGCCAATATTGAAAACATTGGTTTAGAAGAAGTAGGTATCAAAGTGGAGAATGGTAAAGTTCAAGTGAATGAATACTATGAAACCAATGTAAAGGGCATTTTTGCAATTGGTGATATAACCCCAGGACAAGCGTTAGCACACGTTGCCTCTGCGGAAGGTATCATTTGTGTTGAAAAAATTGCAGGTCATCATCCTGAACCTTTAGATTATAACAATATTCCAGGTTGTACTTACTGCTCTCCTGAAGTAGCTTCTGTTGGATATACAGAAGAGCAAGCTAAAGCTAAAGGTTATGAATTAAAAATAGGTAAATTTCCTTTTACAGCTTCAGGAAAAGCCTCTGCTGCAGGCAAAAAAGATGGTTTTGTGAAAGTTATTTTTGATGCAAAATATGGTGAATTATTAGGTGCTCATTTTGTTGGTGCTAATGTAACCGAAATGATTGCTGAAATGGTCGTTGCTAGAAAACTAGAAACCACTGGTCATGAAATCCTTAAGTCTGTTCACCCTCACCCAACACTCTCCGAAGCCGTCATGGAAGCAACTGCAGACGCTTATGGCGAAGTTATTCACTTATAATTTTTCTCAATTATACATAAAAAATACACCGACTGTTTTCTTCTTGTCGGTGTATTTTTTATTATTTTATTCTGCTAATGCTCTACAATTTCAATGCTATCAAAAATTTGCAAATTCTAAACCTCAAGTTTTATTAAAATTTTCTATCCCTTCTAAAGAGCTTCATTTCCAAGAAATTAATAAACAATGTATTGCAACTACCGAACTCCAAATCCAATTTGTAAAGAATTATCAAATCATTTTTGAGAAAAAGTATCATCAATCTTACCAACTCTTTGATTATCAAGATCAAGTAACTACAATTCTTGTGGATTCAATTACTATTCAAGGCTTGGATTATGGAGAATATGAAGTACATTTCTCATTGGAACAATTTCCTAAAGCATTTTACCAAAAGAAAGAATTTATATTTGAAAATCAATGGTATAGAGTGAATATCCATGATATTGAAATTTTTGATAAAAACTATTTTCCCATTTTTAATATAATTTCCAATCAACAGGATTCTATTTTCTTGAAGTTTTTTTTTGAATCAGATTATTCATTTCCCTTAACGATTAGAATTCAAGTTTTTACTGCTCAATCTGAACAGTCTAATAATTATGCAGTTGCTTATCAATCCATTTACCAACAAACCTCAACCATTAATTTAAAAAAAGGGAAGAACCAGAAATGGGTAAAATTACCTATAGAAAAAATTCCTGATCAATACTATTTTGTTGAGGTTAATTTTTTTGAAGAAGAAAATTTTGTTTTAAGTAAACGATTAGAATTAGAGTTTCAACGGGATAAAAATTCTATTAAGAAACAACTATTGGAAATTGCTCAAGCGTTTCATCAATTAGGAATTAACCTACCTTTAAATTTTGAAAAAACTCTAGATGAACTTATTGATTATCAAAAATATACGGAGATGTTATTAGAAAGGTCGAAAAAAAATCCTCTAAAACTAAGAACCCTACTGAACTATGGAATCCCCGATAAAATTCTTAATTCCTCAAAAGAAGAAATTTGGTTTTATTTCAAATATAATAGGAAGTTTAGTTTTATTTTATCTTAGCTGGATAAAAACAAATTAGCAAAGGTTCAAAAATATAAAAATGTAAAACCCAATTGCAATTACAATTGGGTTTTAGATAATTTTTATTAAGATTTTTTAGATTCTTTCTATTATTGTTGCAATACCCATACCTCCACCAATACAAAGTGTAATAAGACCTCTTTGAAGGTTTCTTCTTTCTAATTCGTCTAAAACCGTATTGGTTAAGATTGCACCAGTAGCACCAAGCGGGTGCCCCATAGCAATAGCACCACCATTCACGTTCACTTTATCGTGAGGTACTTTTAACGCATCCATATATCTTAAAACTACTGCTGCGAAAGCTTCATTGACTTCAAACAAATCAATTTGATCAATAGTTAAGCCTGCTTTTTTTAGAACTTGTTCTGTTGCATCAATAGGACCCGTAAGCATAATTGTAGGTTCTGTACCAATTACAGCAAAAGAAACGATTTTTGCACGAGGTTTAAGTCCCGTTTTTTTGCCAAATTCTTCATCACCCATTAAAATAATACCTGAACCGTCTACAATACCAGAGGAGTTTCCTGCATGATGAACATGTTTTATTTCTTCAATTTCTGGATAACGTTGAGTTGCAACTGCATCAAAACCACCCATTTGCCCGTGTTGAATAAAGGAGGCTTCTAAAGAATTAAGTTTTTCTACTGATGTTTCTGGTCTAATGGTTTCGTCTTTATCTAATAAGGTAAGTCCATTAAAATCTTTAACAGGAATGATTGACTTTTGGAAATATTGATTTTTCCAAGCTAATGCAGCTCTTTGATGAGAATGATAAGCAAAAGTATCTACATCATTTCTAGAGTAGCCATATTTTGTAGCTAATAAATCGGCAGCAATACCTTGAGGAACAAAATAAGTAGGAATTGAAATGGAAGGGTCCATATACCAAGCACCACCATCAGAACCCATTTCAATTCTTGACATGGATTCAACACCACCTGCAATCATAGCAGAACATTGACCACTCATAATATAAGCCGCAGCTTGGTTAATAGCTTCTAAACCAGAACCACAAAAACGATTAATAGTAACTCCAGAAACTCTTTGGTGGTAACCCGCAGCCATGGAAACGGTTTTGGCTATTTCTCCACCTTGTTCTCCAATTTGGGTAACACAGCCTAAAATTATATCTTCAATTAAGGAAGTGTCTAAGGAATTTCTTTCTTTTAGTGCATCTAATAAAGTCGTTACTAAACGTACAGGGGTAACTTCATGTAAAGAACCATCTTTTTTTCCTTTTCCTCTGGGTGTTCTTAAAGCATCATAAATATATGCAGTTCTCATAAACAGAATTATTCGTTAGGATTAGTGTTATTTTCTTGTTTAAATTGATTGGTATTAGGTGTATTGGTTGGGTTTACAATAATTTGATTTTCTAATTGATTTTTCATTTTTAAATCTGTTGTGGTTTGCCCTTTTTCCACAAATAAATTACTCAAAATGATAGCAACTACAATAAAACCAGCTAAATACCAAGTAATTTTTTCAATTAAATCAGCAGAACGAACTGCTCCTAGTAATTGTTGAGCATTAGATACTCCAGCAATTGCAGAAGATAATCCTCCTCCTTTTGAGTTTTGTATTAAAACTGCAAATATGAGTAGTAAACATGCTAAACATAACAAAGTAATTAAAATTCCGTACATCTTTTGTGTATTTTTTAAACTGCAAAATTATAAACTTAACTTGATAGTTACAAAAAAATTATTTCCTAATTCTTTTTCCATTTATCTTTTTCTTTTTCCGATAACCTAAAATGCTTTTTCAAATTTAGAGGCTAAGACATAATTTCGCTAAAAAATTTACTATATGAAAAAATTTTTCGGATATTTTTTGGCTTCGCTTTTAGCGGGATTATTTATGTTCTTTATTGGGTTTTTAGTTGTTACTTCCTCGTTGTCAAGTATTGGAGCTGATAAACCCACAAAAGTACAAGACCAATCGGTTTTAAAAATCAATTTAACAGCTGATATTGAAGAGTTTAAAGAAGAAGATCCTTTTGAAAAAATTCTAGGAGATGCTGAACCCTTGGATTTAAGAACACTTCAACATGCTATCAGAAAAGCATCAACAGATGAAAAAATTAAAGGCATTTACTTAAATGTGGGTATGATGGGCTCTGGAGGTTGGGCTACTATAGAAGCTCTTAGAAATGAACTTCTAGATTTTAAAAAGTCTAAAAAGTTTATTTATGCCTATGGTGAAATCTATTCCAAAAAAATGTACTATTTATGTACTGCTGCTGATCAAATCTTTGTTTATCCGACAGGTGCAGTTGAATGGAATGGCTTAAGCTCTAACCCTATGTTCTACAAAGGTGCTTTACAAAAATTAGAAGTTGAACCTAAAGTTTTTAGAGTAGGTACTTTTAAATCTGCTATTGAACCTTTTATTCTCGATAAAATGTCTGATGCAAATAGACTTCAAGTCCAAACTTTTTTAGATGATTTTTGGAACTATATTTTAGAGAATATTTCAAAGGCTCGTAAAGTGTCTGTTCAAGATTTACAAAAATATGCTGATCAACTCACTATCCAAAGTTCTGCTGATGCCATAAACTATAAATTAATTGATGGAGCAAAGCATGAAGATGAAGTTTTGGATTTATTGAAAAAGAAATCTGGTTTAGACAAAGAAGAAAAAGTAAGATTTGTGAATGCATTAAAATATGGTAAAAACTATGAACCTAAAAAAAGTGAAAATAAAGTTGCAGTCATTTATGCCGTAGGAAACATAGTTTCTGGTAAAAGCGGAGATGATAATGTAGGTTCAGAAACTTTTGTGAATGCAGTAAGAGAAGCTAGATTGGATAAAAACGTTAAAGCAATTGTTATTCGTGTGAATTCCCCTGGTGGTTCGGCATTAGCATCTGATGTAATGGCACGCGAAATTGAATTAGCTAAAAAAGATAAACCAGTTATTGCATCTTATGGAGATGTCGCTGCTTCTGGTGGTTATTATATTTCCGCAGGTTGTCAGAAAATTTTTGCAGAACCTACTACCATTACTGGTTCTATAGGTGTATTTGGTTTATTAGTAAATACCCAAAAAATGTTTAACAACAAATTAGGAATAACCTTTGACCGCGTAACAACTTCTCAATATGCAGATTTAGCATATCCTAACCGTCCGATGTCAGAATATGAAGCTAAAGTTATTCAACAAGGTGTTAATAGAATTTATGGTGATTTTCTGAATGTGGTAAAAAAAGGTAGAAATTTTACCGATTCATTAGCTGTTGATTCCATCGCTCAAGGAAGAGTATGGTCTGGAATTAGAGCTAAACAATTAGGTTTAGTAGATGAAATTGGAGGTTTAGATGACGCCATTAAAATGGTTGCCAAAATGGCTGGTCTTGGTGATGATTATCAAATTATTACTTATCCTGAACCTGAGTCTTTCTGGAAAAAATTCACCAAAACAGAAGCTCAAACTTATATAATCAAGAAATATGCAACTAAAGAACAATACCAACTATACAAACAATTGAAAGTATTTTCTAATGTTCAGTCTGGGGTTTATTTATTAGAACCTTTTGATTATCAAGTAAAATAAATTTTTTTAAACAATGTTTTTAAAGCCGCTAAGAAACATTAGCGGCTTTTTTTAATCTTTTAGATTGATTCTAAGTAAGAATTATTTCCAAACTTTTTCTATCGTTTTACTTCCATCAGGAAAATGTATTTCTAAAAAAAATAACCCGCTGGATAAATTTTCTAAATAAATAGGTATAGTTTCCTCTGAAGTATTTTTTTGAAAAACTATTTTTCCTGTTAAGTCATATAGCCTTATTTGTATTGGAAACTCATGAAAGTTTATGAATTTTATAGCATTTTTATCCTTTAGGATTTGATAAAGTTTTAATTTCTCCCCTAAATTTTCTTGAATAGATGAAAAAATTGAATTTCCATTGTTAGAAATGGCTTCAATTCTAAACCATTTATAAGAATTTCTATTGTAGTTCCATTGATAAAACTCTTGGTTTTTATTTGCATCTATTTTGGCTATGTTTTGAAAGTCATTTAAAGTGTTGGATGCTTGGATTTGAAAATAATCAATATTTTCACAAGGTATTGACCATTGAAGTTGTAAATGATCTTTTTGAGGAATTAATTGAAAATCATGAAATTGAAGGGATAGGGGGGAACAGTTTAAGTTAGTAATATCAATTGAAGATATATTTATACAAATTTTTTGTCTACAGTCTAGGCATTGAGTAGGGCTGGAGGGCAAGTTAGCTACTATTAAATATTCTCCGGGAGTAGTAATAGGGTTACTTCCTAGCGTATTTGAGTTGATGGTTTCAAACAAAAGTGAAGGGTTATCAGGACCATATATTGAAACGGTTGGAGTTCCAGAAAATCCTGTTCCACTTTGGCAGAAATTGGATATTCCTATAAATACGGCTTGTGTTCCATTACAAGCGATATAATTAGGAGCTGAAACGGTTGCTTGTAGTTGGGTTCTTGGTGAAATAAATGGACCATTAAAATAATGTGTACAAGAATTTGGACCATAATAAGCATAACTTCTTCCCAGACCGTCTATAGATAAACCATAAAATCCTCTGATAAACTGTAATGATAAGGAAGTAGTAGAGAAGTGATAAGCACTGCAACCGGGTAATAAATCCCCAGAATTTGAGCAATTAATAAACCTACTTCCTGACCATCGCCAACCAATAGCAGGGGTCTTGCCTGCACTAGTTACCTTTGTAAGTTGGAAGGATTGTGGCGAAGTCCCTTTGGAATAATTGACTTGAACACTACCAATACTAGGTTCAAAATCTGTTAAACATTCATAAACAACAAAATAACTATTATTATTGCTTAACCAGTCTGCGCAAATAGCATCTCCCCCTTCTGCATCGCACAAATTATAGTTTGTAGGTAAAGAGCCGCCGCTAGTATTTGTGCTTTGGAAACTTGCATTTTGGGAAGTAAAAATTTCTACGCCTCTTTCCGCTTGGTTTACGCCCCTTCTGACGCTTCCTATACCTGTAAGACTAGTAGAAGTGCTGGTGCTGGAGCCTACTCCTTCATCATTGTTATCCGCTCCAAATCCGCACATATTAATAAATGAAATTCCACAGGGGATTACTTGATTGCCAGAGGTTACTACGGGGTAGTCTACAGCTAAATATCGCCCCGGATTGGTGCTAGAAGAGTTATTACAGCTTGCACTCTGCAAATAAACAATTCTAAATTTAAAATTGCTAGTAAAATACGCACTGTTGACAACGATTCCTGAAGGTGCAGTATTCGCAGAAGCAAAAGTATAAAAATTTCCTGGAGAGGTAGAAGAACGAAATACGGTTATACACACTCTGCTCCAAGTACCTTCCTGTAACCAAAAGGTATTGGAGGTTGAATTGCTACACATATCTACGTTAGAAGCACTGGTAGTCATTCTCATTCCTAAGGACCAAGTAGTTCCACCATCCGCAGAAAAGTCTAATCTTGCTTCGTTACCTACACAACTTCCCCAACTATTCATTTGTCCGCAAGAGGTTTCAGAGACATTGAGCCAGATTTGTATTTTGAAAGATTCTACTCCTGAAAAATTAAATGTGGGCGATACCAATGCAGGATTATTGGCTCCTCTTAACACTACATAAGATAAATTTTGGGAAACGTTAGTTCTTCCATCAAAGTTACCACCCAGTTTTTGACTTCCAGAGGAAACCAAATTTGCTATATTGCCTATACAAAAATAGTTAGTAAAGGAACAACTACCTGAACAGTTAGGTTGCACCAAGCCGTGTCTAGGTCCAAAAATATCATTAGCTAAAGCTGCCCCAGCGGTTGTAGGGGAAGGAGCGCTAGCAAAACTCCAGCCTAGGGGTAATCCTATTGTAGAGAAAGTCGTTGTTCCTGAAAAATCCCAAGTTTGCCTTATCCCTGCATTGGATTCATAAGTTCCTATACTAGAACAACTTGTACAGGTGGGTGGTTGTGGTATATCCTGTGGACAATTGACATTATTTTCTCCTAAGTTATTTTGCCAGTTACCACAACTGGGGCATTGGCTATATACCTTTATTTGAATAAAAAGACTTATGAATATCAAAAATAAATTTTTTTTCATTGAAAATTTTAGCTACAATATTATGATTTTTTTTTCTTAATTTGAAATTTTTAACTAATTTTTAAATTCGAGTTTTTTTTAAACATTTTTTATTAAAGTAAAAAGTTCTGTAAAACTCAAGATTATAAATTTGATTATTTGTATAAAAATTCTATAACTTTGAGCTTAAAATAATTTTATGAAATATTTTATTATTTTCTTGATAATCAATGTTAAATTTTTATTTTCACAGAATAAATATGAGTTTAAGTATCCAATAAAATCTGAAAATATCAAAATCTATAGAGATGAATGGGGAGTACCACATATACACGGAAAAACGGATGCAGAGGCATCTTATGGTTTAGCTTGGGCTCATGCGGAAGATGATTTTGAGACCATTCAAAAAACTTATTTAATGTCTAAGCACATGCTTGGAAGAGTTACAGGAAAAGAAGGTGCAAAAGTAGATTATGTTCATCAATTACTTCGTTTAGATGATTTTATAGATAAAGAGTTTCATAATATTGTTCCTCCTGACTTTTTAAAAATTTTAGAAGGTTATTGTCAAGGATTAAATGCTTATGCAAAAAAACACCCCAAAGAGGTATTATACAAAAAATTATTTCCTATAAATCCAAGAGATGTTTTGAAAGGATATGCATTGTCAGTAGCATTAATGTCCGGTTTGGATAGAAATATCAAAGCAATTCTCAATGGAAAAATTTTGTTTCCAGAACCTGAGGGTGCTTCTAATGCTTTTGCTTTTAGTAAAAACAAAATTGTTGAAGGCTTTACAACCGTAATTATCAATGCTCATCAGCCTTTAGAGGGTCAAGTAGCGTTTTATGAAGCACACATGATTTCTGATGAAGGTATGAACATTCATGGTGGTACATTTCCTGGTGCAGTTTCCATTTTGCATGGTGTAACGAATAATTATGCTTGGGCACATACTTCTAACCTATTTGATAAAATTGATGTTTACCAACTTACCATGAAATCTAAAAAATCAAATGAATATCAATATGATAACGAATGGCTCAAATTAGAAGTAAGAAAAGCTAAATTAAAAGTGAAAATGGGATTTTTTACAATACCAATTTCCCAAAAAACGTATTGGAGTAAATATGGAGCTACCTTAAAAACAAAACATGGAGTTTTTTCTTTAAGGCTTGCTGCCAATCAAGAGTTTAGAACCGCAGAGCAATGGTATAAAATGGGTAAATGTAAAAACTTTCATGAATTTTATGAAGTGCTCAAAATGCAAGCAATCCCTGTACAAAATATTACCTACGGTGATAAAGAAGATAATATCTTTTTTATCTCAAATGGACTAATCCCCAGAAGAATGGCTGAAGAAATTAACTGGTCTTGTGCTATTCAGGGGAATACCTGTAAAACTTATTGGGAAGGATTTATGGATATATCAAGTCACCCACAAGTTTTAAACCCTAAATGCGGTTATGTTTTTAATGTTAATCATACACCTTTCCAATGCACAGGTGCCGGCGAAAATCCGAACCCTGAAAATTATCCATGCAAGGTCGCTTGTTTTGAAATGGAAGACAATAACAGAAGTTTAAGGTTTCGTGAACTTTACAAAGATGGTGATACTATTTCAATCTCAAGATTAAAAGCCATTAAATATGACTTATTCTTTCCTAAAGAAAGCACTTTTATGGATTTAGTGTATAGAATGCAAAACTTAGATGAAAAATATCCTGAATACAAAGATATTTGCAATATTTTCAAAAAATGGAACCGTTCCATGGATACTACCAATATTCAAGCCTCTATATTTTATTTAGCCTTTGTCCCTATTTTTAAACAATTCAATTATTCTACTAAATTATTTATGAAAAAATATGATCTTTCTGATAGTTTGCTACTTGGTGGATTAAAATTTGCAAAAGATTATTTACTTAAACATTTTGGAACTTTAGAATTAAGATTTGGTGATTTATTGAGACATCGTAGAGGAAACAAAGATTATGCAATTGGTGGATACCCTGATGTTTTGGCTTCCATGATGGGATTACCTGATAAAGATGGACGATTTAAAGCTATGCGTGGTGAAGACCTTATTATTTATGCTTATTTTAATGAAAATGGATTACAAAAAATTGAATCCATTAAGGCTTATGGAAATTCTTCTAAAAAAGATTCTCCACACTATAACGACCAAATGGAACTTTATCTTAAAAATGGAACCAAACCCATGTCTTTAGATTTAGAACATATAGCTAAAAAAGCAACCAAGTCATATAATCCCCAATAAATATTTACAAAAAAATCACTATCTTTCATGTAATAAAAATAGCATTTCATAAAATTAATATATAAATTAGCTAAGCAATATTGTTTATTATTGTTTAAATTTGTAATTTTGCATTACAATTAATTAAGTTAATACTATGTTTTGGATTACAAATTTATTTGGTGGAAACAATCACCAGAAATCTAGTTACGTTCAAAAAGAAAATGATTTTGAAACATTTTCTTTTACCGTAAAAGATTTAAAATCATGGTGTAAAGATGAGCTTCCAGCTTTAGGTTGGCAAAAACTTAAATTGAGAATTTCTAAACAGGCAAAAGAAAAATTTAATTTTTGTTTTGATGAAGTTTCCGATTCCACTAAAATTCCAGATGAAATCTTAGAATTAATTGATGCTACAATATTTGAGCTTTTCAATAAAAAGTTTTTAAGCAAATAATTTGAATTTATAATTTAAGAAAGAAGAAAATTTAATTTGACCTTTAAATTTTCTTCTTCTTTTATTTTAGTATTCAAAAATCTGTTTTATGATGTGAATTTCTTTGGATAAATTTTTGATTCTCAGCCCAATGATATATAA
>CAZBPK010000066.1:0-11975 GCA_964493765.1 uncultured Bacteroidia bacterium | reverse complement strand
AATTATTTTTTTTATTTTTTTCAATTCAATATTACTAAATCAAAAATTTTATTTTTTAGTACCTATTTTGATAGATAATATTATATTTGTAATTTTACAACCTAAAAAGAAAGGATATGCAATACAGTATAAAAAGTTTTGAAGAATATAAAAGTATTTATAAAAAAAGCATAGAAACTCCTGAAATTTTTTGGAACGATATTGCGAATGAATTTATTTGGCATAGAAAATGGGATAAAGTTTTGAATTGGGAATTTCACACTCCAAAAGTTCAATGGTTTGAGAATGGAAAATGTAATTTATCAGAAAATTGTTTAGATAGGCATTTAGAAAATAAAGCCCAACAAATTGCCTTGATTTGGGAATCCAATGACCCCAAAATTCCTTCAAAAACCATAACCTATAAAGAACTTTACGTTCAAGTTTGTAAATTTGCTAATATTCTAAAAAATTTAGGTATAAAAAAAGGGGATAGAATATGTATTTACATGCCCATGTCTATAGAAGTAGTAGTGGCAATGCTAGCTTGTACAAGAATAGGCGCTATTCATTCCGTTGTTTTTGCTGGTTTTTCTGCTAACTCTCTTTCTGACCGTATCAATGACTCGGAATGTTCTTTATTAATTACCGCAGATGGATTTTACAGAGGTGAAAAATATGTACCTCTAAAATCTATTGCTGATGAAGCACTTATTACTTCACCAAGTATCCAAAAAACTATTGTATTAAAACATTCTCATACCGAAATTTCATGGAACGCTTCAAAAGATTTATGGTGGCATGAACTTATGCAAGAGGCTTCTGATAACTGCCCGCCTGAAAGTATGGACTCCGAAAACCCACTTTTTATTCTATATACTTCTGGCTCTACGGGCAAACCCAAAGGCGTTTTACATACCACTGGGGGATATATGGTATATGTAGGATATACCTTCAAAAATGTTTTTCAATATCAAGATGGCGATATCTTTTGGTGCACTGCCGATGTAGGTTGGATTACAGGGCATAGTTATTTGGTTTACGGTCCTTTATTAAATGGTGCAACCACTGTTTTATTTGAAGGAGTTCCTACTTACCCTGACCATGGTAGATTCTGGGACGTCGTAGATAAACATAAAGTTAATATCTTGTATACTGCCCCAACAGCCATACGGGCTCTAGAACAATTTGGAAATGAAATATTTAAAACTAAAGACTTATCTTCTTTGAAAGTTTTGGGTACAGTTGGGGAACCCATTAATGAAGATGCTTGGCAATGGTATTACGAAAATGTAGGAAAAAAACGTTGCCCAATTACCGATACTTGGTGGCAAACTGAAACAGGAGGCATTTTGATTGCTCCTATTCCCGGAGTTACTCCCTTAAAACCCGCTTTTGCCACTTTACCATTGCCAGGTATTCAACCCGTGTTATTAGATGAAAAAGGAAATGAAATTCATGGAAATGATGTAGAAGGGAATTTATGTATCAAATTTCCATGGCCTTCTATGGCACGTACAGTTTTCCGTAATCACGAACGCTTCAAACAAACTTACTTCACTGCTTATCCCGGATATTATTTTACAGGCGACGGCGCCAAAAGAGACAAAGATGAATACTACCGTATCATTGGAAGAGTAGATGACGTTATAAACGTTTCAGGGCATAGAATAGGTACTGGCGAATTGGAAGATGTGATTAATATGCACTCCGCTGTAGTAGAATCTGCCGTTGTTGGCTATCCTCACGACATAAAAGGACAAGGTATTTATGCTTATGTGGTTTGTGTAGGTCCTGTAGATGAAGAAGCACTCGTTAAGGAAATTCAAAGCTTAATTATAGAAAAAATTGGAGCATTTTCCAAATTAGATAAACTCCAAGTTGTAAAAGGTTTACCCAAAACTCGTTCAGGAAAAATTATGCGTAGAATCCTACGAAAAATTGCCGAAGGTGATACTTCCCATTTGGGAGATACTTCTACCCTATTAGACCCCAGCATAGTAGAACTCATTAAAGCAGAAGCCAAGTAGTAAGAGTTTTTGTGAGTCAATTATTTGGGCGTGCCCCTTCGCTAAAGCTTCAGGGTCGGGCTTGCTTCGGGTTTCACTTCGTTTCAGCAATCCTTTGCCTGCTCAAAATTTCGCAGCCAAAGGCAGTGCCACTTCGTGCCCTACACATCCCTCACGCTTGTACTAAGAATCCTTAGGATTTCTAAATGAAATTTTACTTTTTCTAAATTTTTTTTCACTTTTGTACGTTAGACTATTCATTATGATAACAGAAAAAGATATTCTGCATGCTTTAAGCCATGTAGACGACCCCGATTTAAAAAAAGACTTAGTTACACTGGGAATGATTAAAAATATTATCATTCATTCTGAAAATAAAATTTCATTTACCGTTGTACTTACAACACCCGCCTGTCCTTTGAAAGAGGCTATAAAAAACGCTTGTATTCAGGCGATTCATCACTTTTTGGGCAAACAGATTGAAGTAGAGGTAGAAATGTCTGCTCAAGTTACAGAAAATAAAAATCAAAAAGATAGTTTAAAAGGAATTAAAAATGTAATTTTAGTAGGTTCAGGAAAAGGTGGAGTAGGGAAATCTACGGTTGCGGTAAATATTGCTACATCTTTATCCAACATGGGAGCAAAAGTTGGAATTTTAGATGCTGATATATATGGACCCAGTGTCCCTATTCTATTAGATTTACAAGGCAAACAACCTTATATTGAGGTTATAAATGGGCAAAATAAAATGGTTCCCTTAGAGCAATATGGAATGAAAGTCATGTCTATTGGTTTTTTAGTTCCTGCAGAACAAGCCTTAGCATGGAGAGGTCCAATGGCTTCTAAAGCCCTTCATCAATTGGTTTTTGATACCCTTTGGGGAGAATTAGATTATTTAGTAGTAGATTTACCCCCTGGAACTGGTGATATACATATTACCATGGCTCAAATGTTACCAGTCACTGGTGCTATTATAGTTACTACCCCACAACAAGTAGCAGTTGCTGATTCTTTAAAAGCCGTTACTATGTTTCAAAACCCTCATGTAAATGTAAAAGTATTGGGAATTGTAGAAAATATGGCTTATTTTGTTCCAGATGATGCTCCAGAAAAAAAATATTACATTTTTGGAAAAGGCGGGGCAGAAAAACTCGCAAAATTTGCGAAAGTAGATTTATTAGGGCAAATTCCCATGCAAGAACAAGTGGCTATTAACAGTGATGAAGGTAAACCTACTTCATTAAATGTGGATAACTTAATTGGAAAAGCTTTTCAGGATATTACTCAGTCAATAGCTCAGCAAATTGCAATTTTAAATTTTAGAACTTGAATTTCAAAAAGTTATATTTTCAAATTTTGATAAATATTTTTTCATAATCCCAAAGAACGAAAAGTTTTACTGTAAAATTTTAATTTTTTTTTTAATTTTTTTTTGTGTTTGAAAAAATAACGTAATTTAGCAACCAAATTTAAAAATTTATAGTATGAAAAAAATAACTTTTATAATGATGTTTATTGCACTTTATGTGCAAAACGTTATGGGTCAGTGTTTACCTTGTACACCACCTAATCCAGCAGATTATGGTAACGTGAATGGCTTTTATCCACCCGCTGATACAGCTTATGTGGGAACTAATTACGACCAAGAAGTAAAAGTCGTATTCCCCAAAGATACCACTTCAAGAGGTATCACTGCAAGGTTTACAGAATTTAAGATACTCAGTATTACAAATGTTCCTGCAGGCATTCAATTGGTACTAGACCGTACCGATAGCATTTATACTCCGCCCAATAATAATACGCCAGCTACTGCTTGCGTACATGCTTGTGGAACTCCTACCACTGCTAACAATCCTACGGATTCTGTTTTGATTGAATTATTTGCTAAAACAAATATAGGTATTAATGATACAAGCACCGCTAAATACCATTTAAGAGTACTTGGGAATGTAGGTAAAGCAAAATCATGGGATAAAGGCTTAAAATACGAAGTATATCCTAATCCTGCCTCACATTCTGCTACTTTACTTTATGCCGTAGATTATACAACTGATGTTACTATTGAAATTCTTGATGTTACAGGTAAAAAATGGAACAGTTTCTATCGTCCCGCACAAACTCCTGGGGATTACTATTTAAACCTCATGGAAAATCCCCTTCCTAATGGGCTTTATTTCATTAAAATCGCTACAGATAAAGGTGAAACTACTCATAAGCTAGTAGTTAATCAATAAAAAAATATTCTATTATTAAAAACCTTCCTAAATTTACGGGAAGGTTTTATTTTAAATAAAAGATATTCGCTACAATCAAAATATTTATTATAAGATGAAATATATCAAAATATTTTTCTTTTTACTTTTTATCAGTTTTTATAGTTTTTCACAAAAAATTACTATTACAGGAAAAGTAGTAGACTCTCAAACAGGCGAAGAGTTACCCGGTGCTAAAATCAATGTAAATGATGGGCAAATTGTGGTCGGTACCAATTTAGATGGGCGTTATTCTTTTGAAATAGATAAAGCAGAGGTTATTAAAATAAAAGTTTCTTATGTAGGTTACAAAGAACAAGAAATAGAAATCAAGAATATTAAAGAAGAAAAAATTCAAAGGAATATTGAATTAGTGGCAGAAGGAACTACTACGGAAGAGGTCATTGTAACGGATTCTCGTTATGAAAAGAAAGCAGAAGAAATTACGATTTCTGTAGCCACTTTAAAGCCCAAGCAATTAGATGCTCAAGCAAGCACCGATTTATTAAAAGCCATGGAACAAACTTCGGGAATTACCATCATGAAAGACCAGCCTAATATCCGAGGCTCCGCAGGTTATACCTACGGCTCTGGAACTCGTGTTTTGACTATGCTAGATGGTTTACCTATGATTTCTGCTGACAGGTCAGGAACCAATTTTGATATGCTCCCTACGGATAACATCAAACAAGTAGAAGTTATCAAAGGGGCTTCTTCTGTATTATTCGGAGCAGGAGCTATGGGAGGCGTTATCAATGTTTTAACTTCTGACCCTACCATTGTACCCAAAACATCGGTAAGAATTAGACATGAAGTTTTTGGTAATCCCCGCGATAAATCGGCTAATTGGGACGGCAGAAGCTCTGCTGTTAATACTTCTGTTCACGCATTCCACTCCCGTAAAATTAAAAACTTCGATTTAACTACCCAATTAGACCTTATCAGGAATTCAGGATTTAAACAAGAAGAATTTTCTAATCGTGGTAGATTTTTATTAATGACCAAATACTATATCCCCAAAGTAGAAGGGCTTTATATTGGTCTTAATGCACAAGCAAATTTAGATTCTTCAGCTACTTTTATTGCTTGGGGAGGTTACCCTAAATTACAATTAATTGCAGGAGATGGTTTCTTGTCTTATCAATGGTTACAAAGATATACTTTAGACCCAACAGTAGCATATCTTACAAAAAAAGGCGATAGATATGTATATCGTGGTCGTTTATTCCACCAAGATAATAAAATTAATACAGGACAATCTGGTAATGCTACTCTAATTTACAATGATTTTCAATTCATTAAAGGATTAGTAACTGCAACTGATAGTTCGGGATTTAACTTAACAGGTTTAGCAGGTGTTAGCCATCAGAGAAATCGTGTATTTGCAAAAGAAACATTTGGTAAAGCTTTTGGTGACCAAATTGGTTCTTTTTTACAGTTTGATGTCAAATGGGGGAGATTAAACGGTTCCATTGGAGTGAGATACCAATATGAAGTCATTGAAGGAGATAAATTTGATTTTAAAAGAAATGCTTTTGGTCAGTTAGAGAAAGTAGAAAGAATTGGTTCAGAAAGATTAGTTACTATGAATGAACCCGTTGCACGTTTGGGTTTAAATTATAGAATTCACAAAGCAACATTCCTTCGTGCTTCTGCAGGACAAGGATTAAGAAGTCCTTCTGTTGCAGAACGTTATACAACTACTTCTGCTGGTGGTGTTTTAGTTTTACCTAATCCCAACATTAAAGTTGAAAAAGGATATACCGCTGAATTAGGGGTTAAACAGTTGTTCAAATTTGGAGATTGGAAGGGATTTGTTGATGCCTCAGCTTTCACAATGCAATTTAATAACATGGTGGAGTTCCTATTTGACCGTTCCAATTCTACTTTAACTTCCTTTGGTTTCTCTGCTCAAAATATTACCAATGCATCTATTAATGGTTTAGAATTTAATGGTTATGTTGATGGAAAAGCAGGTAATTGGGTTTTTGGATGGGGAGGTGGTCTTACTCTTATTGACCCTGTTAATAAAGATGGTTTAAAAGAATTAGAATATTATCCTATTGACCCCAATACTGGAAATCCTGACAGCTCTAGAGTAGAAAGAGTGAAATTTGATGGTAATGATGATCCTAACTTGATTCTTGCTATCGGTGCTTACGAAAATATTGTTTCTGAAGAGCAAAGAAAAAAAGCTATTCAAGACCAACCTTATACTTTAAAATATCGTAGTAAAACTACATTTAGAAGTAGTTTTGAGGTAGGTTATAAACAATTCTCTACTATGATAAATTATCGTTACAATAGCCACATGGTGAATGTAGATAAAATTTTCGGTTTAGCTATTCCAGGTGCAATTGATTTTCGTAAGAAACACAATAAAGGTGCTAGTGTTATTGATGTAATTTTATCCTATCAAATTCGTAAAAACACCGTTTCCTTCCATATCTTTAATTTATTAAATGAAGAATATGCTATGATACCCGGTTCTATGGGCGCACAAAGAAGCTTCTGCTTACAATATCGTTGGAATTTCTAATTTGATTTTTACCTTACAAAAAAAGCTGTCCATTAAGGGCAGCTTTTTTTGTATAAACAACCTTTGGATTTGATACCCAATTTTTCGCAGTATTGGTCAATAAATTTTAATAATCTATTTACCCATTAAATTTTTATCAAAAACTTAAGGTTGTTAGTAAATTATTTTTTACAAATCATAAGTTTTAAAGAAAGTCGAAAAATAATAAATTATCTTTGCAAGCCCAAATGCCATTACTCATTTTTATCATTATTTTTTGTTGTACTTTTCATTTTGGATTTTCACAAGGTAGCTTAGTGGAAGACCAAAAATCTATAGTTATTAAAAAAATTGAAACGACTTTAAAAATTGATGGAGAGTTAGATGAACCTGAATGGCAACTTTCTGATATTGCCACAGGCTTTTGTCAGTCTTTTCCTTATGATACCTTAATGGCTGTAACTTGTACAGAAGTAAAAATACTTCATAACAATCAAGGAATTTATGTTGCAGCAATATGTAAAGATAGCACTTTCCAACCTTTTGTAGTACAAAGTTTAAAAAGAGATTTTTCCATTAATTCCAGTGATGCTTTCGTGGTTACTATAGACCCTCTCAATGATAAAACCAACGGATTTAGCTTTGGTGTCAATCCTTATGGAGTACAAAGAGAAGGGCTAATAGAAGATAGAGGAGTTTTTGGGGTTTCTACTATTTGGGATAACAAATGGTTCGTAGAAGTAAAAAGAAAAGAAGGAGAATGGATAGCCGAAATGTTTATCCCTTTTAAATCTATTCGTTATAAATCAGGAATTAAAGAATGGGGAATTAATTTCCATCGTCAAAATTTAAAAATTAATGAAACTTCCAATTGGTCAAGAGTACCCAGAATTTATAATATTTCTTTTTTACCTTATGCTGGCAAACTTATCTGGGAAGAAGAACCACAAAAAGCAGGAAAGAATGTATCCTTAATACCTTATTTAACCCTTCGACAATTTTCTGATTATCAACAAAATAAAAATCAATTACAACCTAACGCAGGATTAAATGCAAAAATTGGAGTAACCTCCTCCCTTAATTTAGATATTACAGTAAATCCAGATTTTTCACAGGTAGAAGTTGATGCTCAAATTACTAATTTGAGTAGATTTAGCTTATTTTTTCCTGAAAGAAGAGAGTTTTTTATAGAAAATTCTGATTTATTTGCTAGGTTTGGTTTTAGAAATATAAGACCTTTCTTTTCAAGACAAATTGGCTTATATAACGGACAAGCCGTACCAATTATTGCAGGAGCAAGATTATCCGGAAAAGTCAATCAAAATTGGAGAATAGGAATCATGGATATGCAAACCGAGGGCATGGGTAATTTAGGATTAAATCCTCAAAATTATTTTGTTGCTGCTACACAAAGGCTAGTTGGCAAGAAATCAAATTTAGCAGGAATTTTAGTAAATAGGCAAAACACCTCAAATCCGTTAGATTTTAATAGAGTAGCAGGTTTGGATTTTAATTTTCAAACGAACAACAATAAAATTTTTGGAAAAACATTTTTTCATCATTCTTTTTCTCCCAATCAACCTAAAGATGCATTTGCTCAAGCGGTTTGGATTAGCTACAATACCATGCGATGGGGTTGGAATTATAATCATGAATATATTGGTGAAAATTATAATGCGGAAGTAGGTTTTATACCTAGAAAAAATGTAATTCGTTTAGAACCCGATATATCCCGAAAATTTTATCCTAAAAATAGTGTAATCAACAACATTATTACAGGAGTTTATATGGATAGCTACTATAATAAACAAATGAATTGGCTTGATAGGTATTTAAGTGTATATCTGACTTCCAATTTCCAAGATGGAAAAGCATTTTCTTTATCTGCTAGAGAAATTTTTACCAAACTTTTATTCCCCTTTGACCCCTCTCGTACAAATTCTCAACCGTTACCTGAAGGTAATTATTATTACAAGCAATTTAATGTTTCCTATAATTCGAATCCCCGAAAAGTAATCAATTACAGTATTAGTAGTACTTATGGAGGCTATTTTAATGGAAAAATTTGGAATAACAATGCTAGTTTAAATTTTCGCACACAACCATGGGGAGCTTATGGCATTTCCTTAGATTTTAATAGAATTATGCTACCCCAACCCTATGCTAACACTACTTTACTTTTGTTAAGCACACGTTTTGAATTAACCTTTACTCGGTCCCTATTTTTTACTACATTCTTACAATATAACACCCAAACCAATAACTTTAATATTAATTCACGTTTACAATGGCGTTTTGCCCCTATGTCTGATTTATTTATTGTCTGGACAGACAACTATGAAACCGAACGTATATTCATTAAAAATAGAGCATTAGTGATAAAATGGAGTTATTGGTTTATGCCTTAAAAAGTCTAATCTTAAATATTCTTCTTTAACTCCTGACAATTTTTTTACCCGGTAGTTGAGTAATTAAACCTTTGATTTCCAAAGAAAGTAAAGTGCTTAATAAAATAGACATTTCCAGCTCTGTTTTTTCGCTGAGCAGGTCTAATTCTAAACTTTCTTGATTTAAACATCGCATAACTTTTTCTTCTTCAGGAGTTAAGTCCAAAAATAAAGAAGTTTGATGAGGTTTGGGGAATTTTTCTAAAGGTATTTTTAAATCTTCCAAAACATCGGAAGGATGCCTATAAATTTTAGCAATATTTTTTTGAATTAGCAAATTACAGCCTTGTGATTTTTTATCGGTAGTTTTTCCGGGAATAGCCCAAACTTCGCGATTTTGCTCGAAAGCATAGTGTGCAGTAATCATAGCTCCGCCTTGTTCCCCACTTTCAACAATGACCACCGATTTGCTCAATCCTGAAATAATACGATTCCTTAAAGGAAAATTCATGGGATTCACTTTCGCTCCGGGTGGATATTCTGATAAAATTGCACCGCCTTGTAAAAGTATTTCTGTAGCGAGATTTTCATGAGCTTTTGGATAAATACTTTCAATCCCACAAGCTAAAACTCCAATAGTTCTACCTTTTAATTCTACACATCTTTTATGAGCATGATAATCTATACCGTAAGCCAAGCCGCTGATAATATGAATTTGATTTTGAACTAAATACTCCACTAAATCATGGGTTTGTTCTTTACCATAATCTGTTGAAGCTCTTGTCCCAACAATTCCTACTCCCCACAAATTGTTAGAAACAAAACCTTTTGCATACAAAATTAAAGGAGGGTCATAAATTTCATTGAGTAAAGTAGGATAATCCTCAGATTGATAACCTAAAATACGGATTCCTAACTTCTCACACTGATTTAAGATACTCTCTGCTTCTTTTAAATTAGAATGGATTTGAGATAAATCATTAGCAGTTTTCTCACCGATTTTAGGGATCATTATAAAATGTTTTTTTGAGGCTTTAAAGACCTCTTGTACATTCCCAAAGTACTGAATAATATTTTTGGCTAAAACGGGACCAATATTTTCAGCTTTTAAAAGTGCTATAAGATAAAGTAAACTCTCATTATCCATGAATTTTTTTCAATTCGTGATGGAATAACGCTATGGTTTCTATGCCTTTAAAGAAATTAAAAATTCCGTAATGTTCATTTGGAGAATGCAAAGCATCAGAATCTAAACCAAACCCCATAAGAACAGTAGGAGTATTTAGAATTTCATTAAATAAAGCAACAATTGGAATAGATCCACCACCTTTAGTAGGAATAGGACTTTTACCAAAAGAGGTTTCCATTGCACGACTTGCAGCTTTATAGGCATCTGAATCCAATGAAGTTAAAACAGGTTTCCCACCATGATGAGGGGTAACTTTTACTTTAACACCTTTTGGAGCAATGGATAAGAAATAGTCTGTAAATAATTGAGTAATTTTGTCGGGGTCTTGGTTAGGAACTAAACGCATAGAAATTTTTGCATAAGCTTTTGAAGGTAAAACAGTTTTTGCACCTTCTCCTATGTATCCACCCCAAATACCATTTACATCTAAACAAGGGCGAATGCTCGTTCTTTCAATAGTAGAATAACCTTTTTCACCATACACTTCTTCTATATCTAAAGATTTTTTGTATTCGTCCAAATCAAAAGGTTCCTCTGCCATTAATTTTCTTTCTTCATCAGAATAAATAATTACATCATCATAAAAATGAGGAATTTGAATAACCCCATCATCATTTTTAAGTTTTGTAATCATTTGGCAAAGTACATTGATAGGATTATAAACTGCACCACCATAAGTACCAGAATGTAAGTCACGATTGGGACCAGTTACTTCGACTTCTAGATAAGCCAAGCCTCTTAAACCTGTAGTAATAGAAGGTATATCATTGGCAATCAAGGAAGTATCGGAAACTAAAATTACATCTCCTTGAAATAAATCTTTATATTTTTTTAAACAAGGACCTAAGTTAGGGCTACCTACTTCTTCTTCGCCTTCAATCATTAATTTTACATTACAGGGTAAACCCGTAGTTTTTTGGAGTAATTCAAAAGCTTTAAAGTGCATAAAAAATTGACCTTTATCATCGGTAGCCCCTCTAGCATAAATTTTACCGTCCCTTACAGTAGGTTCAAAAGGAGGGGTTTGCCATAAATCAATAGGGTCAGCAGGTTGCACGTCATAATGCCCGTAAATAATAATCGTAGGAAAATTTGGATTGATGATTTTTTCACCATATAAAACAGGAAAACCATCGGTTTGTAATAATTGAACGTTATCAAAACCTAAGCTTAATGCATGGTTCTTTAGCCATTCCGCAGTTTCTAAAACTTTGTTTTTATATTGAGTATCCGCAGAAATAGAAGGTATCCTTAATATTTCAAAAAGTTCGTTTAAATATTTATCTTTTTGAGTTTCTAGAAATTCTAAAATTTGTTGATGAACGGTTAATATTTGCATTTTTAACTTTGAGTTTGCAAAAATAATAAAAATTTTGAAATTCTATCATTATAATGAAATTTCTAAAATCAAGGAAGTATTTTGAATAAAAATCAATGGATTAACAAGTTAAATTTTTGCTATTTTTGAAATTTGTGGGAAACATCCATCATGCATGATGCGCAGACAGGCGATTTTTTCTGTTACATTTTGGTAATTTCTATTTCTATTCTTCTGTTAATAGCTCTACCTTCTTTGGTTTTATTGTCTGCGATAGGTTTGGTGTTACCATATCCTACATAAGTAATACGCTTGCTATCAAT
>CAZBPK010000065.1:0-40384 GCA_964493765.1 uncultured Bacteroidia bacterium | reverse complement strand
CTTTAACAATAGAGGTTTTCAAACTTTCAATTTTTTCATTAAGAAATTTATTTTTTTCTTTTAAAAGATTTTTTTCTGCTTCTTGGCTTTGAATTTCTTCAGAAATTTGATTAAGTTTTTTTTGTCTATTTACCAATAATTCTTCTTGCAATAAAAGTTCTTTATGAAGCTCTTGAAGCATGGCTTCATATTGGTTATTTTGAGTTTTTAGTTCAAGAATTTGGTCATGAATTTGATTTTGTTGTATTTGAGTTTCACTTTCTTTTGTTTTAATAGCATGAGATTTAAGATAAACGTATTGAGAACTTACCAAGCGATAATTTTTTTTCAATTCTAAGAATTTTTCTGCTTTTTTTGCTTGTTTTTCTAAATTTTTTAAATTTTTCTCAATTTCTTGTAAAACATCTTCAATACGAACTAAATCTTGCTCAGTGGCTTCTAGGCGTTTTAGGGTTTCTTTTTTACGAATTTTATATTTGGATATGCCAGCGGCTTCATCAAAAAGTTCTCTTCTCGTATTATTTTTATCATTAAGAAGTTCATCTACCATTTTTAACTCAATGATAGCATAAGAATCTGGACCAATACCTGTATCTAAAAGAAGAGAGTCTATATCTTTAAGCCTACATGGAACATTGTTTAGGAAATATTCAGAACCACCTTCTCGAAAAAGTTTTCTGGTAATAGTTATAGAGGAAAATTCTGTTGGAAGCAAATTTTTGGTATTTTCAAAAGTAATTGAAACTTCTGCTAAATTGGAACGTTTTCTTTTTTCATTGCCATTAAAGATAACTTCTTCCATTTTATCAGAACGAAGGTTTTTAGTGCTTTGCTCTCCTAATACCCAACGAATCGCATCAATAACATTTGATTTGCCACATCCATTAGGACCCACAATACCAGTGATACCTTTATCAAAATTTAATTTAGTTTTATCTGCAAAACTTTTAAAACCAAATAGTTCTAAACTTTTTAGCTGCATTTTAGATTGGACTGCAAAGATATAGCAATTTCATTTACCTAAAGTGTTACATTTTTACACATTTAATTGTTGATACATTTTCTTAAAAAAGTTCCCAAACTTATAATTTTTTTTGAAAATTTAAATTTCTTGATTATTTTTGCATTTAGATTATATTTGGGAAAAATTAAAATGATGCGCTTTTGGTTTATAATTCTTGCAGTAATTGTATTAAAGACTAGTTGTACAAGCCCTGTTCCGCCACCACCTCCTCCAGTTGGTACAGATAATAATGGTAGAACCACTGAGACTTTACAAACTCCAATTAAAAGTAATATTACTTTAAAGTCTAGTATTATTT
Organism: uncultured Bacteroidia bacterium; assembly: GCA_964493765.1. Lineage (GTDB taxonomy): Bacteria > Bacteroidota > Bacteroidia > J057 > CALLMJ01 > CALLMJ01. The sequence continues at coordinate 39,062 of CAZBPK010000065.1, read as the reverse complement.
ATATAATGGATAGACCTATAACTGTAGAAAATGGAGCAACCATCACCATTGAACCAGGAACCATTATTAAATGTTCTTACAATAATTCTACAAAAACTAAAGGAGCTTTAATTATAAAACCTGGAGCTAAAATTATTGCAGAAGGTACTGTTGATAAACCTATAATTTTTACCTCAAACAAATCTAAAGGTCAAAGAGCAAAAGGAGATTGGGCTGGAATAATTATTTTGGGTAATGCTCCTGTCAATTTACAAACCAACGAGTATTTAACTACTGCAAGAACTACATTTGGTGGTAGTAATTCTGCTGACAATTCAGGAATTTTAAAATATGTTAGAATTGAATTTGCTGGAGGTATTGAAGCTCAAACAGCTAGCAACTCTACAAAATGGAATGCATTAACTTTTGGCGGGGTAGGTTCAGGAACACAAGTTAGTTATATCCAAATCACGGATTGTGATGATGATGCCTTTGAATTTATAGGCGGGACAGTCAATTGTAAATATCTGTATTCTTTAAGAAACCGTTTAACGGATTTCAGAACTTCTTTTGGTTATTCTGGTATTGTGCAATTTGCTTATTCTCATAAAGATAAATCTTCTCCAACCTCTTCTGCCAATTGTTTATTTTCCGAAAATGATTTTGGAGGTAGTTTTAATACTCCTATCACAACACCTACATTTGTAAATTGTACTTTTGTTGGTTATAACACAAATGTAAATTTATCAAATGCAGTTCACCTTAAAAACAACACACGCTTAGCATTACTAAATTCTGTTATAATTGGTCATAATCAATCGTTATTTTTAGATGGACCTGAGACCGTATCTAACGCAGGTGCTGGAATGTTAGAAGTTCAAGGTTGTGTAGTTTCTAATTGGCTAAAAGATAGTTTAATTACTAATGCTTCATTTAATATTGAAAGTTGGTACAAAAAAATTGATTATGCTAATCAATTAATTAAAAATCTCAATGACCTTGGTTTATCTGATATTTATTCTACTACTCCTATTTATTTACCTTCAAGTAGTTCTTCACTAAAATCTGGAGCAAATATTCAATCTTTAAGATTTGTAAGCCCTCTTTTAGAAAAAACAGATTTTAGAGGCGCATTTGATATAACAGACTGGACACAAGGCTGGACTGATTTCTCGCCTAATGATTTGGAATACTAATTTTTCCTTTATAGTTTTTTAAAAAAAATATCATTCATTTTGAATGATATTTTTTTTATATTTGTTATTCCACTGTACAATGAAAGTTTACATTACTAGAAAAGTTCATTTTAATTCTGCCCATAGAATATACAATCCTAAATGGTCTGATGAAAAAAATCAGGAAATATTTGGTGGTTGTAGTAACCCTAATTGGCATGGTCATAATTATGTATTAGAAGTTACTTTGGTGGGCAAACCTAACCCTGAAACTGGTTACGTTTATGATTTAAAAAAATTGAAAAATCTACTAGAAGAAAAAATAATCAATAAAGTTGACCATAAAAACTTAAATTTGGACGTTGATTTTATGCAAGGTATTATACCAACTAGTGAAAATTTTGCAATTCAAATCTGGAATCAAATAAAACCCCATATTGAAGAAGCTGAACTCTATTCCGTTAAATTGTATGAAACGGAAAGAAATTTTATTGAATATAAAGGTGAAGAATAATTTATAACATTTTAAAAATAAATACCATAATGAAAAATCAAGTAAAGGACATTGAAAAATTACTCATGAATAGTGATTTGAACACACCTTTGCGTCATGACGCTTTTTTATTGAGCGATGATGAAAAAGTTGAACTAATTTCTGAAAAATTTTCAGAAATTATGAATATATTGGGGCTAGACTTATCTGATGATAGCCTTAAAGATACACCCAAAAGAGTTGCAAAAATGTATGTAAAAGAAATATTTGAAGGTTTAAATCCAAATAATTTGCCCAAATTATCTTTATTTCAAAATAAATATGGTTATCATCAAATTCTACTTGAAAAAAATATCCATTTTACTTCTACTTGTGAACATCATTTTTTGCCTATTGTTGGAAAAGCTCATGTTGCTTACATTCCTAATGAAAAAGTAGTAGGTCTTTCTAAACTCAATCGTGTAGTTAAATATTTTGCAAAAAGACCTCAAGTGCAAGAAAGACTCACTTTGCAAATAGCTGATTATCTTCAAGATGCACTTAATACTGAACATGTTGCAGTAATAATTGATGCTGAGCATTATTGTATTATTTCAAGAGGTATTGAAGACATAAACAGTTCCACTGTAACTTCTGAATTTAAAGGCAAATTTCAGGAATTTGACATGCAGAATAGATTGATGCAAATGATTGTATAAATATTGATTATATTTGTGGTAAATTTGTTATCATGAAAAATTTATCAATTTTAAAGTTTTTATTTATTATTTTTTTATTTGCTTGCAATAAAAATTCTGAATTATCTAAAGAAGCTCATTTGGGATTTTGGTCTGGTTATGATTCTGATAATGTTTTAGTTACATTACAACTGAATCCAAACGGAACTGCTGAACTTACTACAAATAACAATACTTTGGGTAGTAATTTTCAACTGGATAACATGTCAGTGGAGCTAAGATATTTCATAGATTATTCTCAAAATCCTATTCAATTGGATTTGATTATTCAGGAAAAAGAAACAGGTAAAAAGCATCTTGTATGGGAGGGAATTGCTGAATTTAGTTCGGATAAAATGTTTAAGCTTTGTTTAAATTTCTCAAACAGTGATAAAAGATTTAAAAGTGTAGAAGAAGCTGGAATCAAAAATTGCATAGATTTTGAAAAGAAATAAGGAATAATTTCAATAGTGTTATATTCATTTTTTCCAAAACAATAATTTATTAAAAAATCCTCTTTTTACTTTATGTTTGTTTTGGTCTGCTTGTGTAATACCTTTTTGATTTACTTCTTCGGGAATAAATTTAGGTAAATCATAAGGATTTGTTCTAATGGTATATTTAAAGCTAACTGCATAATAGTGTGATAAAAAGAATTTTAAAAGTTTTTTATCTTTACCTTTTGAAGCTTTAAAATCTTTGTATAATTTTAAGTCTTCTTCTTGTTGTTTTAAATGGAGGTGGGTACGATAGAGTTTTTCATTGATAGCAAGAAGTATGAGTGAGTCTTCTTTTTCTAGGTCATAATCATTAATAACAATCCATTCAACGTTTTTTCTAAGTGCCTCAAATTCTTTAATTAAAGCATTTTTATTACGAATTTTTTGTTCTATTCTAGATTCTTTGGAAGGTTTAAATCCTTGTTTTTTTTGTTGTTTATCTAGTTTTTTATATTCTCTTTTCCATATTTTAGAACTATCTTTGACGGTTTTGTGGGTAGTATCTTTTTCTTTTTTGGGTTTCTTTTTGGAGTTTTTCTTTTTTCTTTTTGCTTCTTTTTTCTTTTTCTTTTCTTCTTGTTTTTTCTTTTTTTCAGCTTCTTTTTTTTGTTTTTCTTCTTGTTTTTTCTTTTCTAGGGCTGTTTGCGGTGGGTTTTCCTTTTTTTCTTTTTGTTGATTGACCTGTGAACTATCTTGCTCTGTATTTTTTTTATGTTTTTTATTAGCCTGAGCAACTAAAGTGTCTTCATCTTGAACATCAACGCCACCTCTTAATTGATCTCTTTCTTTGATTAATTTTTCAATTTCATTTTCAATAGATGGGTATAAATTTGTTTTTTGTTTGCTCCATTCTGTTAATTTTTTCTTCAAATAATTAGTATTTTTAAGTTCGTTATCATGAAAACGGATTAAAGAATCAGCGTTATCAATCATTCCTTTTAAAAAAAGTGCATTGGAAGTAAAATGCGTTTTAAAGTCTGATAGTTTTTTGGTTTTTGTTGCAATTGCTAGATAAATAGGAACATTATTTCTATTAGAAATTTTTGCTGAATCTAGGTAAGAAGGTTCTAGACCATGATAAACAAAATATTTTTGCACATCATAAATGATAGAAGAATCTTGTTTTACTTTCGTAACTTTAATCCATACTTCTCGAGCTCTAATGACATGAATATAATAAGTATCGTAGCCATTTTTTATTTTTTTACCTTTTTTAGTTACTCTTTGAGGCTGTTTGGCTGTAACTACCATTCTACTGATAATGTTGATATTATCATTGACAGAATTTTTTTGTGTGATACATCTTTCTCGAATAGTATCGATAATTTGCCCTTCAAGATTTTGCCAATAACCAAAAAGATAGCATAAGATAGTGATTAGGTAGAGCCTTTTTATACTCATAAACATTGTAATGCAAATGTATAGGGAATTTTTTTAAAAAGCGAATAAAATCTTATGAGTATAATCCAATTAATCCACAAATTTAACAGTTTGATACGATATTTTTTCCATTGTAGAAAAGTTTTTTGTAAGAAAAGAAAAAGATTAGTAACTTTACGTTTTGAATGGCTAAATATAGCTTGGAATTTATGCTTAAAAAATTGAAGGTAGTAAACATTATTATACTTTTTTGCTCATATTTATATTTTGGTGCGAAGCAGAATTTATTATTAGGGCAGAGCCATACAGTGAAAATTGAGCAGGTGCGAGGGGTAGGTGATGCTTTATTTGTGGATGTTTATATTCGTACAGATTCTCTCAATTTTTTATTAGGGGCTTCCAATTTTGTGTTTCAGGTAGCTAATCCATCAGCCTTTGTAAGCATAGATCCTTTAAACATAGATGGTCCTAAAATTATACAAAGGGGCGATTATGACATTACAGGTTCGGATCCTTCTTCTAGTAAGTCTTATTTATCAATGAACTTGTCAAAAATTATTTTTCCACCTAATACTTTAAATTTATCTGTTTTATCGAATACTTCTTGTGCATTTCCGCCTAGTCCTCCTTGTGGGGTGCAAGTTCCTGCTACATTTACTAGAATTGCGCGTATTCAGTTTAAGGTTGCCGATTGTAATGCAATAAGTTCTATGAATTGGTTGACTAATCGTGGTGCTTTTAATGATTTTCAAGGAAATCCTATTCCCCGAGCAGCTTTTAATTATCAATCTTCTACGAATTTTTCTTTATGTCCTATTCAAATCAATGGTATCACTACTAATGATCCTGATACAACGATTTGCCCTAATGCCAATTTTACTTTTTCTCTGAATGCTAATAATGCTGATTCTTATCAACTTTGGATAGATGGTGTTTTGACTAACTCTAATTTAACGGGCAGTTGGTCCGTAGATACTTTTACTATTAATCATTATTTAGAGATTATTGCCATTAATAGTTGTGGATGTCAAGATACTGCGGTAATGAATTTGAATGTTTATCCTTCCGCGGTGGCTTCAGTGCAATCTAATGATACTTTAGTATGTGAAAATACTAATTTCCCTTTATATTTTACTAATTTTACAGGGACAAGTATACAATGGCAAGAATCAAATGATAATATTACCTGGAATAATAGTGTGAATTTAGGAAGTAATGGTCAAGTCTTATTAGCGGGACCTATAACGGGTACTACTTATTATCGTGCCATTGCTTTTAATGGTTTTTGTAGTGATACTACAGATGTTATACAAGTAGATGTGGCTCCTTATCCTGTTTCGGGCGTAGCGTCAGTAAGTGCGGATAGTGTTTGTTCTGGCGATAATGTCAATTTAACGGTTACAGGGAACAATGGAAATATTCAATGGCAATCTTCCCCGAATGGAATTACTTTTTGGTCTGATATTCCTGGGGCGAATACTGCCTCTTATACTTATGTGAATTTAACGGCTTCTACCTATTTTAGGGCTGTTAATTTGACTTGTGATACGGCTATTACTAATGTTGTGTATGTCAAAGTATTAACTCCCGCGTCAGGAAGTTTTAGTACGGTGGTTCCGCCCATTTGTGCAGGTGGAATTACCATACCTCTCGGGGCAACGATTAGTGGTAATGGTGCGGTAGGGGTCTGGTCTTCTTCGGGAGCAGGTTCTTTTACAAATCCTAATGACCCTAATGCTCAGTATATTTCTTCTATTTTAGATAACAACACTACCGTTACTTTAACGTGGACGGTAAGTACGCCTTATTGTTTGGGCTCTCAAAGTTATAGCCAAAATGTAATAGTAGGAGGAAATCCTACTGCTATTGTCAATCCCATACAACCTGCAACCTGTGGCACTACGCCTTCTGCTCCTCTTGGGGCTAGCGCTGTGAATGGTACGGGGCAATGGTTCTTAGGAGCATTAGCTAATGGTACCTTTACTAATGATTTAGACCCTAATACCACTTATATCCCTTCCCCATTAGATGCAGGAAATACCATAGAATTATTATGGGTAGTAAGTAGTGCAGGCTGTCCAAATGATACTGCAAAAACTTATCTTACCGTAGGGGATAGTCCCTTGGGTTCTTTTAATACCTCTGTTCCTACGATATGTGCGGGAGACCCTACCATTCCTTTAAATGCTTCTGTAACCGTAGGAACGGGAATATGGTCTACTTCTGGGGCAGGTTTTTTTTCTAATGCCTTTGACCCTAATGCACAATATATATCCTCTCCGCTTGATGCAGGGCAGAAAATTACATTAACTTGGGTGGTTACTTCGGGCAGTTGTCCCCCTGTTTATTATTCTAAACTGGTACAGGTAGATGAACCCCCTGTAGGAAATTTTACTACGGTTTTGCCGACAATATGTGCGGGAGGAAGTTCCATTCCTTTGAATGCAAGTGTAACCGTTGGAGGAGGCATCTGGTCTACGAATGGGCAAGGTACTTTTAGTAATTTTGGAGATCCCAATGCCGTCTATTATTCCTCTGTAGCCGATGCAGGACAAACTATCAATATTACTTGGACGATTGGTAATGGCGTATGTGATTCTATAGTTTTTACCCAGCCTTTGGTAATTTCTAATAACGTGATTATAGGAAGTTTTCCTGCGGCACCACCTGCTATTTGTGCTGGAGAGACTACTGCTCCCTTAGGGGCTTCTGTAGGAGGTGGAGCTTCCGGTTTCTGGACCTCCCCTAATGGAATGGGATTCTTTTCTGATGTCAATTACCCTAATGCCACTTATACTTCTTCTCCTTTTGACCAAGGGCAAATTAAATTGGTTTGGAATGTAACACAAACTAATTGTAGTAACCTGCAAATTGAAAGAGAACTTACTGTTTATCCTAAACCTATTGGTATTTTTAATTCTAATCAAGGACCCGTTTGCGAATCGGATTCTACGGATTTATTGGTAGGTTTTACTTCCATTGGAACAAGTTATTTCTCTCATAATGGAAATGGAAATTTATTATTACAGTTTAATTTTGGTAATTCACAAGGCGTAAGATATGAACCTAGCCCACTGGACGTAGGGGACACCGTAGAAATCTATTGGATTACCCAAAATGGTTCTTGTACTCCTGATACGATAACCCTTAGAGTTCCTATTAGCCCGACCCCTTCAGGTTCTTTTAATACGGTAATTCCTGATATTTGTGCAGGGGCTATTACTATCCCCTTAGGAGCAACGGTTACCAATGGAGTAGGAGAGTGGTCTACTCCGAATGGTCTAGGAAGTTTTGGAGATAAAAATGACCCGAATACCTTTTATAATTCGAATTTAGCTGATGCAGGGCAAACTATAACTTTAATATGGACGGTCAAAAGCCCGGGGTGTGATAGCGTACAGTATACGCAAAATGTGAATGTTTTAACGAATCAAGTGTTCGGGACTTTTGATTTTCAGCCTGCTCCTGTTTGTGCAGGAGACGCAACGGCTCCTTTAGGGGCTACTGCTGTTCACGGTACAGGAACTTGGTCTAGTACTGGCTCGGGCTTCTTTGTGCCTAATAATTCTGACCCCAACGCACAATATTTTTCTTTGGCTTCAGAAGCAGGCGATACGATTGACCTTATCTGGACAATATCTAATCCTCCCTGTTCTGATTTACCGCTTAAACAAAAGTTAATTATCCTGCATCCTCCTGATGGAGACTTCCCTGTGGCTCCGGACACTATATGTTTTACAGGAATAACGGCTCCCTTAGGCGCTGTAACAATACAAGGAACAGGTTCTTGGCAGGTAATTCAAGGAACAGGAAACGTAAATGATGTGAACGACCCCAACGCTTATTACATTCCAGGACCAGGAGATGCCGCTGCAACGATAAAATTAGCTTGGGTCGTACAGAATGGAAGTTGCCCCGCAGATGTTAATATTCAAACTTTCTTTGTTTCTGCACCGCCCGCAGGAGATAATATTACTCCTTTTGGTGTGCATTGTGCGGGAAGTAATGTACAAGTTTCTGGTACTGTTGTTTCAGGAACAGGTTTCTGGTCTACCCCTAATGGTAACGGAACCTTCCTTAACCCTTACTCCCCCAACACTTTTTATCAGTCTTCTATTTTAGATGCAGGACAAAATATTCAACTCTGTTGGACAGTTACCACTACAAAATGTTCTCCTGATGTGAATTGTATTACCGTGAACTTCTTAAACTCTTTGGTAGATGGTAGTTTTTCATTAGTGGAAGATACCATTTGTGCACAAAATGCTACGCTTCCTTTAAATGGGATAGTAACTCAAGGTAGTGCCTCTTGGTCTACAGTAAATGGATCAGGATTTTTTGTTCCTTCTATTTTAGACCCTAATGCGGTTTATCAATCGGTTACTAATGACCAAAATAAAAACATTATCATTTGTTGGGATTTAACTAACTCAGGTTGTGATACTACCAAAATTTGCGATACCATTTTTGTTAAATCTCAGCCTTCTGGTGGATTTCCTAATCCGCCTCAAAATATTTGTATTACAGATACAACGGATACTTTATTTGCTTTTGTTAATGATGGATACGGTGTATGGACTACTAATGGTTCAGGTTCTTTTGAAGATGCGAATAATCCTGTTACTCGCTACGTACCCGGTCCTACAGATGGTAATCAATTTATCACTTTAACATGGAATGTTATTTCTAATTTTTGTGATACCGTAAAATATAGTCGTAATTTTTATGTTTACGATAATCCTTCTGGTACTTTTAATACACAACTGCCTGATATTTGTGCGGGCGAGATTTCTGTTCCTTTGGGGGCGACGATTTCTTCGGGAGTAGGTTTTTGGAGTACGAATGGGAATGGTGGTTTTACGAATACTACTAATCCTAATGCTTCTTATATTTCTGTAGCTTCAGATGGAAATAATATTATTGATATTTATTGGAACGTGTTTAATGGTGGATGTGATACGGTTCAGTATGTTCAACAATTACAAGTAGATGCTCCTTCTTTGGGAAGTTTTAATACTATTCTAGGTTCAGTTTGTGAGTTTGATACTTCTATCAATTTGAATGCAAGTATTATTAATGGCTTTGGTTTTTGGACTTCGCAAGGTCCTGGTACCTTCCTTGACCCTAATGACCCCAATACCCGATTTATTGCAGGAGATGTAAATTCTGATACGACTTTCTTTTTAGAATGGAACGTTATCAATGGTGTTTGTAATACTGTAACTTATACTCGTAGTATTAGGGTTTTCAATAGCCCTCAAGGAACTTTTAATACGCCTGTGGATACTACTTGCCCAGGAGTGCCTACCAATATTTTGCTTGCTACGATTACGAACGGTAGTGGAACTTGGACTACTTCGGGTACTGGTAGCTTTACTAATAACAATAGCGGGAATGCTCAGTATATTCCTTCTCTTGCGGATGCAGGGCAAAATATTACACTTATCTGGAACATAACTAATGGTACTTGTGATACCCTCAAACTTTCCCAAACGCTGTATGTAGAACCTTTGCCTAATACATTTGCAGGAAATGATACTACTATATGCCCAGGAGATACTGTACAATTACAAGCTTCGGGTGCCAATTTTTATTCATGGTTCCCTTCCATAGATTTATCTGACCCTTCTATTCCTAACCCTATTGCTGTATTAAATACTTCTCGTAATTATATTGTTCGGGGGTATGTTAATGCTTCTTGTTATACAGAAGATACTATAAGGATTACGGTTAATCCTGGAGGTAGCGTTCAAGTTCCTGCTTTTCCACAAATTTGTAGAGGGGATTCGGTTCAGTTAAATGTAACAGGCAATAATATTGTAGCCTGGAGTTGGACACCCACAGAGGGTTTATCAGACCCTACAATTCCTAATCCTTTTGCTTCGCCTACTAATACTACGGTTTATACAGTAACAGGTACTACTACTTCAGGTTGTCAAGTTTCTGATATTGTGATTGTGAATGTTATACCTTTTACAGCCCCTGTAATTTTTGGTAGCGATGCTTGCCAAGGGCAAGACCAATTTTATATTTATGCTATCAAAGATGCTACTTGTGGGAATAGTTTTTGGTTTAATGGAAATATTTCGCAAGTATTAGCTTCTGGAAGTTTAGATGCTACCAATCCTCGTTATATTAACTCATTAGATTCTATCTTAGTAAGTACCACCAATCTTGGAAACTATCAATTTACTTTGGCTTGTGTTAATCCTGTTACGGGCTGTATTGGCTTAGATGAATTTGATTTAGATGTGATTGCCTATCCCGTTGCTTCATTTACTTCTGATAAAACTATATGTACTTATGATGAGAGAACGGTGCAATTTACTTCTACTTCTACCAATGCTGTTTATTATTATTGGCAATTCGGAGATCCTAATTCCGGAGATTTGAATAGTGATACTATTCCTAATCCTGTTCATACTTTTTCAGGACCCGGGAAGTACAATGTAGCTTTGTTTGTTATGAATGAATTAGGGTGTGCAGATTTAGTTATTTTAGACAATTACATAGAAGTTGCACCGCCTAATTATTATTTCCCTACGGCATTTTCGCCCAATGGCGATGGTTTAAATGACATATTCCGTGCTTTGCCACCGAATTCTGCTAATGTTTTAAGTATGAAGATTTGGGATAGATGGGGGGCTTTAGTTTATGAATCCGAAAATGATAACAAAGGTTGGACAGGCTATACGCCTGATGGAAAACCATTTGACCCCGGAACGTACACTTATAAAGTTCTGATACAACTGCCCACTAAAACTGAACCGACTATTTATACAGGTTATGTAACTTTAATTCGTTAACTTATGAAAAATATTCAAGTAGTTTTACTTTTTATAATATGTTTTCAGGCTATTGCACAAGACCCCAATAGTTCTTTGCAATATTCCGTACCTTCTATGTTGGCTCCTACAATGGTAGGGCAAGTAGATGGAAAATTAAGAGCGTCTGCTACGCATAGATATCTTAGGGTTTTAGATGATGCCAACTATAATACTTCTTGGTTTGCTGTTGATATTCCCTTTGAAACTAATGTCGCTAAGGGAGGAATGGGAATTATTGCAGGGACAGATTATGCCAAAGGAATGAATACTACTCATTTTATGGTGGGTGGTGCTTATGAAGTTCCTTTAGGGGTTAAAATTCGTTATCATCATTTACGTGCAGGTTTCCAAGTAGGTTTCGTGAATAGAAAACTTGTAAGTCCTGATTTGTACTTTGAAGACCAATTCAATGGTTTTGGTTTCTCGGGGCAAACCAATGAACAATTTCAAGGACTTAATAAAGGTTATGCAGATTTATCAATGGGTGTTATGTGGTATAGAACTCAAAAAATTAAAGGTAATCCCGAGTTTAACCCTTGGTTTAGTGCTTCTGTTCATCATATTACAAGGCCCAATGTCCGTTTTTTTAATGAACCAGCAGAGCGTTTAACCTATAGATATTCTTTTATAACGGGAGGAAAATTACGTACAAGAACTCCTTTTGATGCTAATATCAATCTCGCTTATTTTCTACAAAATAATTCTCATTTGTTTTCTTTAAGTCTTTTTGGACGGTATGTTTTTTATGAACGCAACATTTGGTTTGATGATGAAAATGGTGATGTGATGGTTGGATTTATGCTTCGGCCATATCGCTCTATTGTTTATATGGTTGGAGCAGGGCTCAAAAAAAATTACCATTTTGCAATTGGTTATGATATGTTAATGGGTAAAGACAGAATTTTAAATGGTAATTTTGGTGGTATTCAATTTATGTTTTCTTATACTTTGGGAGGGAGAAAATATGATAAACCGTTTCTTCCTTATCCTATTTTTTAGTAGTTTAATGGTGGGATGTCAATCCTCTGACAATTCCAATCAGTCCAATGCACCTTCCGATTTGCCTGAATTGGTACGTTCTTTTAGTACGCAGAACGCAGGTAGTGCTATGTATTTAAGCGGTAAAGTGCATAATGTAATTATTTTTATTGCTCAAAAAGAATTTCCCAAAGAACTTCAAGATGAACAAATTCAATTGGTAAATGAAGCTCAAGATTTTTTAATCAAACAAGCTCGCAATTATGGAAAGAAAGTTCAATTTTCTAATTCTTATTTAGGCTATGATGGAAAGCCTATTATTGTTCAAGATATTGAAACAGGGCAAGGCAGAGGAAATGAACGAGTTGACTGGGTTAGTTTTTTATTAGAGCAGATGAACACCACTCCTTTAGAATTCTATAAAGACATAAAAAAACAATATCAAGTTGAGCATGTTTTTGTAACCATTATTGCTAACCAACCGGGGAGGGGATATGCTTTTGCTTTTGAGCCTCATTTTGATAAACAAAAGTTTTTTTTAGAAGGAACTATGCAATACATAGGCTATGAAAACGGTCAAAAAAACTGCTCAGCGTCTTACGCTCATGAATTTTTACATTTATTTGGAGCTTGGGATTTATACCAAACTTTTCAAACTACTAATCAACAAGAAAAAATTGCAAGAAAAATTTATTCTAATGATATAATGCTTGAAACTTCTTATGATATTTATTCAAAAAATATTGACAGTTTGACTGCATATCTTGTTGGTTTGCACGTTAATTATAACCCTATTTTTGACCAATTTGAACCTAAAAGGTAGATTTTTTATGGGTTTGAAAATATTGGGTAAAGATTTGATACTATTTTTTATTGATAAATTAGGTTGATTATTTATTCTAAAATTGTTTACGTTTTGGCTTTGTATTTGAATAAAGTTTCTTTTATTTTTGCCTTATGATGAAAAATTTTTTAATTATCCTTTCATTGTTTTCGTTTTATTCAGTTGTTTTTGCTCAAAAAATACAGTACCCAAAAACGGAAAAAAAAGAAAAAATAGATGATTATTTCGGAACAAAAGTTTCAGATCCATACTATTGGTTAGAAGATGATAATTCCGAAGAAACAAAAAAATGGGTAGAAGTTCAAAATCAAGTTACTTTTGATTACTTGAATAAAATTCCTAATCGTGATAAAATTCGTCAAAGATTAGTGGACTTATGGAATTATGAAAGATTATCTCCACCCTCAAAAGAAGGTCCTTATTTTGTATATTTTAAAAATTCGGGAATGCAAAACCAGGATTTAATTTATATTAGAGAACTTGGAGGGGAGGAAAAAGTTTTGTTAGATCCTAATTCATTGTCTAAAGATGGTACAACTTCAATTGGAGGGGTAAGTTTTTCAAAAGATCATAAGTATATGGCTTATACTACTTCGGTTGGCGGTTCGGATTGGAACGAGATTCATGTTATTATGTTGCCTACGGGGCAGAAACTTAAAGAAGTGATTTCTTGGGTCAAATTTTCTTCTATTGCTTGGTGGAAAGATGGATTTTTTTATTCTCGTTACGAAAAACCCAATGAAGGTTTATTGTCTAAAGTCAATGAAAATCAAAAAGTGTATTACCATAAATTAGGCACAGACCCTTCTAATGATATTTTAGTTTTTCAAAATCCAGAATTTCCTAAAAGAACTTTTGGGGTTTCGGTTACGCCTGATAATCAAATATTAATTATCTCCGAAGCACAATCTACCTCGGGCAATGGGCTTTATTATGCCAAATTAAACAAGAATTTTCCTTTACAAGTAGAAAAATTGGTAGAAGGTTTTGATAATACTTATTCTGTTGTAGACCATCAAAATGGTAACTTGCTTATTTATACCAATTATAAAGCTCCTAATTATCAATTGCTTTGGGTAAACTTGTTACAACCTCAAAAAGAAAATTGGAAAACTTTTATTCCTGAACAAAAAATGGTTCTCCAATCCGTAAATTTAGCAGGCGGAAAGTTAGTGCTTAAATACTTAAAAGATGCAACTTCTTTGTTAAGAATTTATACTTATGATGCAACTTTAGAAAAGGAAATTATTCCTCAAATTCCTGGTGATATTGGTAGAATTACATCTTCAAAAGATGAACAAACCTTTTTTTATAGTTTTAATTCCTTTCTTTCACCAACTTCTATTTATCAATATGATATTCTCAATCATCAACAGGACATTTTCTCGGCTCCTAAATTGAAGTTCAATCCTAATGATTTTGTATCCGAGCAGATTTTTTATACTTCAAAAGATGGCACTAAAATTCCTATGTTTTTGGTTTATAAAAAGGGTTTACAAAGAAATGGGAAAAATCCAACTTTTCTTTATGGATATGGTGGATTTAACATTAGCCTAACTCCAGGTTATTCTCCTGATAGAATGGTATTTTTGGAAAATGGGGGTATTTACGCTCAGGCATGTTTAAGAGGCGGTGGGGAATATGGGGTAGAATGGCATAAAGCAGGCACTAAAGAAAGAAAACAAAATGTTTTTGATGATTTTATTGCTGCTGCAGAATATTTAATTAAAGAAAAATATACAAGTTCTGAGCATTTGGCGATTCATGGTAGGTCTAATGGGGGCTTGTTAGTGGGTGCTTGTATGACTCAAAGACCTGAACTCTTTAAAGTGGCTTTACCGGGAGTTGGAGTTTTAGATATGTTAAAATTTCACAAATTTACTATAGGTTGGGCTTGGACTCATGATTATGGTTCCTCTGATACACAAGAAGGTTTTCAATATCTTTATAAATATTCACCATACCATAATCTCAAAAAAGCAAAATATCCCGCAACGCTTATTACTACTGCTGACCATGATGATAGAGTAGTACCTGCTCATTCTTTTAAATTTGCTGCTCGTTTGCAAGAAATCCAACAAGGAGATTTGCCTACACTCATTAGAATTGACGTAATGGCTGGGCATGGTGCAGGTAAACCTACTTCTAAAAGAATTGATGAATGGACTGATATTTGGGCTTTTGTTTTTTATCACACAGGCGTTCAAATGAAATAGTTTTTCTGAAATTTTTAAAAATAATCCAAGTTTGAAATTTTAATAAAATCAAATGCCCGATATTTATCGGGCATTTGATATATCAAAAAATTCAGTGTTTATATGTATTTTGTTTTTTTTATTTATACGGTGTAAACTAAAAAAAGTTTCATTATGTTAGAATAAAAATCAAATTTATGAATTTATTTACTCAAGAAACCTTAAAGTTCTTTGATGAACTTAAACTTAACAATAATTCTGAATGGTTTAGAACCAATAAGTTACGTTATGAAGAACATGTAAAAAATCCTAATATTTTGCTTACTCAAATTTTAATTGAAGAGTTCAAAAAAATTGAACCCAATTATAAGGCAAAACCCTCTGAATGCATTTTTAGAATTAATAGAGATATTCGATTTTCCAAAAATAAAAGCCCATATAAAGAATTTACTGGTTCTTATTTCTCTGCAGGTGGTAAGGGTTCTGAATTACCTGGTTTTTATGTTGAATTTTCTAATGATTATTTTGCTATTGCTGGTGGTATTTATAACCCTGATAAGGACACGTTAAAAAATTTGCGATATGAAATCGTTGGAAACCTAGAAAATTTTCAGCAAATTATTTATGATTCTAATTTTATGAAAATGACAGGTGGTTTATCTAAAGTTGAACAAAATAAAACTTTGGATAAAATATTAAAACCTTATTTAGAAAAAGAGCCTTTATTACTCAATAAACATTTTTATTTTTGGAAGGTTTTACCTTCAGATTTATTACTTTCTGATCAGCTTATACCGACTATTCAAAAAACTTGGCATGCAGCTTTGCCATTTTATAAGTTTTTAAGAAACATTTTTTAATATTTTTTTGTTACTATTGCATAAAAATTCAATATAAATGGCAGTAATATTAAGTAATGACATAGATTTTGAAAATCAAATTCAACAAAATGAAAAAGTTATCGTAAAGTTTTATGCAGATTGGTGCGGTAGTTGTAAACTTTTTGCTCCTAAATTTAAAAAACTTTCTGAAAAAGAAGAGTATAACTCTGTGATTTTTTTAGATGTAAATGCAGAAGAGAATCCAAATGCACGTAAATTGGCTGAGGTAAAAAACCTTCCAACCTTTGCAACTTTTAAAAATGGAAAATTGGTAGAATCTGTTTCTACATCTAATGAAAATTATGTTCTCAAAATGCTTGGGGATTTGATGAATGGATAATTACAAAGGAAAATTTGTGATGATGCGTGAGGGATGTGGAGGGTTTAGCACTGCCTTTGGCTGCGAAATGATGAGCAACCAAAGGATTGCCGAAGCAAAGCGAAGCCCGAAGCCAGCCCGACCCCGAAGCGTTAGCGAAGGGGGCACGCCCAACCCAAAAAATGTTTATTACATACTTTCTTTCTTTATACTCTGATTAACAAGAATTATACACTCGCCTTTTGGCTCTTTTTTGGAAAAATATTCTATAAGTTCTGAACAGAATCCTCTATGATAAGTTTCAAATTTTTTTGATAATTCTCTCACTACTACTACTTTGCAATCATTCCAATGTTCTAAAATTTCTTGTAAAGTTTTTACAATACGAAATGGTGATTCATATAAAATAATAGTTCTAGATTCACCTTTAAGTTCTTGAAATTTTGTAAAGCGTCCTTTTTTTACAGGTAAAAACCCTTCAAAAATAAATTTATCACAGGGTAAACCCGATGCTACCAAAGCAGGCACAAAAGCTGTAGCACCTGGTAAACATTCTACATCAATATGATTTTCAATGGCTTGGTGAACAATTAAATAACCGGGGTCTGAAATGCCCGGAGTTCCTGCATCGGTTATAACGGCAATATTTTTGCCTGATAAAATTTTTTGCAATAAAAAATCTACTTTTTGATGTTCATTATGTTGATGTAATGAAGTTAATGGAGTACTAATTTCATAATGTTTAAGCAGAATAGAGGAAGTACGAGTATCTTCAGCGGCAATTTCGTCAGCATTTTTTAAAACTTTGATTGCCCTAAAAGTAATATCTTCTAAATTTCCAATCGGAGTAGGAACGATAAAAAGTTTACCTTTTTCCATTTTGGGATTTTAATGAATTCAAAATAAAATCTCCAAATTGTTCCATACCAACTAGTTTCCATCTACCCTCAAGTTTTCTTAACCGAAAGTGTAAAGGAATATTTTCATTGTTTTTTTGAATATCTAATTTTATAACGGTATGGTTTTCTCCCATCAAAACATTTTGTAAGGACATAAAACTACCCATTTGAACATTTTCATTATTGTTTTCTTGCATTTTGTATTCTTTAACTCCTTTTAATATTTGAGTTTTGATGCCTTTGGCTAAAAGTTTTTTAAAAAAATGGGATTTTGATGTATCGGATTGCATCATTTTTAAAGTCATAGATAAATCTTTTGGTAAATCCTCATTTTTTATGAGCATCATTTCATCAATTAAGGATTCTGAAACGCTATCTACATCACAATAATATTGAAAACTTTCTACCTGATTGTTTTTCATTGCATAAAAGACTCTTATCAATGAATAATAAGGCGTGGTAGTAAAATACCCAACCATTCCAATGGATAAAATGACTAAAAATAGCAATATAAATTTTAGTTTATTAAACATTCTGCAAAGATAACCAATAAATTTTTTCAAAAAAAAGTGACTATCAATGCTTTTTTTGAGCTTTAGAATTTTAGTTGATTGTTTTTTGATAAAATTAAAAAAGCTTAATAAAGAAATGTAAATTTACTCAGAAGCATTAAGACCTATTCTAAAATAGGTCTTAATACTTTTGAGTTAAAATATACTTATTCTCTTACTACTTCAATTAAGCCATAATCGGCTCCAGTACTACGGCAGAGGGTTTGTTTACCGATAAATCTTCCTTGGGTTTTGAAGGTTTTATTGTAAAAGGCTTCATCAAGGGTAGGGTTTTGAGTAATATCGGAATGATATAGTAGGTTCATTAAAGCAGCCATTACCCCTGTTGCCATAAAGGAAATAGGCTTATTAGTAGGCTTATTTTTATGCAAAAGACAGTAATTGCTTTCGTAATCATTATAAATTCTAACTTTCAAAGACTGGTTAGGAATCAGTTCTTCAATGATATAAGTTCCCCAGCCTAAGGCATTAATACAGGCTATAATTCCATGCATCCAGTCCTCACGGGTTTGAATCATCGGTTTAATTAAAGCGTTCCATTCCATAGAAAGCATGATACCTCCCATGGTATTAAAGCCGCAAACATGCCCTGCTTCAATGAGTAAGTCTTTTGCCATTTCATAGCCCTCCTCTTCCCCTAATTCATGGATTAAATTATGAAGTAAACCAAAAGAAATATTGCAGTAATAATTGGCATAATGGCGAGTAAGTAAAACCCCGAAGGCATCTATTAAGCCCGTTTCTGGATGTCCTTCTAACCTCATAGAAGTTAAGGCTTCGCGGATAGCCAAATAATCTATAGCAGTATCTTTTCTATTATCAAATTGGGGAATCGTTCCTAAAACTCCTTTTCCACATTGATAATCAAAAATAGGTTTCTTAGGTTCGTTTAACAAAGTGATTTCATAAACAGCCTGTTGAGAACCTTTTGAAAAACATTCTAGTTGATTTACTTGATAAGAAAATAAGGGTTTATCATAATAATACGCAAAGATAGCGGCAATGAAACCCTGTGCAAAATAGCTTACAGAAGGTTGAGAAGCCGTTCTTAATTCATATTTACTTATATAGCCTAACCCATAATGGTCATAAGGTGAGGTAATAAGCCCTCCATTTTCATTCATCGTTTGGATGGATAATTTTCCGAAGCCAAAAGTGGAAAATATACGGACTAAATCTTCTATGGATAGTTTCCCTTGAGCCGATAAATTTTTGCACTGGTGAAAAACTACATATTCCGCTGATTGTGTAAGTAATTTTTGTACATCCACAAAAGCTTCAGCATCTTCAATAGTATTTTGTAAAAACAAATTATAATGATGGCAATGAAAAACCAAAGGTTCATCACCTACTCTGTAAGCATTAGTTTGTTTATCGTAAACGCTTTGTAATACTTTAGTTTCCATTGGGTATTTCTTTATTGAATAATTCTTTTACTACTTGATTGATTTTATTTAAAAGTTCTTTAGGCAAAAGGAAATCATCGTTCCCTTTACTTAGGGATATACCATAATTTTGCAAAGCAAACTTTGCTATTCTTAAGTTCACTCTTTGCCATGCAAGCGGTGGTAATTCTTGCTCAAACCATTCTTTTAAATCTTGAAGGGTTTTTATTTCTTTTTCTTTTTCCACTTTCTGCTCTACTGTAAGGGTAGAGTTATCATTTTTTTTCCAACCAAATATTGATAAGGTTTTTTGTATCCAGCTCATGATTTTTAATGCTAAAGATATTTATTTTGTTGATTATTATTAAAACTTAATTCCTATTAATGTAATATCATCTGTTTGAATGCTCGTACCCATCCATTCTTCTCTTTTTAAGGCTAAATATTTTTCTGCTTCTTTCACTTCTTGGAATTGCGATGTCTCTTTCAAAATTTCTTTTAATTTTTTTATACCTAATGGCTTATTCAACCCATCCCCATATTGGTCTTTTGCTCCATCAGAGAAAAGCCATATCCATTCGCCGTGATTAAGATGAATATGATTGTGTTTATAATAACTTTTATTCCAACTATTGACATGAATATCTACTTTATAAGACTCCAATTTATTGAGTTCTTTTTGGTAATGATATACAGGATAGTTAAAAGATACATAATCCGCAGTTTTGCTGCCATAGTCGTAAATGATAGAGGCTATGCTCAAATGAACATTAAGATGATTTTTTAATTGAAATATAAATGCAAATTTTTTAATGAAGTAATCCAAAACCTCTATTGGGTCCTTGAAGGTTTCCCATTTATTAGATTTTTTTAGTATGGTCAGCATGGAAGTCGTTAATATACCTGCTTGGATACCATGCCCCATAAAATCACCAGCTAATAAAAATAGTTTTCTGTTTTTCAAGGTAAAGAAGTACCAGTCCCCTCCGATAGAGCGTAAAGGCTGATAGAATAATATGCCATTGCCAAATGAAACTCTCTTAAAATTTTCGGTAGTAGGAAGTAGGCTAATAAAATAATCTTTTGCGATTTTTAAATCTTCTAGTATTTCTTCTTTATTGTTACTAATGAGTTCGCTTTTTATTTTTTTGATTTCACCGGTATATTTCCCTGCAAATATAAAACCTAAAGTTTCTTGATATTCGTTATCAATAAGGGGTTGACCAAGAAAAGATACCCAATGTATTTGACCATGAAAGTTCATTTTTATTTCACATTCAGAAATTTTGTTTTCTGAAAGATTTTTTAACCATTGGTCTAGTACTTCGGTAGAATTGAATTCACTCATGAAATCAAAAAGATTTCTGCCTAAAATTTGGTTATGATTTAATTCCGTAGAAGATAGGAATAAGGAGTTCACATATACAATATCAAGATTTATATCTGTGAAAATTATAATATGGGAAGAATCTAATAAGTTTCCCATGGCTTTTAGCCATTCGTTATCCAACGTTTTGTTGGTACCATTGCTTAAATTTTGCTTGCCAGTATTCATAAAGTGCATAGTTATTTTTATTTACTGTTACTAAAAAATTTTTTTCATGAAGAACCCCTTCAACAGAAAACTGATGTTCAAGGTTCATTTTATAAAATACTTTAGAACTTTTTGAAAATTTTGAGAAATCTAGAATTTCTACTTTTCCCAGTTCTTTTAAAAATTCTAAGAAACTGTTGGGGATTTCTTGGGGAAGTGTATAGTGAAACTTTAGCCAATTCTTGCAATTTTTTGACTGGCTGACACAAAAGTTTACTTTTGAGGGTATAATTTGCATTTAGTTTGCAAATTTAATTCCAAAAATGTAGTTTGTCAAGAGGAGATGAAAAAAATTTTTAAACATTTTTGTTTTTGATTTCATAGAAAGCTTTACGAGATAAGGGCTCATATACATCTTTTTCTCCTAATAAAACTTGTTGGGTATTGGTAATTTTTCTATGAGAATAATGGGCTAATGTGCCTGTTTTAGCACATATTGCATGCAATTTGGTTACGTACTCTGCTGTTGCCAAGAGATAGGGCATAGGTCCAAAAGGTTTACCTTCAGAATCCATATCTAAGCCTGCTATTATTACCCTTTTTCCTTGATTAGCTAATTCATTGGCTACTTGTACTAAACCTTCATCAAAAAATTGAGCTTCATCTATTCCAATTACTTGTACATCAGAAGCATATAATAAAATTTGTTGTGAATTATTGACAGGTGTAGAAATAAATTCTGTTTTATTATGACTTACAATGGCTTGGCTTGAATAACGAGTATCAATGGAAGGCTTAAAAATTTGTAAAGATTGCCCTGCAAATTGAGCTCTTCTTAGTCTTCTGATTAGTTCTTCTGTTTTTCCTGAAAACATGCTTCCACAAATTACTTCAATCCAACCGCTATCAATGGGTAAATGGGCAGGTTCTAAAATCATTCCGCAATTTTAAAATGCTTTTCAGGATTTTTCAAAAGATTTTATAAACAAAAACCCAAAGTTTTTACACTCTGGGCATTTCATTTAAGGTTTTCAGTAATTTTTTTAATTAACTTTTACTTTTTCTTTATAAACCTTTTGGTCCGTATATATTACGAACAAATAAGTTCCCGGACTTATAGGGCTTAATAGATAATGTTGAGAAGGTTTCCATTCTTGGACTTTTTGCCCTAAGGTATTAAAAAGTTCAATTTTTAAGATATTCTCATGGGTTCTTACAGAAAACTCATTTTGAATAGGATTAGGAAATATTTTGATTTCGTCTGCTAATGGGGCATTTACTTCTTTCCAATCAGAAAGTTGAGCATTTCCTTGAAGGTCTATCCATTTTAAGCGATAATAAGTTTTTTGTTTCCATTTTTCTGGATCTAAATAGCTGTATTGTTGGGAATGTGTATTGGGCAAAGTAGTGAGGGTAAAAACACGGTTTAAATCGTAGGATTTTTCTATGATATAAGTTTGTATAGTTTGTTCTTCTAAACTGCTCCAAGTAATCAAAGTAGTAAAATCGGATTTTAATTGAGCATCAAAATTGAGTATTTGAATAGGCAAAACAGAAGGTTCTCGGAACAGTTGTACTTCTGTAATATGAAAAGCAGAAGGCACACCACAGCCTGAATTAACGTTGTTTACGATGATTTTATAGTAAGTGTATGCAGTGGAAGGCATAAATTCATAAAGCCTTGTATAGGCTCTGTCAGGAAGGCAAGCAGGCAACTCAAAAGTTGTAACGGAGGTATAAGTAACCCCATCATTAGACCCTGAAACGGTAATTTGTACGGGGTCATTTTCGGGGGCATTCGTACCTGTAGTAATCGCTATTCTTCTTGCAGAAGCCCCACTGGTTAATTGAACAATGAGACCTTCATTGATGATGTCATTATTGATGTATTGGGTAGAGAGATTGTTATCAATGGCTTTATCAGGTTCATTGCCTACGGGATAATTAGAAGAAGTTCCTGCTACGATATCCATAGGGGAAAAGATACCTGCCCAAGTGGTAGTGGTAGTAATAAAAGCGGAACCCAGGGAAGTTTGCAGGTAATGAATTAATGATAAAGTTTTTTGGGGTCTACAAGCCACATCGTTGTATTCATAAACGGCTACATAATAAACAGTGTTCGCTACCAAGTTCGTAACCGTAACATTATTTCCGTTTCCTGCGTATACTACATATCCACCATCTACGAGGTCTCCACTTCCAAAAATAGTATTAGCGTTATAAAAAGTGTTATTCGTTAGAGGATTGGCGTTAATGGGCGAACTGGCTTTCATAAGTACTAAACGCCCGGTACCATTACCGTTTTCCCATTCAATTTTTACGGAATTGGTTGTTAAAGAAGAAAATACGACCGCCTTTGCCTGAACAGTCGGAGCAGTATTTCCTATGACCGTCATGGTAATGGTGTTAGAAGTATTAGAACAGCCTGCACTGGAAGTGGCTATTACATCTATGACGTCCCCGTTATTTAGACTATTGGTGGAATAAGTATTGGAAGTCCCCGATTGTACAGAGACTCCGTTAATTCTGAAATCATAATTGCTATAACCTGCTGTGGCAGTGAAAGTTACATTAGTTCCTTGACAAATAGAATTATCCATATCGTCAGAGGTTAAGGTTACAGAGGGTAAAGCGTTAATGGTGATGGCTGGGCTTAAATCGCTGATAACGGCTGGGTCGGAAGAAACTACTCTAACTTGGTAATTGGAAGAAGTAGTAGCGGCAATAGGAATAGTTAGGTTAATAGGTGAGGTACCTGTAGCCGTAACAATAGGTGTAGTAAAGCTGCCTGATGCATCAGATAATTGAGCGGTAAAAGTATTCCCTGGATTAAAAGTTCCCGTAGTAGAAAACGGTACAGAGAGGGTAGCACCTGCACAATAAGTAGTGGGCGATATGGCCCCCAACGTAATAGTAGGCGCTGAAGGGCAAGCCGTCTTAGAAATCGTGAAATCTTCCAAAGCAACTCCCGCACCATTGGCACTAAAATCAGAAGCGAAATAAAAACGAAAGGCTACATTCGCATTACCTGCTAAAAAAGATACATCACAAGTTCTTTGTGTGTAATTCGCGAAACTTCCCGTAAATAGAGGAACATTAGGTCCCCAAGGGTCATAAGGAGCATCGGTATTAGTAGTATTGTTATACCAGTTAGCAGCAACTACATTATTTAATTTTGTCCAGGTTGTGCCTTTATTGGTGGAGTATTCTACTATCATACCATCATATCTACTTTCTACATTCATTTTGATATAGAAGCTGAGGGTATAGGTACAGAGTAAACTGAAATCGAAATTAGGAGTGTAGAGATAGCATTTTGAGTTATTTTGATAATTGGCAGTAAGGCTGGTTACCCAGGCATTGCTTCCTGAAAGCGTTCCATTTTTACCTGCAATAGCGGAATTACCACGTTCCCATTGTGTAGGTGCTGTAAAAGTTGCACAGCCACTGGGATTAGAAGTCGGTAGAGTTAGAGGAGCAAAATCTGAAGGATTTACTTCAAAATTTCCGCCATCAGCAAGCGTATAAGGAGTAGGCCTATCAGGGAGGATAGTAAGGGTTTGGTTAGAAGTTATAGAGCCATTGATGGTGAGAGTAACGGTTTTAGTTCCTGGGGTAGAATAAGTTACGTTATGAGGACCTTTTCCTGAGGCAGTAGCAGGTGTTGCTCCAGCACCAAAATTCCATGACCAGGAAGTTGCTCCCCCTGAGTAGTCTGTAAAAGTAATCGTTTGATTGGTATAAGCAAGGGTTTGAGAAGCAGAAAAATTAGCATAAGCTCCAAAAATAGAAGTAGTAAAAATTCCTCTTCCGTGTGTAGCAATTGCCACTAATTTATCGGAATTACGGATTTTGAGCATATCACAGCGCGTATTCGCAAGCCCTAGTACGGAAGGTTCCCAGAAGGTTCCTGAAGCCGCAGCCGTTATATCGTTAGTAGACCATACGCCCGTTTCGGTAGCTAATAAAACTTGTCTAGTATCATTAGGATTAAATAAAGCCCATCTTACAGGCATATTGGGCAAACCATGACCATTATCTTTAGATACCCAAGTGGTTCCCCCATTATTAGAATACCATACGTTTTGAACGTTATAGTTACTATATGTAACAATGATTTCGTTTTCAGAGGTTCCAAATTCTATACAAGAGACGGAGCCTTGGCTATGCATGGTAGCATTAGAAAGCTCTGTTCCTGCAAAAGTGGTACCTGTGTGTGCATTAGGAATTCTGATGACCTGCCCTGCATCGGTTCCTACGTATAAAGTGGTGGTACCAGCAGGAGAATAAGGGCTTACTTTAATATGAGTAACAGTATTTGTACCTACTGAGGTAATGGTAAGATTAGATCTTGCCCCCCCTGGTACTGTCCATCGGGCTACATCAGCCCCTCCTGTATGTCCCGCATCAGAAGAGTACAACAAGTCATTATTGCTGTCATAATCCGCGGGATTAATAAAATCACCAGTATTAGGGTCTTGGGTACCTAGGTCCGTAAAGGTTTGCCCTCCATCGGTGGATTTATAATAACTATTATTCGTATAAGAAGTGATTTGGATACACGGATTAGTTTGGTCGATGAAAGCGAATCCTCCGTCTCCTCCAGTAACTTCTGTGGAGGGTCTTATTCCATTGCCATTGATAGCATTTGAGCCGTTATCTTGGGCGCCTCCTAAAAAGTATTGTGTGCTTGCGTTCGGGGCTATAGCCACAGAGTAAAACTGGGTTACGTTATAATTTTCACTTTTATTAGAGAAAGAAGGATTAGCGGCTGTTATATTGCCTGACCAAGAGATTCCGCCGTCATGTCCTACAATGATATCAGTAGAAGAGGTGGGTTTATAGGCTATAGCATGTATATCAGCGTGAACATAAGGATAGCAGTTTCCTGTCCAGTAGGAGAGGGGTTGCCAGCTAGTGCCTCCATTAGTAGTTCTGTGTAAATCAATCCCCCCCGCAACTACATGATTTGGGTCCGTTGGATTGACAGCTAAAATTAAATCATACCAAGCTTGTCCACGTGTAAAATGGGTAGTAGTTGCACCGCAAGAAGCTTGGTTAACATAAGTGGGAATAGTAACGTTTGCCCAAGTAGTGCCACCATCTGTAGTTTTTTTGAACCATTGAATATTTCCTGCACCTCCTCCAGTAAAGGCGTGGTCAGAAGCTATGGCATAAATCACGTTGGCATTACTAGGAGCACAAGCCAGTTCAATTCTTTCGCCATTATTGGTTACTCCTAAGGCTGCGGAAATATCTGTAAAAGTTACTCCATTATTAGCAGAACGATAAAGTTTATCAGTTACACGGGCAAAACCCGTACTTAGATATTTAGCGGCATAAATTCTGCCATCTGCGGCTACTTCTATATCAGAAATCCAGCCCGTAGTTTTTTGTGTCCAGGTTGCCCCTCCATCGGTAGAAACTTGTAAGCCCTGGCTTCTATCTCCAAGAATGACGTTTCCATTATTGGCTACTACGATTTTAGTGATAGAACGAAAATTTACAGTAGAGCTGAGGCGGCTCCATGTCAGTCCTCCATCCGTTGTTTTCCAAACGCCAGCACCGTCTACAGCATCTAAATTAAACCAAGCTTCTCCCGTACCTACATAAAAAATTTGAGTATTTGAGGGGTCATAAGCTATGGTACTAATTGCAATATTTTCCCAAAAATCATCTACATTTTTCCATTGAGGAGGATTTTGAGTAATATCATTGCAATACCACAAACCACCCGCTACACCACCAGCCCAGACTTTTTTGTAGCCATTTGCAGCATCATTCGGGTCATACATCAATGCACGAGTTCTACCGCCAACATTACTAGGACCTCTTTCCTGCCATTCTACCCCAGGAATAGCTGAGCGATACTGCTGAGACTGTATCCTATCCCATGTAGCTATATTGGCTAATAATTTTCCATCCGTAGGAACTTTACCCGTGCTTGGGTCCAAAGTCCTTAAATAATCCTGTAACTTAGCTAAATCAGGACGATCCTTCTTCGGAATTTTCTTTAAGTCTTTCTTGGATAAACTTTTGTATTCTAAATATTTAGATTCTACATTATGAACATTAGCCCATTTTTCATATTCTTTTAATCCAAAATAAGAAAAACTTATTAAACCAAGAAATAAAATAAAAAGTGTAAATTTTTTTTTCATAAGCACGCTGAATTTAGATATTTGCAAAATTATAAAACTATTCTTAATTTGAAAAATTTTATTTATACAACCTTTTAAATTTTATATTAGACTTTTAAAGAATTTTCAAATAGCATTAATATTTGAGGAAATTTATTTTTTTATAAAATGCAAAAATCCGTAGATTTGAGCTACGGATTTTTGCATTTTGAAAAACAAAGAAAAAAATTATTGGCAAGTCCAACCACCATCTACAGGAATTGCAGTACCCGTAAAAGTTTTTCCGGCTTCTGAAGCTAAAACTAAAGCTAAATTTGCCATTACTTCAATAGATACAAAATCCTTAACCGCTTGTTTTTTTAGCATAATTTTTTCAATTACTTCAGATTCAGGAATACCAGCAGATTTTGCTTGGTCTTTAATTTGGTTTTCTACAAGAGGAGTTTTTACGTAACCAGGACAAATTGCGTTGCAAGTAATATTAAAAGGTGCACCTTCTAGGGCAAATACTTTAGTCATACCTACAATACCATGTTTAGCAGCTATATAAGCAACTTTAAATTCAGAGGCTCTTAAACCATGTGCAGATGCAATATTGATAATTCTACCAAATTTACGATTTTTCATGCCATTCCAAACGGCTTGGCTAGCAACAAATGCAGCGGTCAAATTAATACCCATAATTGCATTCCATTTTTCAATAGGAAATTCATCAACAGGAGCAACGTATTGAATACCAGCATTGTTTATTAATACATCAATATGACCCCATTTTTCTTCAGTTTTTTTAATCATTTCACGAATTTGATCATGGTTTAGCATGTTAGCAGGAGAAAACATAGCTTCAACGCCAAATTCTTTCGCTACACTTTCTGCAATTTCTGCACCATTAGTTTCCAATCCATTGAAAGTAATATTATAACCAGCTTTTGCAAATTCTCTTGCCAAGCCTAAACCAATTCCACTGGAACTTCCAGTAATTACTGCAACTTTTTTACTCATAACTTATACTTAGGTAAATTGAACGCAAATTATAAAATTTTTATTTAAAAAAACAAATTTAAGAAATTTTCAAGAAATTTTATTTCAATTCAAAAAATAATCAGAATTTTACAATAACATTTATTCATTGTTATTCATTTTTCAACTGTTAATATGTGAATTGGATAATTTAGTAAATGAATTTCAATTAGTTATAATGTTTGAAATAAAAAGTTTATAGGGATATTCTACACGTTTTTTTTGTAAAATAATGAAAGCGAAGTATTTTTGAACGATGTTAAAGCGAAATTCATGTTTTGAGGTTTTTATTCTCATTATTTGGGCATTCATTTTATGCCTGAATAATCTCTATGCTCAAAAATATGAAGAAATTGAATTGAAGTTAGCACAATCCGTTTATTTAGATAGAAGAGACCCAATCACAGGTGGTTATTATCTCAATTTTCCTAATCTCCAAAAAAGAAAGTGGATTCATAATGGTAAAACTCAGGAATCAGAATCATTTTATTTTTATAACCCCAAAGAACTCAAAAAAATTAAAGAAGCTGAATCAAAAAATGATTTAGAAAGTTTAGATAAATTGTTATTGAACTATATTCATAATTTTGGAATTAAAAATTTTAAAATCGATGTGGATTTAATTTGGAAGTATGCGCAATTAATGGAATTAAAAAATGACACCACTAAAGCATTGTATTTCTATAACTTAGCGTTAAAAAATCATTCTAAATATTATGACCCTGTAAAATTGCATTTTGATAGGCTAAAAGAGAAAGTAAAATCCGATTATGTAGATTTAGATCAATACTATAGAATTGTTCAAGCAAGAGCAAAAATTGATACATTAATTCCACCCAAAGGAGTTTTGCTAAAAATGGGTGATAATATTAACTCTAAATTTCCTGAATATGCTCCTTTTATTCATCCCAATAATAAACTCATGATTTTTACTTCAAAACGTTCTCCAATGGCAATGGTTGCAGGCATGGATTTTGAACAGCATGAAGATATTTATTTTGTAACGGAAGATTATCAATTTGGTGGTTGGACAATAGCAGAAAAATTTATAGATGCTATCAATAGCCGTTATAATGAAGGTTCAGCTTGTTTGAATTGGGAAGGAAATTTAATAATTTTTTCTAGGTGTAATTCTCCTGATGGGTTTGGAGTTTGTGATTTATATTCTGCTGAATTTATTGATGGTAAATGGCAAAATGTAAAAAATTTAGGTCCTAACATTAATACTTCCGCATGGGAATCCCATCCTAATCTCTCTCCAGATGGAAAAACTTTATTTTTTTCTTCTAATCGAGGAGATGGTTTTGGGAGGTGTGATATATGGAAATCGGAATTATTACCCAATGGAGAATGGGGTAAAGCTCAAAACCTTGGTCCTACGATTAATACATTGGAAGATGAAGTTTCACCCTATTTTCATTCCATCAATAGCACTTTATATTTTAGTTCAACAGGGCATTTGAATAGTTTTGGTGGGTTTGATATATTTAAGTCCAGATGGTTAGATAATCATTTTGAAGAACCTAGAAATCTAGGACCCTTGATTAATACTCCCAAAGATGAATATTATTTTTCTATTGATGGAAAAGGTGAAAAAATATTTTATGCTCATCAACAAGAAAAACCAGCCAACAACTTTGATATATTTT
Organism: uncultured Bacteroidia bacterium; assembly: GCA_964493765.1. GTDB lineage: Bacteria > Bacteroidota > Bacteroidia > J057 > CALLMJ01 > CALLMJ01. The sequence continues at coordinate 9,576 of CAZBPK010000065.1, read as the reverse complement.
CCTTTCCAATGCCAATGGGTGCAAGACCTGATGCAATAACCACTTTATCAGGGTATTTAATTGATTCAGTTACTAAACAACCATTGAAAGGAATTATTATTGCAATTGACCTAGAACAAGGAATTGAAATTGAACCTAAAATTTTAAACCCTTATGGTTATTTTGAATTTGAATTAATCAACCAAAGAAAATATCAACTTTTAGTCATTGGAGACCATCTTCTAAGAATAAAAGAAGATAAACCTTTAATTGCAGATTCTAACTTTTATTTGGTTGCTCAAGCTGTTAAAAATGAAAAACCGATTGTTTTTGATGGTTTAGAATTTGCTAAAAATAAAGCGGAAATTACTGAAGATATTGCTTTTAAATTAGACTATCTCGTTGAATTTTTAAAAAAATATCCATTCTGTAGAATTAAAATTTCAGGTCATACAGACGCTGAAGGAGATGAACAGTATAATCAAAAACTATCTTTATTAAGAGCTGAAAATATCAAAGAATATTTGCAAGAACATACAGGTATTATTGATGATAAAATTATTACTACTCAGGGTTATGGTAAAAATCAACCTTTATATCCTAATAATACTGAAGAGAACCGTAAAAAAAATAGAAGAGTAGAATTTGAAATTTCTATTGACCCTGCTTATAAAGACCAATTTTTGACTCCATTTCTGCCATCTTTACCTGATACTTCCTCTAAAGTAAAAATTCAAATTGGAGTAGATAAAGAGTTCGACCTATTTGGAGATGAAGAGGAAGAAGAAATGGAAAAAGAAAAGCAATTACAAAATCAAAATCAAAATCAAAATCAGAATAAAAATCAATCAAAAGCTCCAAATATAGAAGAAGAAATTGAAGAAATAGAGGATATAGCCGAGAATGATAAAGATTTAGAAATGAATGATCATGAATCCATAGGCTCTGAAAATCATCAAGATATTGAGCAAGAAGATGATTCAGAGGAAAAAGATGAAGAGAAAGACGATGAGGATACAGAAGAGTTTGAGTTCAATGAGAATTTAGAGGTTAATATGGAAGACAATTCGTTTGATGAAGAGGATATTGGTGAGGTTGATTTTGAGGAAGAAGACGATGATATGGATGAATAATTTTTTAAAATTTTGAATGCGTGAGGGATGCGAAGGGTTTAGCACTGCCTTTGGCTGCGAAGAATGAGCAACCAAAGGATTGCCGAAGCGAACAGCGAAGCCCAAAGCAAGCCCGACCCGAACAAAGTGAGGGACACGCCCAAATAATTAATTCTTGAAAACCAATCATGAATAAAAAAATTTTATTTGCTCTTAAATAATTGCTAATTTTGCGGGTTCAATTATGAAATGAAATACACGGTATTAAAATCTTTGTGTATCATGTTGGGGAGTGTAGCTTTACTTTTATTATGTTCGCTTGGTTACGAATGGGGTATTGCTAACCATTCCATAGATTTTAAACCTTTACAATTTGTAAGCTTGAATGAAGTTTTTATTCCTACTCAAATTAATATTTCCAACCCCTTTTCTCCTAAAGATTCTTTACCCATAGAATTCAATAACAAATTGGATTCAAATTTAGTGAATACAGATACCTTTGCCATAGAGTTTAATACCGAGACCCCTCTGTTTGTAGAGGGTGAAATTATGCCTGATGATACCATTCATAATGATTTTCATTTATACAATCCTAAACGAGGCGAAAATCATGCTTTAGATGCTTTTTTCCAAGAATTAGAAAGATTGGAAGTCTTAAATCCCAAGGATTTGAATTTGAGAATTGCTCATTATGGTGATTCTCAATTAGAAGGAGGCTTAATTACTCACGATATACGCTTATTGTTTAATAAACACTTTAAAGGAGGTGGAACAGGTTTTATTCCTTTTTATGAGCCATGTTACAATATGTATGTTACACGAAAATTAATAGGAAATTGGAAAAGATATACTTGTTTTCATGAAAGGTATAGCAATAGCTTTTATGGGTATTGCGGAACGGTTTACCGCTTTATGCCTGCTAGAAGCTCTTCTTTTGAACCCAATTTAGAACATGCTCCTCAAACTGCAAAATGTTTAATTGATTTGTATAATCCTGTGAAATACAAAAAACTACGTCTATTTTGGGGGAAAGCAAAAACTGCTTGGTCTTTAAAAGTTTATCAAAAGGATAGTTTAGTTTTTGAAGATAATTTTGAAGCTTCTGATGGTTTCCAGGTTACAGAAATTGAATTAAAAAACAGTCCTAAAAAGTTAATTATGGAATTTCAAGCAATTGAAAGCCCAGATTTTTATGGTTTTTCATTAGATAATGATAACGGTTTATTTGTGGATAATTTGGCTTTAAGGGGTCATTCAGGAAATGGTTTTCATATCTTAAATACGAGTTTTTTAAAATCTCAATATGAATCTTTGAACCATAAACTGATAATGTTGCAATTTGGTGGGAATATTATACCTTATACGAATGTAAAAAATTTTAAATGGTATGAAGATGATTTGTATAAGATTTTATTAAAATTCAAAAAAGCGGCTCCGAATGCGTCTATTTTAGTGATTAGTAACATGGATATGGGTTTTAAAGGAGCCAATGGAATACAGTCTTATCCTACTGCACCTAAAGTGCGAGATGCACAAAAAAGAGCCGCTTTGAAAGCAGGCGTAGCTTTTCTAGATTTATTTGAACTTATGGGAGGGTCTGGGGCTATTGTTGAATGGTACCAAAAAAGTTTAGCATTAAACGATTACGCCCATTTAACTCCTAAAGGACAAAAGAAAATCGCCGAGTTTATTGTCAATGCCTTATCAAAAGATTACGAACTTTATAAAAAACATTCTCCAGTTTCTAACTTAAATAAACTTTTAAATTAAAATTGTATGACTAATTTTCAAAAAAAAATAGCGAAAACTATAATGATAGCTGTAGCTGAAGTTTTTCAAAAAGACTTTGCTATGGAATTTTACCCTAATTTAGTTTCTGTTGGTAATGTAAAGATTACTCCTGATTTACAACTTGCTAGAATTTATATTAGTTGTTTGCCTGAGGATAAAATTTCTTATGTAATGAAATTTATTGAATTAGAATTTTCTAAAGTGAAATATCTGATTCATTCCAAATTAAAAAACAAATTAAGAAAAATGCCCGATTTGGAATTTTATATCGATGACACTCTTCTTGAACAACAAAAAGTAGATAATCTTTTAAGTAAGGTTCATGAAGAAAAAGAACGCATAAAAAACTTAAGAATTGAACAAGGTCTTGATCCTGAACCAGAACTTGATGAATCTCAATATAAAAATTTAGATGACTTGCAATGAAAAATATTTTGACTTTATTTTGGAAAGAAACTTCATTATTTTTTAATAGTTTAATTGCATACCTAACTATAATTATCTTTTTGGTAGGTGTTGGTTTGTTTTTTTGGGTATTTCAAGGAAACGTTTTGGAGGCAGGTGAAGCCCAAATGGACGGTTTGTTTGCTTTGGCTCCTTGGTTTTTCTTGTTTTTGATTCCAGCCATTACTATGAGAATGTTTTCTGAAGAATTTAAAACAGGTACTATTGAGTTGATTTATACCAAGCCTTTCACAGATTGGCAAATTATATTAGGTAAATACTTTTCTGCTTTAATTTTAGTTTTATTCTCTTTGATTCCTACTTTTTTATACTACTGGACTCTTTATTTTTATGGCGATCCTGTAGGAAATATTGATACTGGAGCTATAATTGGGTCTTATTTAGGGTTATTTGCTTTAGGTGCTATTTTTGCAGCAATAGGAATATTCTCTTCTTCTTTGACTGATAATCAAATTGTTGCATTTATTTTTGGGGTTTTTTTAAGTTTTACTTTGTATATTGGTTTTGATTATTTAGCTGAGCTTCCTTTATTTAATACTTTTTCTGATGTTATTGCTAAATTGGGTATTAATGAACACTACAGAAGTATCAGTAGAGGTGTTGTGGATAGCCGCGACATTATTTATTACTTTTCGGTGATTTTGTTTTTTTTGTTTAATACTTATCTTGTTCTTGAATCCAAAAGAAAATGAAAACTTACTTTATTAAATCTTCTATTGTTTTAGCTATTTTAGTTGTACTCAATCTTATTGCAGACCAAATTTTTTATCGTTGGGATTTAACCAAAGAAAAAAGAAATAGTATTTCTGAACTTAATAAACAAACTATGCAAAACCTTCAAAAAATTGTTACAGTTAAAGTTTATTTAGAAGGTGATTTTCCTCCAACATTAGAAAGATTATCCAATGCCATACGCAATGTGTTATATGAAATGGAGGCTTTTGCTGAGGGTAATTTGCATTTTACATTTATGGATCCCTCTGATAATAAAGCCCTTCAAAAACAATTTCAAGAAAAAGGAATTACTCCTATTCCTTTAAACATCAAAGAAGAAAATATTGAAGCAAGAAAATACATATATCCAGTAATCGTTGTAAATTATGGGGATAGAGAAGAATGGATTGATATATTCAAAAATGCTTACTATCCTAATGGAATGGCAAATTTAGTAAAAGCAGAAACGGACATAGAATATAAATTGGTTTCAGCGATTCGTAGAATTACAGCAGAATATCGTCCAACTATTGGATTTTTAACGGGGCATAATGAAACACCCCTAAAAAAAATGCCTGAACTCATTAACGAACTTAAAAATTCTTATGATATTTATGAGGTTAATGTGAAATATGGAAATTCTATCCCTCCTAGCTTTTTAGGTTTACCCGATAGCTTAAGAAAAAAATACGAGGGGAGAACTGGTTTAGATGTGCTATTAGTAGTTCAGCCTGATTCGGCTTTCTCGGAAAGAGAAAAATATGAAATTGACCAGTACTTAATGATGGGTGGTAAAATTATTTGGATTTTAGACCAAAATAAAGTCATTTTAGATAAACAACAAACTTTAGCTCAACCTAGACAACTTAATCTTGATGATTTATTTTTTAAATATGGTTTTAAAGTTAATTATGATTTGGTACAAGATATGAATTGTGGAAAAATTCATTTAGTAGCTGATGTTAATAAACAGGGTGGTCAATTTCAATCATTAAATTGGGTATTTTACCCTATGGCTGTTCGTTTTAAAGAACATCCTATTACTCGTAATTTAGATGCTGTTTTATTCCGTTATGCTTCTACCATTGATACTTTAAAACGACCCGAATTAACCTTCACTCCATTAATTTTATCTTCCCCTTTAAGCCGTCCTTTAAATGGTAATGTATTAGTGGATATTAATGAGCATACCAAACCTATGCCTCAAAATCTTTTTTATAACAAAGGAAATCAGACTCTAGGACTACTAATTCAAGGTAAATTCCAATCTTTATTTCAAGGTCGTGAAGCTCCTACAGACCATTTGGCAAAAGAAAAACCCACGGCTCCTTTTATTGCCCAAAACAAATTAGAAAATTCTATGATTGTGATTTCTGATGGGCAAATTGTAGAAAAAGATGATCATCCTTATGTTCCTTATATGCCCGTAGATAATAAAACTTTAATTCAAAATGCAGTGGATTATTTAGTAGGGGACGATGCCATTACATTGGTAAGAGCAAAAGAGGTGGAAATTAGAAGATTATCTAAAAATGCAGGAAAAGACCATAAATTTTATATTCAAGCTTTTAACCTCTTGACACCTGTTATTTTTATTATTATTTTTGGCATCATTCGTTTTTATTGGCGTAAAAAACGTTTTGAACAATATTAATTAGAATTAACTTTTAGCTCAGTTATGAATAAAAAATTTTTTGGTTTATTAGGTTTAGTCCTTGGACTATTACTTACTGTTTTAGTATATTTTTTAGTAAAAAATCCTAGAAAATCAACCATAAATCCTGCTGAAATAGAATTTGCTGTAAAAGATACAGCTTCCATTCAGAAAGTTATTTTGACAGGTTATATTGAAGGTAATCCTGTTGGCAAAGTTTATTTAACAAAAAAAGAAGCCAATTGGTGGGTAAATAACGAATTTAAAGCTCAGAATGTAGCAGTAGAGCATCTTTTACAAACCATTTATGCAATTCAAATGCAACAGCCTTTACATCCTAATGCTGTTGAAAATGTTAAAAAACTGATAAAAAAAAGAAATATTCACGTAATTATACAAAATTCAAACGGAACGATTTTAAAAGGTTATTATATAGGACCTGCAACTCCAGATACCAAAGGAAATTATGTCATTATGGAGGGTGCAGAAAACCCTTATATTGCTGAAATTCCTGGTTTTCAAGGCTATTTATCAACTCGTTTTTCTGCAAATCCTGACGTTTGGAGAGATTATACCGTTTGGAATCTTCAACCCAATGATTTTCAAAAATTTGAATTGAAAGATAAAACTCAACATACATTAATAAAAGTTGAGAAAAAAAATCAGATATATTACATTAATAATCAGGCTTTTCAAGATACTCTGACTATTAAAAATTTGCAAAAAGGTTATTTACAGTGTATTGCTACAGGTTTAGCTAAAAACTCTTTTCCTAATTCAAAAGATTCTCTCAGTAAAATTACTGCAGATTTTACGCTTCAATTGAATAATCAAAATTATTTACTTTGGACCAATCCTTATGGTGCATTTTTTATAGTTCCCGTAAAAAATGTAAATAAAAAACAAATTTTTGATGGTGAAGTTATGCTTTTACAAAAGCTTACTGTTCAAAAATGGTTATTTAATCCTAAGGAAAACCTTATTAAAAATTAGAATAACTCTTTTTTCTGAATTACTTCAAATCTTCAATTAAAAATCATTCAATAAAAAAGGCTGCCAACATGGACAGCCTTTTTTATTGAATGGTTTAAAATTAATTAATGAACAACAATCAATTTTTGTGATGCTACAACTTTTTGATCTGTATTCATAATGTTAATGATATAGGCACCAGCTTCTAAGTTAGAAGTGTTTAATGTTGTAATTTCACCTAATTTACCTTTACTTACATTTTGTCCAAGAATATTATAAATCTGGTATGTAAATTCTCCTTTTTGGTTAAATACAATAGTTACATTTTCATTAGCTGGATTAGGATAAATCGTTAAATTAGGATTAGTAAAGGGTTTATCATTAGAAACAGGATATAAATTTCCAGCTTTTAGAGGTAAAATAATATGTGTAGGCATTGCATCAGAAAAGGCAATAGTTTGGTTTACAGGACGTGAGTACATAGTTACTCCTTGATAAGTATAAGTTTTATCTTCATAAGGTCTTCTTCTAAAGAACTCATTTTCTTCTAATGGTAAGTTAGGATTGGATTGGTATCTGGGGTAATTGGAACTAGAAATTAAGATTTTAATTTTATGTCCTTTTCCAAAAGAATAGGCAATAGGTAACATTTTAAACTTCAATTCATAAATTGAATCGGATTTTGCGTTTGACCATTTAATAGTATCCACTGCAGCATTGCTAATCAACCACTTATCTTCTGCATAAGCTCTTGCATAATCACGAGCACGAATGTTCACAGCGCCCTCAGAAACATATAATTCTCTACCGTCGGGGCATACATCTACGATTCTGATAATAAAATCACAATTGGATTCGTCTAAGAATAAAGTACCTTGAGGCTTGGTTTTTGCGTAAAGCATAGCAATAGGCTCCCCAATTATAGAAACAGAGTCTGTAATAGTATTAGAAACAAATTGTAAGACATCGGGTCTATCCATAGTTTTGGTTTTCCAGTCAAGATTAGCTAAATCCATTTGACCTTGGCTTGTTCTTGAACCATCAGGCGTATAAACAATCATATTGTTACCACCAGTTGTTATTACTGCATCATTAGGGTCAGATACATAAGAAAGCGTACCTTCATTGGTAGTAGGTTTTCTAAAGTCTACGGTACCATTTTGGTGTAAATAGAGAGGAGTAGGGGTAACAATACTGGGAATAGGGAAGGTATCGGCTTCAAACCAGTAATTTCCTACAGCAGGATTGCCATTTAATCCATCATAAGGGTCGTTACCATTAGGACCAACTACATAAAATCGGACAGGTTTCATTCCGCCGGGTTTAGAGGCATCTAGTTCTATATTTTGAGGAGGAGTTAAAACGGTTCCTGAGGTATCACCAATTAAAGATTGTCCTATGGGAGGGATTGTAATATATTGAATTTGATTAGAATCGGATAAAGCACTTTTTACCCTTATAGGGAAATTATTTAAAGGACCTGTTCCGTTAATAAAATTAAAGAAATCTGTAAAAGAAGCAGTAAAGGTATCGGCGGGGACCATGATTTCAGTGCCAGGAATACCTGCATTTTGCCATTCTTGAATGGGCGGAAAAATTACTGTGGGTTCTCCTAAAAGTTTTCTGAACCAAGTAATTAATTCGGATTTTCCTACATCACCAATATTAGAAGTAGAAATATCATCAAAAGTTACTCCGATAACATCACCTACATTTTTTTTGTACGTAACATCTCCTGTGGTTCTGGAGCCAATGGTCTGGTGAGCCCAAGGTCCTAAAATGAGTTTTTGATAATAACGATTTTGTGTTTTAAGTTCCTTTAATAGGTATTGCCAAGTATGCATTTGCCCGTCTGTAAAAATATCCCACCAACCAGTTAAATGGTAAATAGGAACATCCATAAAGGTGTATCTACTTACAGGTCCATTTCTCATCGGATTACCATTAGTATCTAGGGTTGCACGGCTCATGTCCATAACGGGTCTTAGCTCTGAATGGGGATAATGTGCACCATTGCTTACTGCCCAAGCATCAATAGCAATTTCAGCGGCTTGTCTAGAAGTAGTAACCCCTGGACCAAAGTCTTGTAAAGAATGTATACCATTATGTACACTTGTATCGGAAGGATCATTAACAAAATTATATCTTTCCACTTGTCCTCTAAGCCAGCCATCAATAATTCTTTCTCTATAAACTCCATTATGGTGCCCTGTTGCATGATAATGCTCTGCGGAAGCTACAATAGGAACTAAGGCTTTTAATCCAGGTTGATTAGGATCAATTTTATGAGCACCTGCTAATTGGTATTGGGAGTTTCCTAAAGCCGATGCGCCTAACATCCCAACGCTACCGTTACATAATAAGTTATCCGTAGAATCTATTACATTGTCCCCATTCGTATCAAAACGAAGCTCGTTTATAATCCATTGTAAAGAATGATAACCATCTTCATGAGAATTTGCTTCTTTATTGGGGGTTTTATCTAAGGGGTGACCATTAGTAGGAGAATTCATATAAGGGGTTTTATCCCAAGAATCGGAGTACATGGGTAAGTAAACACCCTCTGAACGATACCTTCCTCTCATATCTTGTACAATTCCACAATATCCTAGTAATGCCTCAATTTGTCCTTGAGTTGGATCATTTTTACTATACGGTGTTCTCGTAAAAACAACTGGTAATTGCCAAGGATTGGCTTGACCAGGATAATAATAATATTGCGTCCCTTTTTTCGCAACTTTTAAACTAATGTTGGTTCCAAATAAATTAAAGTTCGCTGTAAAATCATCTTGAAGAATAGGAACAAATACATCGGTTGCTAACCTTGTTCCATCTGGCATAGGAACCATAAATTCCTTTCTTTCTACCATTTCTTCTAATCCATCAATA
>CAZBPK010000064.1:0-14957 GCA_964493765.1 uncultured Bacteroidia bacterium | reverse complement strand
ATAAAAATTAAAATTATTAATAAAACATTATAAAACAAGGTTAATCATTATAAATATTTAAAACCCATTGGTTTTCTTTTAAATGTTTTTCTAAAACTTTATAATCAGGACAATAAACCTCAACTAAATCCCAAAATAAATCACTATGATTCATGTGTTTTAAATGGCAAAGTTCATGGATAATAACATAATCAATACAAGAAGCTTCTAAGAATATTAACCTCCAATTCAAATTTATATTTCTATCAGAGGAACAAGAACCCCATTTTGAGCGTTGAACCTTTACACGCACTTGTTTAGGAATTAACCCTGTTTCATTAGCAATTTCAAATGTCCTCTGAACTAAAAATTTTTTTGAAAATGCTTTAATAACCTCATATACAGTATCTAAATCAGGGTTAGGTACATTGGTAAATATTAATAACTTTTGATTTTGAAAGCGAAAAAAATTCTTTTTATCCGAGATAAATTCATATTCAAAAATTTTTCCTAAAAGCCAAACTTTGCCTATTGGAAGTTGATTTACTAAAGTAGATTTATGATTATAAACTTTCAGTCTATTAAAATGTTTAATAATCCAATCAGATTTTGTTAAGATAAAATCATGAATCCTCTGGTCTAGCAGACCGCTATAAGTTTCAATTACTAGGCATCCTTCTTTAAAAAGAAGCCTAACATGGTATTTAGGATTCTTCTTGATTAAATAAGGAATAGAAGTGCCTTGAATAACTAAATACTCAACCAAAAGTATTACTTAAATTCTTTTAAACGCTTATAAAAAATAACACCATTAGGGTCTGATTTTAAGCTAATATTTAATTCCGAGTCATTATAAGCCTCAACTTTATAATTTAGAGGATTACCAGGAATTAAAATATCTAAAGAACGGTTATCAGAACTCAATTTATAGGCATACTTTTTACCCCAATAATTATTTGAACTTGTGCATTTAGTACCTGCATCTTCCATCAAAACAGAATCCGCATCAAATCTTAAAATATTGTTCATAACACATGCATCTACTTTCTCATTACTTTTTTTATAAACACCATCATTTTGTTTATAAAAAAAATCGCCATGAGTCCAATCAGTTCCACGTAAACGCTTTGTTAAATCTTCTTGATTCTTTTCTATAACATTACAAGAAACAAAAAGAAAAGAAAATAATATATAAGCTACGTTTTTCATAATAAATAGTTTAAAATACCATGCAAATATACAAAAAATAATAAAAACTAAAAAATAAAATATAAAATATAATAAAAAAAACGCCAAAAATAAAAAAGGCTGGAAGAACCAGCCTTTCTTTGATGAAGAATATTTAATTAAAAAACATGATGATGTAAACTTTCTTCTAAATATGGGTGATGTTCAGCAACAAGGCTTCTTTGGCTTAATTTATTTAAAACTAAGAAACCAAATATACCCAAAAACATCAAAAACATACCAATCTCCATAGGACCGAAGACCCCTTCATGAGTTAAAGTACCAGGAAATACTGCAATATACAAATCCAACCAATGACCAAATAGCACAATAGAACATACAATAGCTAAAGTTTTCATATTTCTTTTAGCATCTCTAGTCATTAGAATAAAGAATGGTAAAATAAAATTAATTAAAAACTTACCTACAAATATAGTTGAAAATAGAGGGCTATGAAGTATATTATAAAAATAGAAAGTTTCTTCAGGGATATTGGCATACCATATTAATAAGTATTCACAAAACCATATATAAGTCCAGAATATAGAAAAAGCAAATACAAACTTACCTAAGTCGTGGATGTGGTTTTCATTTACATAACCCATATAACCTTTGCTTTTTAAATAAATTACAATTAAAGTAGCCATAGCCAAGAAACTAACCCATGATGAAGCAAAAATGTAAACACCAAACATGGTAGAAAACCAAGCAGGAACGATAGACATGAACCAATCCCAAGCGGCAATAGACATAGTAATTGCAAAGACAAACAAAAAGATAGCTCCTGTTTTAAAACTAGCATTAAAAGAATTTAAAGCAGTGTTAGGGTTATCTTGTTCATTAGAGTGTTTCATAAACATTCTTTGAAAAACTATCCAAAGAATGAAAATTAATAACATTCTTCCCGCAAAAAAACCAGTATTCAAGTATCCTAATTTTTCTTTAATCACATGGTAATGATGGTCAGCTTTTAAAGCTTCTTCATCAGACCATAAATAAAGTGAATGTGAAAATAATCCTCCTAATAATGCAATACCTAAAAAAACTAAACCTATAGGCAAGTATTCAGAAATAGCTTCAGGTACTCTCTTAACAACTACGTACCAACCTGCATTAGTAACAGTTTTTACTGCTAAAAAGAAAACCGCTAAAATAGAAATACCTGCAAAAAAGTAGGTATTAATTAATAAATTAGAAAACAACTGGCGCATCCAAACGGCAGTATGTAAACCGCCATGATGTTCACCATGACCATGAGCAGCTTCATGTCCACCAGACATAGCTAAAACTAATCCGATGATAACCAATAAAAGACCTCCTCCGATAAATCCAAACAAATACTTTTTTGTTTGATCGTCTAAACTATATTTTTCGTGTATATTACCTTCAATGTGATGATGATCTCCCATATTTATTTTTATTTAGAATTTTCTTTTTTTTCCGTTTTAACTTCTTCTTTTTGACCAATTTTACTTAATTCTTTTACATAAGTAACAACCATCCATCTTTCTTTAGGATTTAACTGAGTAGCATGAGAACCCATTAAATTTTTACCATAAGTAAGTGTATGAAATATTTTACCTTCAGGCAAAGTTCTTATATAATCTGATTGGTAATTAGCCCAACCGGGTTTAGGGAACTTACCTGAAGCCATCACTGTTCCATCATTTCCGCCTTGTTCACCATGGCAATGCTTACAATATAAATTAAATAATCTTTTTCCTTCAGATAGAAACTTATCATCAACTGAGTAGGGATTTTTTAATTCTTTACCAGCAAGCTCATATCCATCAGCATCATTAGAATAAGGATAGTGATAATCCGCTTTACCTACTGCAACAGTACCAGCAACAGGAGCCTGTGCATTCTTTTTATCTTTAAAAAATTGATTATAATCCGTTTGCGAATAAGGATCTAAAGGGATAGAGTGATACATTTGTGGTGCATATTCAATACCCGGATCAGTAGGTTTTCTACCACAAGAAATTATAAATAATGCAACGGCAAAAAATAATAAACTACGCATGTTGTACCTCCTCTTCTTCTTCTCTGATAGTTATAGCGCCTGTATTCTTTAATAAACTTTTGATATTTTCAATTTCATCATGATTATTAGGAGTATCAATTACCAAAACAAATCTATCACTAGTTTGGCGTGGGTCTATTAGTTTAGCATTTTTACCAGGATATAAACCGTTAGATGCTAAGAATGCTCCAACAATACTGAATGAAGCAAATAAAACCGTTAACTCAAAAGTAATTGGAACAAAACTAGGCAACGCAAAATGTGGCTTACCTCCAATATTCACAGGCCAATCCATAACAAAAATATAATATTGCATAAATATAGCAGTTAAAGTACCTAAAGCCCCAAAACCAAATGCAACATAAGGTAACCTTGAATATTTAATTCCTAAAGCATTATCCAAACCATGTACTGGAAAAGGAGTAAAGGCTTCTTTAATTTTAACACCTTTTTTCTTTATTGTTTTGACGGCGTCTAATAACACAAGGTCATCGTCATATATTCCATAAATTTCTTTAGTATTCATCTTGTTTTAGTTTAAAATTTTTGATTATCAGGTGAATGAGCAACATTAACATTTAATTCGCCAGAAGCATGAGATTGAGATAATTTTTCTTTTGCTTCATCACTAGTAACTTTCATGATAGATTTTACTTCAGCAATAGCTATCACAGGTAGCAATCTTGTAAATAATAAAAATAGTGTAAAGAAAATTCCAAATACACCTATCATAATTCCCCATTCTGTCCATGTAGGATAATACATTTGCCAGCTTGAAGGTAGATAGTCTCTATGTAAAGAAGTTACAATAATTACATATCTTTCAAACCACATACCTACGTTTACAAATAAAGAGATTATAAATACTGCTTTCATATTACTTCTAATGGATTTAATCCACATAATTTGAGGAGAAAATACGTTACAAGTAAACATAGCCCAGTAAGCCCACCAGTAAGGACCAAAAGCACGATTGATAAAAGTAAATCTTTCATAGATACTACCTGAATACCATGCAATGAAAAACTCAGTAGTATAGGCAAGACCCACCATAGAACCCGTAGCAATAACGACTTTACTCATAGCGTCCATGTGGCCATCAGTAATATAATCTTTAAGATTAAGTACTTCTCTAGTGATAATCATAAGAGTAAGTACCATACCAAAACCTGAGAAAATTGCACCTGCAACAAAGTAAGGAGGGAAAATAGTAGTGTGCCATCCAGGAATTACTGAAGTTGCAAAGTCAAAGGAAACGATGGTGTGAACAGAAAGTACAAGAGGCGTAGCCAAACCTGCTAATACTAAAGAAGTAATTTCAAATCTATGCCATGCTCTTGCGGAGCCTGTCCAACCAAAAGATAAAATGTTATAGATTTTTTTCTGGATAGGATTGGTAACTTTATCCCTTACTAAACCTAAATCAGGAATTAAACCAGTATACCAGAAAATTAAAGAAACAGAGAAATAAGTAGAGATAGCAAAAACATCCCATAAAAGGGGAGAATTAAAATTCACCCATAAAGAGCCATGGGTATTAGGCAAAGGGAGTACCCAAAAAGCTAACCAAGGTCTTCCCATGTGTAGGCCGGGGAATATAGCGGCACAAATTACTGCAAAAATAGTCATCGCTTCTGCAGCACGGTTAATAGACTGCCTCCAACCTTGTCTAAATAACAATAAAATTGCTGAAATCAACGTACCTGCGTGACCGATACCGACCCAGAATACGAAGTTTGTAATATCAAATGCCCATCCTACGGTTTTATTTAAACCCCAGGTTCCTATACCTACAAATAAAGTATAGGTCATACAAGCCAAACCAATCATCATGACGGTAGCAGATATTAAAAATGCTATCCACCATTGTTTTCCTGGTGCTGTTACTATTGGTCTTAGAACATCATCAGTTACTTGAGCATAAGATTTTTTGCCTGTAACTAAAGGTTCTCTTATAGGTGATTCTACCATAATGCTTTTCAGTTTTGAAATTTATTATTAAACTTTTGGATTATCAATTTGATGTCTTACTTTACCCATGTAACTAATATGAGGATAGGTTTTTACCGCCTCAATAACACGATAACTTCTTTCGTTATGATAATATTTGGCAATTTTACTGTTAGGATCATTCAAATCACCAAATATAATTGCATTTGCGGGACATGCAGTTTGGCAAGCTGTTGTAGCTGTACCATCAGCCATTGGAGTTCCTGAAGATTTTGCCGCTAATTTCGCAGCTTGTAATCTTTGTACACAGAATGAACATTTTTCCATAGTACCTCTTGCCCTAACTACTACATCAGGATTCAATACCATTCTTCCTAAATCATCTACTGGATTGTATATAAAGTTCTCATGATTGGTATAATCAAACCAGTTAAATCTTCTAACTTTATAGGGACAGTTGTTTGCACAATATCTTGTACCAACACATCTGTTATATACTTGTTGATTTAATCCTTCAGAACTATGAGCAATTGCTAATACAGGACAAACGTTTTCACAAGGAGCGTTATCGCAATGTTGACACATCATGGGTTGGAAAGTTACCTGTGGATTTTCTTCAGGTTGTTCTAGATTTTCTTTTGTTGAAGAATAATATCTATCAATTCTAATCCAATGCATTTCACGACGCATCAAAATTTCTTTTTTGCCTACTACTGGTACATTATTTTCCGCTTGGCAAGCAACCACACAAGAACCACAACCCACACAAGCATTCAAATCTATTGCCATAGCCCAATAATGCCCATTTTTATCATAATTTTTCCATAAAGTTACGTACTCAACAGGTTTTTCTTTCTCTAATTTAGTAAATTGAGAATGAGTATATTCTCTTAAAATATCCTCGCTTCTGCCCATGATAGTATGATGAGTCTGGGTAGCAGCTAATTCGTATTTTTCACCTGTTTTTTCAATAGTAACATTGGTATAAAGCTGTCTTGAGCCATTCACTAACTGAACCAATGAATATACATTAACACCAACATTATTTCCAGCCTTTCCTGCGGATTTTCTTCCATAGCCTAATGCAACGCCAATGGTTTCATTAGCTTGTCCAGGTTGAACCCAAACAGGTAATTTTACCTTTACAGAACCAGCAGAAACATTAACTACATCATCAGTTTTTAAGCCTAATTTATCAGCAAAAGCTTTTCCTATTGTTACATAATTATCCCAACAAACTTTTGTAATAGGATCGGGTAACTCTTGTAACCAAGGATTATTGGCTGCAGAACCATCTCCTAAACCCACTTTTACATACAACTGTAACTCTGTTCCTGAACTTTTAATTTCGTTGATAGCAGAAGCCGCTGATTGTAGTAAGTCTCCTTTTACTTCATAAGATTTACTTTCCACTTTTTTCAATTCTGCATATCCACTTTGTAAAGTCTGTATCCAGAAATCTTCAAATGAACCTTTCTCTTTTGAATAAAAATTTTCCTTCCAAAAGTCTCTTACATATTGATAAAAACTTCTTTTATCTTCTAACCAAGTTAAAAGAGTATCTTGATATTGTCTAGTATCAAATAATTTATTGATAGTAGGTTGTTGTAAACCAGCCACATCTTGAGAAGGTCTTGCATCTGACCAAGACTCTAAGTAATGATTATCTGGTAAAACATAATTACATAATAATGCAGTTTCATCATTAGTCGGTGCAAAAGAAATTCTGGTTTCAACATTTTTGAGCAATCCTTCTAATTTTGAAGCATTATAGTAATTATAAACAGGATTTACATTTGCAAAAATTACAGTTTTAACTTTTCCAGCTTCTAAATCTGCAACAAAGCTTTCAAATTCAGAGTCAATACCTTGGAAATAATTTAAAGAATTATCAATATCAAGAGTGTAACCATAATTTCCAAGCATAGCATTAATTCCATTTACTAAAACTTGAATATTAGAATCATTAGAACCAGAAACTACAATAGATTTTCCTTTTGCTGCAACCAATTTAGAAGCTGCAACATCAATATAATTACCTGCTAATTTTACACCATCTCCGTTTAAAGTAGGCTTACCTAATTGAGAAGCAATTGCATTATATAAAGCTAATAATGCAGCACCTTCTTGACTTGGTTTCATAGGAATTCTTTTATCAGCATTTGCTCCTGTTAAGGTCATATTGGTTTCAAATTGGATATGTAACATCATATCTTTTTTGTCCAATAATCTTTTAGCGTCGGTATATTTTCTAATATTACCTGTAGGAGAAAGCCAAGTTCCTAAGAAATCTGCATTAAATCCAACAATCACTTCGCATTTATCAAAATGATAATTAGGAATAGATTTTTTTCCAAAGCATTTTTGGTTAGCCTCTAAAATTCCTGAATAGGATATTGCGTCATAAGTTACAATTTTTGCTTTAAACTTGTCTGCAAATTGATTGAATAAATTTCTTGTTGAAGGAGAAACTGTTGATGCAGTAACTAAATAAATACTACCAATTGAAGAAGCCAGAGCAGTTTTTATTGCATTATCTACATCTTGCCATTTAGCAGGCTTATTATCCTTCAAAGGATTTTTTAAGCGATTATTATCATAAAGAGGTAAAACTGAAGCTTGAGAACGTGCAGAAGTACCACCAAGAGAAATGGGGGATTCAGGGTTTCCTTCAATTTTAATAGGTCTACCTTCTCTAGTTTTTACACGAACAGCAACATATTCTAAACCGTCCCAGAAAGTTGTTGAATAATAGTTAGCAACTCCAGGAATAATTTCATTGGGTTTTACAACGTAAGGTAAAGCATATTTTACTGGTGTTGAAGTACAAGCAGCTAAAGTAGCAGCACCAATACTAAAACCTAAATATTTTAAAAACTCTCTTCTATTTGAGGTTAATGCAGAACTTGCAGCTTGCTCTAACAATTCATCTACAGGGATATCCCTTTCAAATTCTTTTTGAGCATTTTCTACAAACTTAGGTTCTTGATGTAATTCTTCTAAACCTCTCCAATATTGTTTTTCGTTTGTATATTCCATGATCCTTTTTTTCAATTAATTAATAATGACATTTAGCACACTCAATACCTCCTAAATCAGCAACGGTAATTTTAATTTCTTTACCTTCTTTTTTCGCTTTTTCTTTTTTCTCTACCCATTCATTATGAACTGTAGTGTAATAGTCATTTTTATTTACATCTACTTCCGTTTGTCTGTGACAATTAATACACCAACCCATTGAAAGGTCGCTATATTGATAAACTTCCTCCATTTCCTCTATGGGTCCATGGCAAGTCTGACATTGCTGACCACCTGCAACAACGTGTTGTTGGTGACTAAAATAAACAAAATCTGGCAAATTATGAATTCTTACCCATTCCACTGGCTTTCCTTGTTCGTAATGCTTTTTCACTTTCTCAATTTCTTTTGTACCATATTGAGGTCCTTTTTCAATATAGTTATGGCAATTCATACAAATATTAGCAGAAGGAATCGTTGCAGACTTGGATTTTTCTACACCCACATGGCAATAATTACAAGCAATACCATACTCGCCAGCATGAAGTTTATGAGAAAATGCAATTGGTTGAATGGGTTGGTAACCTTGGTGTAAACCTACGTTTCTTGATTCAATAACTAATTTTGTTCCACCTACGGATAAAATGACAAAAGTAATAGAACCAGCAATATAAGGATTCTTTATAAGTTGCCCCATTGTTTTCATGGTGCCAGACCAAGAATAAGGTTCTTTTCCCTCTCTACTTCTTAAAACATTAATTAGAATAGCTGCGGCAAATAATAAAGCTAAAGCAGCAAATAATAATAAACCAGTAGTTACAAATAATAAAAACTTTAAGGTATTAGTATCTACTGGAGGTTGAGACGCACCGCCACCACTGCCTCCCGCAGATGCTTGATTATCTTGACCACTGTTTGCAGCTGTTTCTTTTATATAACTTAAAATATCCTTAATATCATCATCGGATAAATCAGGAAAAGCAGTCATAACGGACTTGTTATACTCATTAAAAAGTTTAACAGCATAAGCATCACCCGATTTGATCACTTCTGAAGAATTTCTTATCCATTTGATAAGCCATGCTTCGTCTCTACGAGTTTCTATACCTGCTAATGCAGGACCTACAACTTTCTTATCTACTGCATGACAAGAAGCACATCTACCACTAAATAACTTTTTGCCGTTTTCAACATCCGCAAATGATTGCGAAAAGCTAAAAACTAACATGAGAGCTATTAGGGCTTTTTGTATTGCGAGTTTTTTTATTATGGATAATGTTATCATATGTATAGAAGATACCAGTTTCAAAAAACGCTGTAAAATTAGATATTTTTTTTCTATTCCAAATTTTTTCATTTTAGATATTGTATTTTTTTTTTACCATTTTTTTGTTTAGAACGATTCTAAATATAATTTATTGATTATCAAATGATAAATACTTTGTTTAAAATTCCTGTGAATAAACATTTTGCTTGGGTTCTCTTATTTTTATAAACTCATGCTTTGAAATCATGTGGCATCCATTACAATTCATAAGCATTGCCTTATAACTTTTATCAAATTCTTGTAAATTTTTTTGTTTAACTTTTTCTTCAAGCTCCTGAATTTTAGGTAATAGCATTTCTTTCATTTGAACAGAAATATTTATTCCCTCTTCAATCTTGTTAGCTTTGACAACTTTTTCTGCAGTTTCTTCCATTTCCTCCAAATAAAACTTTGCTAATTCCCAATTCTTTTGTGATCCAGAAAAAAATAATTTTTCAGAATACCTTTGTAAATACATCATTTTTTCTGCTAACTCAAAATCCTCATGTTCTTCATGATTTTCTTGTTTCTTTGTCTCTTGGGTATTTGAAGAAATATATTTTTCTAAATCTTGAATTTTTATCATAGAATAAAAATTTATAAACATACTCAAAATGAGCAAAATACCAATAATTCCTATTAAAGATTTTTGATTCATATATTTTAAGGTTTTTAAGCTCTAGACCCTGCAATGACAGTAACTAAACCATCAGTTTTTAAATATTTTTGTGCTAATTCTAAAATTCTTTCCGATTGAATATTCTTTATATATTCAAAAGTGTTTTCTAAATGATTTTTCTCTAAACCGTTTAATCTTAATAGTGATAGCATATCTGCAATTTGAAAAGGAGTTTCTAAAGAGGAAAGAATATTCCCCATTAAATAATTTTTTACCACTTGCAATTCATCTTCCCCTACCCTTTCATTTTGCAATATCAAAATTTCTTTTTCAATTTCTTTTAGGGTGTCTTCAACATATTCATTAGCTACATCGGTACTAATCATAAAATAACCATTCTCTTTCATACCTATAAAACCACCATAAATACCATAAGTATAACCTTTATCCTCACGAATATTTTTCATTAATCGAGAACCAAAAAAACCACCTAATAAAGTACCTAAAACTTGTAGCTCTTCATAATCTTTATGATTTTTCGGTATTGATAAATGTCCCATTTTCAAAGAGCTTTGCATTTGATTAGGCATTTCATGGAAATATTTTCCACTAATAGAGGTTACTTTTTCAGAAATAGATTGAGAAACACTCATTGATGATGTTAATTTCAAACTACCAAAATATTGCTCAATCAAAGAATGAATAATTTCAATCTCAAAATTTCCTGAAACTATAATACTAACATGATTTTTTAAAATTTCGTTCTGATGAAACTCCTTAATATATTCAATTTGAAGATTTTGAAAATCTTCTTTATTGGCTTTTTTTCCATAAGGATAATTACCCCATAATCTTTTTAGAAAAAAGCGATTTGCCATTGCATTAGTCTTTTTCTCTTCAATCTCAAGACTTCTTATCATTCTTTGACAATATGTAAAAAATTCATTATCAGGGAATTTAGCAAATTGATAAACCTCTAAAAGTAAAGGCAAAGTTTTAGAAATATGTTTGGTAGGGCAACTTAATGTAATTGTACTTTGCTCAAAACCCGCAGAAGCAGAAATTTCAGAACCTAAACTATCTAATTTTTCAGCTAATTCACTTGAAGAATAATGGAAAGTGCCATCTGTTAATAATTTAAAAGCGGCTTGTGCAACTGCATCATATTTTTCATAGCAATATCCCGTTTTTATAACAATTTGTATTTCAATTACTGGTATATTACCAAAAGGAATATAAATTACTTCAACAGAATTTTTAAGATTTTGTATATAAAATTCTGGGAAGCCTTGATAATGAAAAGGTTGAATAGCTGGTGCTATATTTCTTATTAACATATTGGCAAAATTAATGGATTAAATAAGCATTGTCAAAAAATAATCATAAATAATTTTTTATGATTTCAAAATTCAACCTAAAATCTACAAAAAACACCTGTTGGTAATTTATGCCCTGATTGTGATTTTAAATACAAATCCCCAATTTGTAATTCTTGAATAAAAAAATCTTTGAAATGCAATTGAATTAAATTTTCTAGAACAATAGGAGAAAAATTCAAGGAATAAGCATTAATAACTAAAAAAGAATTTTTAGGATTTAATATTTTAGAGGTTTCTTGTATTAATTCGTTGAAGTGTTCTTCTAATTTCCATCTTTCACCATTAGGACCATGACCAAAAGCTGGAGGGTCCATAATAATACCCTCATATAAATTACCTCTACGAATTTCTCTTTTTACAAAAACCAAAGCATCATCAATAATCCAACGAATATTTTGCAAACGATTGATTTCGGCGTTCTGTTTAGCCCAACCCACAACTTGTTTTATTGCATCTAAATGAGTAACTTGCACTTTAGGATTTGCAATTGCAGCCGCTAAAGTTGCTCCTCCAGTATAAGCAAATAAGTTTAATACTTTTCCTTCCTTTAATTTTTTTACTTTTTGATAGATAAAATCCCAATTTTCTGCTTGTTCAGGAAAAATTCCTATATGTTTAAACTTAGTAAAAGACAAATGAAATTTGAGTTTATATTCATCAGTACGGTAATCAATATTCCAATTTTCTATTTTATTTCCTATCCAATTACCAGAATGAGAGGAAGTAGGTTCAAAACGAATAATGTTTTTTGCGTTCCAATCCTTTTCCGTTAGGAAAGGGGACCAAATCGCTTGGGGTTCTGGTCTTCTTAAAATGTAATTGCCAAATTTTTCTAATTTTTCAAAATTTCCGCTATCTAATAATGAATAGGAATTCCAATTTTGGGGATATACTTGCAAATATTGAACTTTCATGAATAAAAATTAGTAAGATTCATTTTCATTCGGGAAATCACCCGTTTTAACATCTTCAGCATATTTTTCAAAAGCGTTTTTCATAATATCATAAAGATTTGCATAACGTCTTAAAAAACGAGGGCTAAAATCCTTTAAGATTCCCAACATATCTTGAGTAACCAAAACTTGTCCATCACAACCATTACCTGCACCAATACCAATCACAGGAATATGTAACATTTGAGATACTTCTTTTGCTAATTGAGCAGGAATTTTTTCTAGAACAATAGCAAAACAACCCGCTTCTTGGAGCCTAAGAGCATCTTTTTTTAATTGTTCAGCTTCTTCATCTTCTTTTGCTCTTACTACATAAGTTCCATATTTATAGATAGATTGAGGCATTAAACCTAAATGACCCATAACCGGAATACCTGCATTTACAATTCTTGATACCGATTCTAAAATAAATTCTCCTCCTTCCATTTTTACCGCATGAGCTCCACTTTCTTTCATAATTCTTATAGAACTTTGTAAAGCATTCAAAGAATCTCCTTGATAAGTTCCAAAGGGCATATCTACCACTACCAAGGCTCTTTTACAAGCTTTTACTACTGCAGTTCCATGGTCAATCATTTGTTGAAGGGTAATAGGCAGTGTAGTTTCATGACCATGCATAACATTAGAAGCGGAATCCCCTACCAATATTACATCAATCCCAGCATCATCTATAATCCTTGCAAATGAGTAATCATAAGCTGTTAACATAGAAATTTTTTCTCCAAGATTTTTCATTTCTTGTAAAGTATGGGTAGTTACTCTTTTCGCATTTACTTTATGTACCGACATTTCCAATCAAAATTGCAAATTTAAAGGTTTTTTACTACTCATTTCAAAAATTCATAATTTTGCATGATTAAATTCATCTGTGAGAAAATTTCAAGTATTTATCTGTGCTTTAGCTATCTTATTTTTGCAAATTCGTTGTGGTTTTTCTCAAAAAAATCAAAAATCTAAAAATACACCCAAAAATAAACTTGAAAATCAATTATTGAATGTTTCAGATTATACTTTTGAAGGCCTAAGAATTTTACAAGCACCCAATCATTCAGAATTAGTAGTTGCTAAAATTTATATTACTGGGGGAATTCAATTTTATGAAAAAGAAGAAGAAGGAATTGAACTTTTAGCCTTAAAATTAGCCGTTAAAGGCTCTAGTAAAAATTATTCCAAAGATTTTTTAGAAGAACGTTTAGAAAGACTCGGTGCTCAAATTGATGTTTTTAGTGGTTATGATTATTCTGTAATTACTCTTACCTGTTTAAAACAAAATTTTTCCGAAAGCCTTCAATTACTTATGGAAAGAATTTTATACCCCAAATTTAGTTTATCCGAATTTTATGAAATTAGAGACCAATACATGACTCAAGTTCTTGAACAAGAAAAAAATCCTTGGGAACAACTTCGTAATTGGTCTTTAAGTCATTTTTTTCAAGGAACCTCTTGGGCGGTGAATCCACTTGGAACTTACCAATCTTTATTCTCTTTTACCAATGATGGAGTAAACTTGTTTTATCAAAATTTATTAACCAAAAAAAGAATTTATATTACCGTAGTGGGGAAAATCCCTGCAGATGAGTTAGCCATACAGTTTTACCAATTTCTTAAAAACTTACCCGATGAAAGACCAGCATTAAAAGTCATTCAAAAACCCAATCTTTATACCAATTCCAATGTACAATTTCAAAAAAAAGAAGGAAATATAAACTATATCAATGGAATATTTTCAGCCCCAAAACCCGGTAGTTTAGATGCTTTTGCTTTACAAATTGCTTTATCTATTTTAAATGAACGTTTACAAACCAAATTATTACTCCAAAAAGGTTTCTTATTAGAAGCATTTTGTGGTTATGCAGAATTTAGCAATCCTATTGCTAATATACGTTTTTCTACTCAATTACCTGGTCCTGCTATCAAATCTGTAATGGAAGAACTACAAAAACTTAAATTAGAAGGTGTTACAGAACAAGAACTGCATCAAAAAAAGCAGTTTTTCTTAACTCAATACTATAAAAAACTAGCCAATAGCGAAAGTTACGCCTCAATTATTGGCAATGCAGCTTTTCATTATTCATGGAAAGAAGAGCAAAAATCAGCACAAAAAGTGGAATCAATTACCAACCAAAATATTGTAACCGTCTTACAAAAGTATTTCAAGAATATTCAATGGTATTATTTAGGGGATACCGGTAAAATTGGTAAAGGTGCTTTTGAGAAAAGTCTTTAAAATTTTTAGGGCGTGCCCCTTCGCTACGCTTAGGGTCGGGCTGTTTCGGGTTTCACTTCGTTTCAGCAATCCTTTTTCCACTTTTTTCAAAAGCGTCAAAAGGCAGTGACAAGCCCTCACGCACATCATTAAGTGAACTCAAAACTTTATTCAATAATAAACTAAGACTACTAGAAAAAGGGAAACAATAGAATAAATCAACTATAATTGAATACTGCCTGTATGGAATGATGCATTCAATTTACCAATTTTTAACACAGAATGGGTCAAACT
>CAZBPK010000063.1:0-4384 GCA_964493765.1 uncultured Bacteroidia bacterium | reverse complement strand
TCTATTGTTAGATTATTTAGTTCTTGTGTTTCCCAATGAAAAATATTTTGCATGAAGTAAGTAATATTATTTACTTGATTATCAATGAATCGTTTTTCGTTTGTTAAAGTATTTTCTAATATATTTTGAAGTTGATTTTGTGTATGATGTAAATAATTTTCTTCGGATTTTAGGTCTTTAAAAAATTGATAGATATTAAGATTTTCCTGAAATTTTTCTAGATCTTTTTTGTTATTACTTATTATTGAAAATAATAAATCTTTGATTTGATTTTGAAAAAAATCTAATTGATTAAGAGATTTTTGAATGGAAATTTGTAAATTATTAAAAAGTTCTGAGGGTAGGGTAGTCAATAAATTTTGATTGAGCTGTAATTGATTTATTATTTGCAGTTCTAATTGATTTGAGAAACTAGCAACTTCTTTTTGGTTTTGCTGAATAAGATTTTGAATTTTTAAATGAATAAAATCATTATAATTGGACAATTCTACTAAACTTTTCTGAATTCTTTCAGAAAAAATTTGAACTAATTGGTCTTGAATAGAAATTAAACGATCTTGTTCTTGAAAAAAATTGGGTAATTCATTAATGGATTGGGTAGGGGTAGAAACTCTTAAATCTGCAACAAAATCCGAGATGGTAGTATCGGTTTCATGACCAACCGCAGAAATAATTGGAGTTTTTAGTTGAAAAATTGTTCTTGCAAGTTGTTCATTATTAAAACAATACAAATCTTCAAAGGAACCACCACCACGAGTGAGTATTATTACATCTAAACCCCAATTATCAGCTTCTAATAAAGCATTTACCAAACTTTCAGGTGCAGCATCTCCTTGTACTAACGATGGAAAAATTATTAACTCTACAAAAGCTCCATTATTCTTCATGGTTTTAAGTATATCATGTATAGCTGCTCCATTTAACGAAGTAACAATTCCAACTTTTTGAGGATATAAAGGTATTTTCTTTTTGTATTTGCTATCAAATAAACCTTCAGTTCGTAATTTATTTTTAAGATTTTCTAATTCAATAAATTTTTGACCTAAACCATCATCTTTTGCAACATCTTGAACAATAAATTTAAAAGTACCTTGTTTATTCCAAACAGAAACATACCCATAAATTTTTAATTTAATACCTTCATTCCATTCTATTTTATTTTTAACTTTATAATAAAAATCTTTGCCAACAAAAGCACCTAAAACACTGTCAGTTTGTTCATCTTTTATATTAAAGTAAATAGTTTGGTTATAAAATTTAGCCTGTGATAGCTGACCTTCTACCCATATATCTCTTAAATCTAAATTTCCTTCAATAATATTCTTAATTCTAAAAATTATTTCATTGACTTTCATTAGTTTAATTCTGGAATAATCTCTATAGCTTGCTTGCAAAGTTTTTCTATATGTTGTTTGATTTTATTAACATTGACGGGGTTTTCACGCATACTCGCATGATTGATGTCATTTCTTGTATCTCCTAAATTTATCCATATCTTCACCAATTCATTAAATTCTTCTGTTTCTGTATTATTTTCTGGCTTTGTATTAATAAAATTTTCTGCTTCTTGTCTTTCTTTGATAGGGTCGTATTTTTTTAATTTACAAACCCAAGTAACCAAAAGTTCACGAGCAACTGTAATCGCCTGTTGATATAAACCTATATTTAAATAATATTCTATCGCATCTTTTTTTAATTTGAGAATGTCATCAATATTTTGAAAATCATAATTGTAAAAAGGAGGAATTTGCTTTTGTATTTTATCTAAAAGGAATTGAAAAGGTTTTGCGGAATTCAAATTTTTTGCATCTTTTGCTGCTTTGCTTTCATCATTTATCATTGATTGTACTTCCCTTGAATATTCAATAATTTCTTTTAATCGAATAGCATTTAAAGCAGTTTCTAAATTTTTTAAATTATTACCCAATTGTTTTAACCCTTTAGGTAAATATTCAGATGGATTATTATAAGCTTGTTGATGGATATTGATTAGAAGTTGAGATATTGGAGAAATAATACCATTTTCTAAAAATAGTTTTGTTGCAAAAGACCATTCTATAAGTTCTAGGAAGGGGGTCAATTCAAAAAATTGAGCGTTACCATTTTCATCTTTGATGTCAAAAGCACCATAAAATATATGTTTAATTTTGATATTTTTTACGGTTTGTAAATAAATTATAATAGCTAATAAAATGATAGGTTGAGAACGAAATCCATGAGTAACGTCTAAAATTAATTCAGAATTTTCAGGAATTTTATCTACAATTATATTAAATAAATCCCATAATTCATCGTGATTTTGACCATTTAGCACACTGATTTCATCTAATTCAGGTAAATTCATAAGCTCCAAACCATGAGTTTGCTTAGCTCTTTCGGTCATAACAACAAAAATTTTTTCAGGATTAAAAATTTGCTTTAATGCTAAAACGGTGAATTTAGATTCATCAGTAACAATGTTATTATAACAATATTTTGTAGGTTCATATTTTCCTGTTCCTAAAACTGATAGTAAAATAAACATATGAATGATTTATTAATTGATACAAATTTATACAAAATTTTCAAATTGTGTACAATGATTTCTAAATGTAAAATTATAATTTTATTGTTTTTGGAATATAATAAATTGTTTAACTTCGCAAAGTTAATAAAAAATAGTAGCCTAGTATGAAGCTAAGAATTATCATTAAAAGAATTCTCCATTTTTTTAATTTAGATGGGGAATTAGAAAATCCAGAAGTGGTTTATGAAGAAATTAAGAAGGGGGTAGTGTTTGAGGGGACCAATTTATGGATTTTAATTTTTGCGATTGTTGTAGCCTCAGTAGGTTTAAATGTTAATTCTACGGCTGTAATTATAGGGGCTATGCTAATATCTCCCTTAATGGGTCCTATCAATGGAATGGGGTATAGCATTGCTACCTATGATTTTGAATTGTTCAAAAAATCTATCAAAAATTTTACTTTTGCAATTATAGCGAGTCTTTTTGCTTCTACCACGTATTTTACTTTAAGTCCTGTATCTACAGCACATTCTGAATTACTAGCCCGAACTAGTCCCACCATTTACGATGTGATTATTGCACTTTTTGGCGGATTTGCTGGGATTGTTGCTATTAGTAGTAAGCAAAAAGGTAATGTTTTGACTGGGGTTGCTATTGCTACTGCGTTAATGCCTCCTTTATGTACATCAGGATACGGTATCGCTACAAGACAGTGGGATTTTTTTATTGGTGCTATTTATTTATTTACTATTAATACCATTTTCATTGCTATGGCTTCTGTTTGGCTATCTCAAATTTTAAAATTTCCTATTAGAACCGTTGTTGATGAGAAAAGAAAAAAGAGAATTAATCAAGCTATTACCGTGCTAATTGTTATTATTTTATTGCCGAGTATATTTTTTGGTTATAAACTGGCTGAGCAAGAAGACTTTAATCAAAAAGCACAAACTTTCATTAATTCTGTTGCTGCTTTTGAAGGTAATTTTTTACTAAAAAACGAAATCAATTTTAAAGAAAACAAAATTACATTGATTTATTCAGGATATTCATTTTCTGAAAACCAAAAAAAAGAAATCATTAAAAGAGCCAAAGAGTTTCAATTAGAAGATACTTCTATTTCGATAGAACAAGCAGTTTCTTATGATAACTTACAAGAAAAAAACTTTGAAGTTTTTAAACTTAAAGAACAAATTGTGGATATGAATAATACCATTCAAAAACAGAGACAAGAAATAGATAGTATCTTAGCAAAGCAAAAGTTTGGTGAGCCTATATTGAAAGAAATTAGAGCCTTTTTTCCACAAGTACATGGTTGCTTATTTTCAGATTCGTTTTACTATGAAGACGAATTGAACAATCCTCTAAAAACTCAAATCATAATTTTAAAGGCAGAAAATAGCCTTAGTAATTCCGATAAAGAAAAAATTAATCGTTGGTTGAAAGAAAGACTTCGTTCCGCTAATGTAAAAGTTTTTTATGAGAGTTATACAAAGCCGAAATAACTGCTAGATATTTTGCAGAAGGTATAATTTATTGAATAACAATTACTTGTTACAATTTTGTCCTATAATTTATATTATGTTAAATAGAAATTAATGTAGAGATTTTCTTGTCTAGCATTTATCTCATTCCTTATGTTAAATAGAAATTAATGTAGAGATAGTACTACTGTTATCTGTTTCTGTTTCTGTTTATGTTTCTATTATCCTGTATTCATCACTTACCTTATTTTTAATAGATATTAATGTGATGATTTTCTTTTCTAGCTTTTATCTAATTCCTTAGTTTAACTAAAAATTACTGTAGAGATGTTATTTTCGTGTATGTAACTAAGATATATTAGAAAATATAAATACTTATAGAGAATCAGTTAGTCTA
>CAZBPK010000062.1:0-7513 GCA_964493765.1 uncultured Bacteroidia bacterium | reverse complement strand
GAGTTATCCGATTTACAAGAAAATTATGAAATTCAAAATAAACAATATCAAGTAATTTATGAACGTTTTAATGAACAACAAAATCAATATAATAAAACTAATTTAGAGTTTTTAAATGTAAAAAATCAAATTCAATCTATACGTCAAGAAATCAAATTTAGGCGTGAAAATTATGAAAAAATTGATAAAAACTTAGCAGAATGGTCTATTGAATTAGAAAATTTACAAATAGAACTTCAATCACTATCCTCAAAACTTTCCGTTGATACTGATGACTTAGTGGAATTATATGAGAAAAAAGAGTATGCAAAAAAACATTTAGCAGAACAAGAAGAAAACGTTAGAACCCTTAAAAATTCTATTCAACGTTCTGAAAATCAAATCAAAGAACTAAGAAATAAAAAAGAAAATCTTGAAAAAGAAATTGAGCGTTTAAAAGAAATATTAACAGAAATTAAAATTCAATGGAACGCCATTTCAGAACGATTCCAAGTGGAATTTAACATTCAACCCGATGAATTAAAATTAGAAGATCTTTTTGAAGATTCACAAAACTTACCATCAGAAGATTCAGTTTATCAACAAGTTATAGATTATAGAAATAAAATTCATCAATTTGGGGAAGTCAATACTATGGCTGTTGAAGCCTACAAAGAAATTAAAGAAAGATATGATTTTATTGTAAGCCAAAGAACAGATATTTTAAAAGCTAAACAAGATTTATTAGAAACCATAGCTGAAATTGATAAAAATGCTAAAGAACAATTTATTTCAGCATTTACAACTATTCGTGAAAACTTTATTCGTGTTTTTAGATCTTTATTTACTCAAGAAGATACCTGCGACTTAATTTTATTAGACCCTGAAAATCCAACAGAATCTTCTATTGATATAATTGCGAAACCGAAAGGAAAAAGACCTTTAAATATCAATCAATTATCAGGTGGAGAAAAAACTTTAACTGCAACTTCTTTGCTTTTTGCTATCTATTTATACAAACCCGCCCCTTTTTGTATTTTTGATGAGGTAGATGCTCCATTAGACGATGCCAATATTGACAAATTTAACAATATTATTCGTGATTTTTCGCAAGAGTCCCAATTCATAATTGTTACCCATAACAAAAGAACTATGGTAACCACCAACGTAATTTACGGCGTAACCATGGAAGAAATGGGTGTATCAAAGGTTTTACCAGTAAATTTAGTGGATTTGAAACTGAATTAATTTTATTGTTTTGGGCTTTTCTTAGTTTTGATGGTTTTCTAAAATTTCTTTTCCTATTTTTTTCATATATTCAAAAGCTGGTTCAAATTCATTGGGAATTTTTCCATCTAAAATAGCATTTTTGATAGCATTTTTAATTTCACCGATTAAAGGTGAGGGTTTAATTTGAAAAAATTCCATTATCATTTCGCCAGTTATAGGAGGTTGCCAATTCCTTAAATTATCCAATTCAATTACCTCATGAACTCTTTTTTCCACGTAATCATAATTTTTTAAATATTTTTCCAATTTGTTACTATCACGAGTGGTAATATCAGCACGACATAATTTTAATAGTTCCTCTAAATCTTCACCCGCATCTACAATCAATCTACGAATAGCAGAATCCGTAACTTCCTCATCTACTAGAGCAATAGGCCTTAAATGCAGTTTTACCATTTTTTGAACAAATTTCATTTTTTCATTTAAGGGTAAACGCAACTTTTTAAAGATTTGTGGAACCATTTGAGCACCTTTATCCTCATGACCATGAAAAGTCCAACCATGCTGAGGATAAAATTTTTTGGTAGCGGGTTTGGCAATATCATGTAATATTGCAGACCATCTTAACCAAATATTATCAGAATAAGGACATAAATTATCTAAAACTTGAAGAGTATGAAAAAAATTATCTTTGTGAGCTTTTCCATTAATAACTTCTACACCCTGCATTTTATACAATTCAGGAAATATAATTTCTAGTAAACCGGTGTAAAACAGCATTTTAAACCCTAAAGAAGGTTTCTTTGCCATGATAATTTTATTAAGTTCTTCTGTGATTCTTTCTTTAGAAATAATTTTGATACGATTAGCATTGGTGCGAATAGCTTCATAGGTTTTTTTTTCAATAGTAAATTCTAGGGTGGTAGCAAAACGAATAGCACGCATCATTCTTAGTGGATCGTCACAAAAAGTAACATTTGCATCTGTAGGAGTTTTTATGATTTTATTTTTTAAGTCTTCAAGACCATTAAAAGGATCCATTAACAAGCCAAAATTATCTGGATTTAAAGAAATAGACATTGCATTGATAGTTAGATCTCTACGAAGTTGGTCATCGTATAAATTACCATTTTCTACAATTGGTTTTCTAGAATCTCTTCTATAGGATTCTTTTCTTGTACCCACAAATTCAATTTCAAGATCGTCTTTTTTTACCAAAGCTGTACCAAAATTTTCAAATACATTAACTTCAGCCCCAATAATTTTAGCAAAGATATTAGCAAATTCAATTCCATAAAGAGGTTTATCTTCAGGTTGATAGTGTTCAGGAGCTTCAACAACGATATCAATATCTTTGGATTCTTTACACAAAAAATAATCTCTAACGAAGCCGCCAACCAAATAAGCTTTAAATTGGGATTTTTCTATAGCAGTTTTTACATGCTGAAATATAGGTGCTTTTACAGCTTCCTCAACAATCATAGCAATTAATCCATCAATAGTTCTAAGAGTCTATCCAAATCTTCTTGTGAATAATATGGAATTCTTATTTCTCCTTTTCCGTCATCTTTATGCTGAATATTGACTTTGTTACTAAACTTTTTGGAAAGTTTGATTTCTAAATCTTTGAGATGTAATTCTAAAGGAGTTGAGGTAGTGGGATTTTTTTTCTGTTGAATTTTGGATTGTGAAAGCTCTTGTACCAATTTTTCAACTTGCCTAACGGATAAATCTTTATCAATAATTTGTTTAAAAACAGATAACTGAACCATGGGATTATCAATGGTTATGATTGCACGTGCATGCCCCATTGAAATTTTGTTATCGCGAATAGCAACTTGAATTTCAGGTGGAAGTTTTAAAAGTCTTATATAATTGTTAATAGTTGATCTTTTTTTACCAATTTTATCTCCAACTTGTTCAAGAGTAAGTTGGCATTCGTCCATTAACCTTTTATAACCCAAAGCAATTTCAATTGCATTCAAATCTTCACGCTGAACGTTTTCAATGATTGCCATTTCAATCATTTGTTCATCGTTAGCGGAACGAATATATGCAGGTACAGAAGTTAATCCAGCAATTTTTGAAGCTCTAAATCTTCTTTCCCCAGAAATGATTTGATATTCTTTTTCAGATAATTTACGTAAAGTAATAGGTTGTATAATTCCCTGAATTTTAATGGATTCTGCTAATTCTTGTAAAGAATCTTGGTCAAAATCAACACGTGGTTGATAAGGATTGGGTTCAATCCATTCTAAAGGTATTTCTTGAATTGCATTTACAGTTTCAACAACAGTTTCAGTAATTTCATTATCCACTGGAGAGATTAAGGCTCCAAGACCTTTTCCTAACACACTTTTTTTCTTTTTTTCTTCCATTCTTTAATATTTCTTACTCTGCATTTGCAACACTAGGATCTGGAATATTATTTTTTTTGAGGATTTCACTGGCTAATTCTGTGTAAGAAATAGAACCTTTGGAATTAGCATCATATAAAATTACGGGTAAACCAAATGAAGGAGCTTCACTAAGTTTAGCATTTCTATGAATAATAGATTCAAAAACTATATCTTTAAAATGCAATTTTACTTCGTCAACTACTTGATTAGCAAGCCTTAAACGTGAATCAAACATAGTAAGCAAAATACCTTCAATTGATAAATTGGGATTTAATTTTTGTTGAACAATTTTTATGGTATTCAAAAGTTTTCCAAGACCTTCTAATGCAAAAAATTCACATTGAACAGGAATAATCACAGAATCTGCTGCGGTTAAAGCATTAACAGTAATCAAACCCAGCGAAGGTGAGCAATCTATAATAATAAAATCATAATCATTTTTGATTTTATCAATTACTGACTTCATTTTCTTTTCTCTATCAGGGAGGTTGATTAATTCGATTTCAGCACCGACTAAATCAATGCTTGAGGGTAATAAATATAGATTTGGCACTTTGGTTTGAAGTATTGCTTCATTTGGAGAAAGAACTTCATTAATTATGCAGTTGTAAATACCGGTTTTTATGTTTCTGGGGTCAAAACCTACACCAGAAGTTGCATTAGCCTGTGGGTCTGTATCAATTAATAAAGTTTTAAAATCTTTAGCTGCTAAACTTGCAGACAAATTAATAGCAGTAGTAGTTTTTCCAACGCCGCCTTTTTGATTCGCTAAGGTTATGATTTTTCCCATTGTTTCTATTTGTAATTAGAAAAATTTTTATTGCAAAGTTACTGTAATTCTTTTTTCTAAAAAAGTTTTTTTAAAATTCCTTTCCACAAAATGTGAATTTCGGTTGCAATAAATTTCTATTTTATAATTACTTTATTGGTTTTATCCACTTTTAAACAGTAAATTAAATTTTAATCTTTTTTCTTGTTCATTTTTTCTAGTTTCTAGGTTGGTTTCCCTGTTGTATTTTTACATAATTAATAAACAAGGTATGCTCAAGTTTGTATTTTATTTCGTTAGTATCTATGCCCTAATTGTTTATGGAACGGGTTGTTCCGTTATAAAAAATAGCCAATCTTCTTCCCATCCTTTGGTTCATGAAGTTGAAAGAAATTCCACTAGTTTTAGTTCTTCAAAAAAAATAACCCCAAAAAGAACAAAAAATTTTACTGAAAATGTTGAGAAAAAAAAGAGTACAGAAAAAGTTTCAGAAGTTAAAATAGATAAAAAAACAGAAGAATTAAAAGCCATTCCCAAAGTGGAAATAGTTGAAAAAAATCATAGTAAAAATTCTATTGAAGCAAAAGGGCAAGCTAAAAGTTTAGTGGAGGAAGCTCAAAAATATTTAGGAACACCTTATAAAATAGGAGGTACAACTAAATCTGGAATGGATTGTTCTGGATTAGTGATGACAGTTTATCAAACTCAAGGAATTCAGTTACCCAGAATTTCCCCAGATCAGTACAAATTTGGGAAGTCCATTTCTATTGATGAAATTCAACCTGGTGATTTGATGTTTTTTTCTACACCCTCTAAACCTCATCAAATTGGACATAGTGCAATGTGCGTAGCAATTGAAGATGGAAAAATTAAGTTTATTCATGCTGCTTCAACAGGTGTGAGATATGATTATTTGGTTCCTGGTTATTATCTAACTCATTATAAAGGAGCATGCAGAGTTTTGGATAAGAGTATGTCTTCTAGCAAATAAATTAAGTTGATTTATAACTAATTTTTGCTATATTGCTCTTGATAATAACTATCCAGTTTTTCGTAAAACTCATTTCCAAAACGTCTTATAATAGCTTCTTTAAGAAACTGATATACAGGGGTTTGATTTTTTTTCCCTTTTGAACATGCGCATCCACAAATATCCCATTCTTCATAATTTACTCCTACAATACCATTTTTTTCCCATAATCTAATAGGATATAAATGACAAGATATAGGTTTTTGAAAATCTATTTTTCCATCTTTCCAAGCTTTTTCTATTCCGCATAAAGCAATTCCATTTTCAAAAATAACATAAGCACATTCTTTACCATTAACTAATGGAGTAGAAAATTCTCCCTTTGAATGCTCTACATATTTACCTTGTTTTTCTATGGATTTTTTGCCTTTTTCGTTAAGATAGGGTTTAATTTTTTCATAGATTTTATCTAATATTTCTAATTCGTGGAATTCTAATGGAGCACCTAGGTCACCTTCAACACAACATTTACCCTTACATTGGCTAATTTCACATTCAAACTGTTCTAAAAAGATATCTTCACTGATTAAATGGTTGTCAATTTGTAGCATGGTTATTTCTTTTGAAACGCAGGATGTTTTATTTCTTTATAACCACCATATTTTGCATAAAGTTCAGGTAAATTTTGTTCTTCTTCTGGATACATTCTTATTAACCAAACAAAATTTCTTTTTTCTACCAAATGCTTCATCATGATGTCCTTAGTTTCTTTTTGGCTAAGCTTTACTTTTTTTAAATTGGGATCACCATTGGGTTTCCTTAGATTTTTTTCATCTTTAGGTACTAAAACAACTAAATGCTTAATACTAGGTGATTTACGGTATTTTACTTTTATTTTTGTTGAGTCTCCATCAACATATCTAACATACTGGATTAAACGATTTTTGATGATATAATCGGTAACTACACTCTTACCATATTTTTGAGTTTCTATAATTTGACCAGCAGAAACTCCTGAGTAAATAGAGTTGAGTTTACAAAAACGTCTTTTGTTAGTGAAAAAATATTTTAAATCATCTCCTACTCTTTCTAAATTAGATTTGGGTTGAACAATATTAGGGTCACAAGGTACTTTGTATTTATCCAAAGGTCTATGGCAGATTTCTAAACTTTTATAACAAACATTGTCTAATTGCTTGTGTTTTACACGGAAAGGCTTTTCACCACAAGCTAAATCCAGTTGTTTGTGTTTTACACGGAAAGGTCTTTCTCCACATGCTAAATCCAGTTGTTTATGTTTTACACGGAATGGCTTTTCTCCACAAGCTAAATCCAGTTGTTTATGAGGCACTACTAGTTTTGGGTAACAAACATTATCTAATTGGCGATGTGGAATTACTAATTTGGGATAGCACATTCTGTCTAAACTTCTATGCGGTACCACAACTTTAGGATAACAAAAATTTTGGGGATTACTTCTTTTCTGTTTATACTTGGGCATAGTAGCAAAATCAAGATTTTTATGCCTAATTCTTAAACTTTTAGGAGAAATTCCATCTAAACCTCTATGAGACATTCTGTACCTTGGCATGGTAACTCCATCGTACTGCTTATGCTTCATAGAAATAAAATTCTTAGGGTTTCGTGATAGCATTACATAACTTGCTGTAGGAATGACAATCAATCCTTTTTTTATTTTTTGGGCATATTGTTTAGCTACTCTTGTTGGTTTATCTACTTTAAAAGCGGGTTCTCTATCTCTTTGTCTTTTAGTATAGATCCTTCTGTTGTCTAAATTTTTGTGTCTTACATGAAAAGAAGCCATTCTGCGTCTATCTAACTGTTTATGACGAACATTGTAAGAACGCATGGTTTTTAAATCTCTTTGATGATGCTTTTGTTGATAACTAGCATATCTACGACTGTCTAAATTTCTATGTTTTACTTTGTAATTAGCATATCTACGACTGTCTAAATTTCTATGTTTTACTTTGTAATTAGCATATCTACGACTGTCTAAATTTCTATGTTTTACTTTGTAATTACCTAATCTTTGATTATCTAAATTTCTATGTTTAACTTGATAATTAGCATATCTACGACTGTCTAAATTTCTATGTTTTACTTTGTAATTACCTGAGAATTTTTTGTTATCCAGAGACTTAT
>CAZBPK010000061.1:0-2378 GCA_964493765.1 uncultured Bacteroidia bacterium | reverse complement strand
TTTCCAGCCTACTTGAATGAGATTAGGATCCTTGATTAGATTTTTATTCGCTTCAAAAATTAAGGTGTATAATTTTGCATCACCATAAAAATAAGCAGCGATTTTACCTAGTGTGTCTCCTTTTTGCACTTCATAGATCATTTCTTCCATTCCGTGTCCCATTACATTGTCATCATCATCATTTACAATTCTAATTGGCATATCATTTAAAATTTAAAATTATTTAAAAATTATTTTTTTCGTTTCTATTTAGTGTAAACACATTCATACTTCTTAATATATGGACTTTCAGAACTTTCAACTTTTTGCTCTTCTTCTGAATTTTCGGTCTTTTGTTCGGACTTATCCTTTTTAAAAGAAAACGTCAATGAAACACTAAAAAATATTCTTGATTGCAAAGCTAAAAATAATTTTATTAAGTCTATCAGATAATTTCATAAATTTTATGAATCCCTTAAATTCTTGCATGAATACTTACTATTATTTCATGAATGTATAAATTTTAATAATTTTTATTCGCAGTATAATTTATTTATAAGCATTTTATAATCAAAACTTTTTAATGCATAAATTGTCATTATATTTGCATCATGAGTTTAAAAACTTGGATTGCTAAAAAATGGGCAAAATATCGTTATCAGCAAATTCAAAGAATCGTTTCTAACCCTATAGAAAACCAAAATAATTTACTTTTTCAACTTTTAAATTCCGCGAAGAACACACACTACGGAAAAAAACATCAATTTTCAAAAATCAAAACTTTACAAGAATACTCAAAACGAGTTCCTATTTCAGATTATGAAACTTTAAAGCCTGAGATACTTAGAATGTATGAAAAAGGAGAAAAAAATGTATTATGGAAAGGTTTACCTGCTTATTTTGCTAAAACTTCTGGCACAACTTCTGGAAGCAAATACATTCCACTATCTCATGAAATGATGCGTTGCCAAGTGAAGGGAGCGAGAGATGCTCTTCTTTGCTATATTCATCATTCTCAAAAACCTGATTTCCTCAATGGTAAAATGATGTTTTTATCAGGAAGTCCCGTCTTAGAAAAAAGCCCATCAGGAATTTTAACTGGTAGACTATCAGGAATTTCCAACCATTACGTTCCTTCCTATTTACGCACCAATCAAGTACCCACTTATCCAACTAACTGCATAGAAGATTGGGAACTTAAAATTCAAAAAATTTTTGAAGAAGTTAAAAATCAAGATTTAAGGCTAATTTCCGGTATTCCTCCTTGGGTACAAATGTTTTTCGAATACGCAGAAAAACAAACTGCAAATAAGCCCATAGAAATTTGGAAAAATTTACAAATTTTTGTTCAAGGTGGTGTGGATTTCGCTCCCTATGAACCCATTTTTGAAAAAACTCTTGGTAAACAAGTAGATATTGTAGAAGTTTTTCCCGCTTCGGAAGGATTTATTGCTATTCAAGATGATTACCGAAGAAAAGATTTGCTACTCATGTTAGACTATGGAATTTTCTTTGAATTTATTCCCTTAGAAGAGTACGGCAAACCTGATGCGCCAAGATTGACACTTGCAGAAGTAGAACTCGGAGTACACTATGCCTTAATTTTGACTACTAACGCAGGTTTATGGGCTTATGACATCGGAGACACTATTCAATTCACATCCTTAAAACCCTTCCGAATAAAAGTTACGGGACGTGTGAAGCATTTTTTATCTGCATTTGGGGAACATGTCATTCAAAGCGAAGTCAACCAAGCGATGCAATATGCCTGTGAAAAAACAGAGACTATTGTCCATGAGTTTACCGTGGCTCCTTATGTTAATGAAAGCATTTCTTACCATGAATGGTTTATTGAATTTGAAAAAAAACCTCAAAATTTAGCAATATTTACACAAATTTTAGATGAAAAACTACAATCTTTGAATATTTATTATAAAGATTTAAGAGTAGGCAACATCTTACAAGCACCTAAAATTCAAGTAATTCAATTACACGCTTCACGAGAATACATGAAATCCATCGGAAAATTAGGCGGGCAAAATAAATTTCCTAGATTAACCAACAACCGAAAAATTGCAGATTTTTTAATGTCGTATATTATAAAGGAGTAATTTATGTGTATTACAAAGATTTTTTCAAGATTTTGGATTTTTTTCATAAAGTTTTATTTTGTTACGGGAAGCGTTATGCTTTATGCTCAATTTCCGCCACAGGCAGGTCTTCCCGGCTCTACAGCTATTCACAAAGACAGCGCTATATTTGTAGGTTGGGCAAAGCAATGCCAAGTATTTCGTGGTTATATAGATATACAGAACCCCTCACAAGGCTTGGCTTCCGTAGGCTCTGAACAAAACGTTATAGGCATAGCCGATAATGCCGTAGTAAGTTTAGGGGATAGT
>CAZBPK010000060.1:0-50014 GCA_964493765.1 uncultured Bacteroidia bacterium | reverse complement strand
GCAGACAGGCGATTTTTTCTGTTACATTTTGGTAATTTCTATTTCTATTCTTCTGTTAATAGCTCTACCTTCTTTGGTTTTATTGTCTGCGATAGGTTTGGTGTTACCATATCCTACATAAGTAATACGCTTGCTATCAATTCCCATTTGCACTAAATAGTCCCGAACAGATTTGGCTCTTGCTTCAGAAAGCTGCTTATTAAATTCTTGAGTAGAACCAATATCTGTATGACCACTTATTTGAATTTCTATATTAGGATTGATTTTCATAAATTCTACTAATTTATCTAAGCCTTCTAGTGCGTCAATGGTTATAGTAGAGCTATTAGGGGCAAAATAAATATTCCGCATGACGGCTTTAGCTTTCAGTTTAATAGGCACTAGGTAAATATTTTGTTCATAATCTTTATTTTGTGGAACCTTGATTTCTTCTTGATAAGGCATAAAACCGGGTTGTTTCACAAAAATATTAAACGTTCCTGCATGAATAGGAATTTTAAAAGTTCCGTTGGTTACTTTGATGACTTTTTTGTACTCATCGGGTTTACCGAGTTCTTGAATAATTAACTCCACATTTTGAACAGGTTTAGAAAATTCTGTTTCAATGACTTTACCTGTTAAATAATAAACCTTCGGGGCAGGTGGAATATTGGGCTTGTTGTCATTATTGTTATTATGAACGATAACGTCTTTTTTTTCTTCTATTTTGATTTTTTTGATTTCAATTTTACGTACTACATGATTTTCAAAATCAGCGACATACAAGTTATTGGATAAATCCATACAAATTTCTACAGGTCTATTAAACATAGCTTCTTTAGGGTCTCCATCTTTGAAACCTTTTTTTCCATTTCCTGCAATAACAGAAATGACTTTTTTTTCTACGTCTACTTTGAATATGCAATTAGATCCTCCATCAGCGATATAGAAAAGGTCCATAGGACCTGAGCAGATGCCTCCTCCTGAGCTCATTCCATGGAGGAATTGTAATTTTTTACCTTCTGTACTGTCTTTGTATCCTGTAAAATTCGCATCTAGAATAGTTTCCACTTTTGAATCTGCTAAAACTCTTCGTATAGCTTGATTATCAGAATCTACCACATATAAATTTCCATACCTGTCCAAACACATGCCCACAGGACCTGAGAAACGGGCTTCTTTTCCATAACCATCTTTAAAACCTGCTGTCGGGCTTCCTGCATAAGTTATTACTTTTCCATCATTTAATATTTTGCGAACACAATTATTACGAGAATCTAAGACGTATAAATTGTCTGTAAAATCTATAAAAACAGAAATAGGGCAATTGAATTGGGCTTCTTTTAAATTGCCATCTTTATAACCTTTCTTCCCTGGGACTCCTGCATAAGTAGTTACGATTCCATAAGAAGAAATTTTTCTAATACAATGATTCCAATAATCCGCAACGTAAATATTTCCATTTTTATCTGCACAAACTCCTGTAGGCCAGTTAAATTGGCTATTCATTTGAAAACCATCTTTATACCCTTCAACACCATTACCCCCTACTGTAGTAATATTTCCAAAGGCATCTACTTTTCTAACGGAATTATTGTCGCTGTCTCCAATGAATAAATTTCCAAATTTATCCATAGTAATACCATTAGGCGACGCTAACATAGCTGCCCCTTTAACGCCATCTTTATATCCCCTTATTCCATTACCTGCATAAGTACTGACTTCAATCTTCTCAATATACTTAACATTTTGAGCATATAAATAGCTAAAAATCAACAAAAAACTTAAAACTATATTTTTCATGGATAGGAAATTAGTACAAAGTTAAAAAAAAATTTTAAGAGATGATGAATAATGGGCAAATTATCTGGGCGTGCCCCTCACGTTGTTCGGGTCGGGCTGCTACGGGTTCCACTTCGTTTTAGCAATTCTTTGCCTGCTCAAAATTTCGCAGCCAAAGCCAGTGCCAAGCCCTTCGCATCCCTCACGCTTGAAACCTGTTTCAAAAATTGAAATCAAAAACTTATGAATTAAAATAGTATTTTTCAATCAATAAACTTAGCAATTTTGCATAAGATTGAATAAGGTCTATTTCAGAATCCTTCCATTTTCTTGGTCTATAAGAAACTTCACAGCAAATAATTGCATATAATTGGTCATGAATAAAAATTGGGCAGTCTAAAGTAGATTTAATTTGAAGAGGCTCAAAATAAATTTCTTTAAACTCTCTAGTTGCTTCATGTTGCATTGCATTTTCTACCGGCAAAACAACTCCTCTAGAAATATAATTAAAGTAAATAGGAAATTCTTTTTTGAAAATTTGCAAACCTTTTTGATGTTCTTTTTTTTCTGAATCAAAAATATTTAAACATTCAATGTAAGATGTTTGGTTTATCCAGATTCCTACACGTGTAACATTGAGATGTTTACAAAGCAAATTGGTTGCAAACTCATTAAATTGGCTGTAGTTATTTTTAGAGAAATTAAAATTTAACAACTCTGATAAAAGATGATTATTGGAAAAAGGAATGGTATCAAAAATAGCCAAAGCAAAATCTATTTTATTTCCTGATAATGTAATGGGTGTTGTTAATATTCTTAACCTAATATTCTCACCTCTAGGATTCACGATGGACATATCTTCACTAATAACTTTTTCACCTTTTAAAGAACGAATTATTGGCAAATCCTCAAATGTATAGGTAGAGTTATCATTTGTAGTATTATATAAGTCTAGGTAATTTTTTATTTGTCTAAAATCTATATTTTGAATATAAGACCAACCCAAAATTTCATTGGAACGTTGATTAGAAAAAATGATATTATATTCTCTATCAATAATAAAAACACCTACTGGCATTTGCTCTAAAAATTGATAAAGCCTTGCTTCAGAACTTTTTATAAGTTCAATTTGATTAACAAAATCTTCAAAAGTTTGAGCCATTTGCATAAAACAGTTAGGTTAGTTAATTTTTACTTTGCAAATATAAGTAATTATTTTTCATTATGCAAAAATACTTATAATTTTTTTTTGTCTTTTTTGAAACAATATCATATTTTTGCCTTTATGAATGAGAATACATTTTCTTACGAAAAGTCTATCAATCGAATTAAAGAAATATCTGATATACTTAAAAATAATCCCACTCAATTTGAAGATAACATTGCTTTATTCAGCGAGGCTATGGTTCTTATCAAAAAATGCCAAGAATATATTGATAAAGCTGAACTAAAAGTGAAAGCAATCATTGACGGGAAATTAGAAGACTATGATTTTGATAATCAAAAAATTGTAAACAACAACACCAACATTAATAAAAATTCAGATTCTTATGATCTACCTTTTTAAATTCATTATTCTTTTTCTTTCTTTTCATAGTGCAATTTCACAAAATTGGTTTCGTTATCCAAAAATTTCACCCGACGGTTCTAAAATAGCTTTTTGCTATAAGGGGGACATATATTTAATGTATGCTGAAGGTGGTGAAGCTAAACCTATGGTTTTCACTGATGCTCATGAAACCATGCCTGTATGGTCTAATGATGGACAATATTTAGCTTTTGCTTCTGATAGATATGGAAATTTTGATATATTCGTTGTTCCCATTAATGGCGGTGAAGCGAAAAGGCTTACTTTTCATTCTGCTAATGATTATCCTTACACCTTTAGTTCGGACAATAAAAATATCCTATTTAATTCCACACGTGTTGATGAACCCGAAAATAGACAATTTCCATCAAGAATTTTAAATGAATTGTATCAAGTACCTATTCAAGGTGGTAACTCTAAATTAATCTTAACTACCCCCGCTCAAGATGTTAGTATGAGTAAAGAGGGTAAATTTTTATTATTTCATGACGTTAAAGGATATGAAGACCCATGGCGTAAACACCATACTTCTAGTGTAACACGCGATATTTGGTTGTATGATATTCAAAATAAAGAACATAAACAATTAACTAATCATGAAGCCGAAGATAGAAACCCCGTTTTTGCTCCCAACCAAAAAGATTTCTATTTCCTTTCTGAAAAAAATGGCTCATTTAATATTTTTAAATCCAATCTAGAAAAGCCCGCATCAGTTACTCAAATTACTAATTTTAAAAATCACCCTATTAGATTTCTATCTATTGCAAACAATGGTACTTTATGTTTTGGCTTTCATGGAGATATTTATATACAAAAAGAAAATCAAGAACCTACAAAGGTCAATATTGTTTTAAGTAATGAACAAAAGAAAACAGGAAATAGAACCCTTAATTTAGCAGATGGAATCACAGAATTTGTTGTAAGCCCTAACCAAAAAGAAGTTGCTTTTGTGAATCGTGGAGACATTTTTGTAGCAAGCATTGATGGGAATCAAGTAAAACAGCTCACATTTACACCCTATCAAGAACGTTCTATTAGCTTTAGTCCCGATGGAAGGAAAATCTTGTTTGCAGGAGAAAAAGGAAATACATGGAAAATTTTTACAATAGAAATTCCTAACTCCAAAGAATTATACTTTTATTCTGCTATGACCTTCAAAGATGAAATCGTTCTTTCCAATGAAAAAGAAAATTTTCAACCTAGTTTTTCTCCTGATGGTTCTGAAGTTGCATTTTTAGAAGAACGCACAACCTTAAAAGTCATTAACTTAGCTTCAAAACAAGTTAGAACCATTTTAAGTGCAGAATGGAATTACTCTTATTCTGATGGTGACCAATATTATGAATGGTCTCCTGATGGTAAATGGTTTTTAGTCAAATTCATTCCTAAAGATATATGGATTTCCGAAGTAGGGATTATACCCAGTGATGGTAATGGCAAACTTACTAACTTATCCATGAATGGTTATGACGATTATACTCCTAAATTTCATTGGCATGGAAAAGCCTTTTTATGGTTTAGTAATCGTCATGGTATGAAAAGCCATGGCTCTTGGGGTAGCCAAAATGATGTTTACGCTTGCTTCCTTTCTCAATCTATCTATGACCAATTTTTACTCTCAAAAGATGATTTTGCTATTTGGAAAGATGAAAATCTAGATTCTTACAAAAAAGATACAGCCGATAGATCGGTTCATATTGATTGGCAAGACATTCAACTTCGTAAAATTCGCCTAACCCCTTTTTCTTCTTTGCTTTATGATGCCGTATGGTCTAAAGATTATGAAAAACTTTATTTCCTTGCAAAAACAGAAAACAAAATTGATTTATACATTCATAAATTTCGTGAAAAAGAAACCAAGGTGTTTGTTAAACTTAATGCTGAAAGTGCAGGAAACTTAGTTTTTTCTAA
This sequence comes from uncultured Bacteroidia bacterium, assembly GCA_964493765.1. Classification (GTDB taxonomy): domain Bacteria; phylum Bacteroidota; class Bacteroidia; order J057; family CALLMJ01; genus CALLMJ01. Next base: position 44,754 of record CAZBPK010000060.1, on the reverse strand, counting down.
AGACTTTAAATTTTTATTTGTACTTACTGACGGTAAAATCCAAAAAATTGATTTAGAAAAAGCTGAAAGTAAAACCCTAAACACCACAGCGGAATGGCAATTCGATTACGAAGAAGAAAAAAAGTATTTATTTGAACACCAGTGGAGACAAGTCGTTAAAAAGTTTTATCGTAAAGATTTACATCAAGTAAAATGGGATTTTTATAAAAAAGAATACGAAGCTCTATTGCCTCATATTAATAACAATTATGATTTTGCAGAACTTTGTTCTGAATTACTTGGCGAATTAAACGCTTCTCATACGGGTTGTCGTTATACTCCTAGTTTCCCAACTTCCGACCAAACAGCTTCACTTGCAGTTTTTTATGATTATAACCATCAAGGGTTTGGAGTTAAAATTAAAGAATTTATACCGAAATCACCCATTTTACGTAATCCCAATTCCCTAATAGACAAAGGATCTATCATAGAAAGTATTGATAATCAAATCATTGATGAAAAAATAGATTTTTACGCATTTCTTAATAAAAAAGCAGGGAAATGGGTTCTATTGAAAGGTAAAAATTCTAAAGGACAAGCTTTTGAAGAAAAAGTAAAACCTATAACTTTAGCGGAGGAATCAGAACTTTTATATCAAAGATGGGTAGAAATCAATCATCAGGAAGTAGAAAAAGCTTCTAATGGAAAAGTAGGTTATGCTCATGTAAAAGGAATGAATGATGCAGCATTCCGCGAATTTTATGAACAAGTTCTTGGACGTCATGCTGATAAACTAGCTCTAATTGTGGATACTCGTTTTAATGGGGGGGGCTGGCTTCATGATGATTTATGCACTTTCTTATCAGGGAAAAAATATGTTGAATTTGAACCTCGTGAACAAAAAATTGGGTATGACCCACAAAGAAAATGGGTTTATCCTTCTTGTGTTTTGGTGGGTGAAGGAAACTATTCTGATGCTCATTTTTTTCCGTATTCTTATAAGACTTTAAATATAGGAAAATTAATTGGCATGCCTGTTCCCGGTACTGCAACCGCTGTTTGGTGGGAAAAAATGATTGACCCTACCTTGGTTTTTGGTATTCCTCAAGTGGGTGTAAAAACTTTGGAGGGTCAATTTTTAGAAAATACCCAACTCAATCCTGATATTAAAGTTTTTAATGACTATGATAACGTTGGAAACAACAAAGATTTTCAATTAGAAAGAGCGGTTATGGAAATGCTAAAAACCATTTCTAATAAAAAATAACTATTATTTTAGATTAAGCATTTGGGCGTGCCCCTTCGCTTTCGCTGCGGGTCGGGCTTGTTTCGGGCTTCGCTGTTCGCTTCGGCAATCCTTTTGACACTTTTTTCAAAAGCGTCAAAAGGCAGTGCTAAACCCTACACATCCCTCACGCATAGCACGCAATAAAATTGCATTTACACTATACAAAAAAAGTGCTGCTAATAAGCAGCACTTCATGAAAAAGATTATTCTTATATGGCTTAATTTATTGTTTTACAATTTTTTGAATCATTTATTTATTGAATTACAAAATTAGTAAACATATCTTTCTTGAAAAACAAATCCTTTGTAGATTTTATGAAATCCTTGAATTATTTTATGAAACACCTAAATGAACTTGCAGGGATTTAAAATTTCTAATTGTGTTGCATTAGCCCAAAATTGCAATGCAGTGAATTTTTGTGTATAAAATCTTTGAGAAACATCAGGTTTTTAGTTTAAGGCTTGTTCAATATCTTTTATAATGTCTTCAATATTTTCTAAACCTACTGATACTCTAACTAAACCTTCTGTAATACCTACTGCTAAGCGTTCTTCGGGTGTTAATTTACTATGAGTAGTACTTGCAGGATGCGTAATAATGGATCTTGTATCCCCTAAGTTTGCTGATAATGAACACATTTTAATTTTATTTAAAAAATTTCTTCCTGCTTCTAAGCCCCCTTGAATTTCAAAACTTACAATTCCCCCGCCCAATTTCATTTGCTTCTTGGCTATTGAATGCTGTGGATGAGATTTTAAAAAAGGATATTTTACTTTTAATACCTTCTTATGATTATCTAAATATTGAGCAAGTTTGAATGCATTATCAGAGTGTTTTTCCATTCTTATCGCTAAAGTTTCTAAACTTTTGGATAAAATCCAAGCATTAAAAGGGGATAATGCAGGACCCGTATTTCTTGCAAATAAGTAAATTTCTCTGATTAATTCTTTTTTACCTACTGTAATTCCACCTAATACCCTTCCTTGACCATCAATAAATTTAGTTGCAGAATGAATAACCAAATCAGCCCCCCAAATAATAGGTTGTTGTAAATAAGGAGTAGCAAAACAATTATCAATGATTAACAATAAATTATGTTTCTTTGCAATTTGTGATAATAACTCTAAATCAATAATATCTATGCCGGGGTTGGTGGGAGTTTCCGCATAAAGAATTTTGGTATTGGGTTGAATCAATGACTCAATTTTTTCTGGGTGGTTAATCTCAAAATAAGAAGTTTGAATATCCCATTTGGGAAAATATTTAGTAAAAAGAGTGTGAGTTGAACCAAAAACACTACTAGAAGAAACGATATGGTCACCAGCATTTAAGAAAGTTGCAAAAGTTGAAAAAATTGCAGCCATTCCTGTAGCAAATGCAAATCCAGATTCCGCCTTTTCCATTTTACAAACTTTATCAATAAGCTCTAGATTATTTGGATTAGAAAAACGAGTGTAAATGTTTCTGTCTTTCTCTTCAGCAAATGATGCACGCATATCCTCAGAATCCTCAAAAACAAAGCTTGATGTTAAAAACAAAGGAACAGAATGTTCTAAATATTGAGTCCTTTCAATTTGATTACGAATTGCTAAAGTTTCAAAATTTTCGAAATCTTCAATCATAACTTGATATTGTTTAAATTTACTTGGTATTCAATTTTTGCTGATTTTTCTAACATTTTAGAAACCGAACAATATTCTTGAAAAGATAACTCCGCAGCTCTTAACGCCTTTTCCTCAGGGATTTCTCCTTCCATATAAATTTGTATAATAATATGGTTAAATGGATTGGCTTTGCCTACTTTTTCCCTAAGTCCTTCAACTTCAACAAAATACTTGGTTGGATTGAGTTTTTGTTTTCTAAGAATATGCAAAATATCAATAGAAAAACAACCTGCTAAACCCATTAAAATGGTTTCCATAGGTCTTAGACCCTGATTATCACCTCCAATTTCTGGATTAGCATCCATTCTCATGGTATGCTTACTTTCATTAGAAGCCTCTATTAAAAAATTTTCATTAATTCTTTCTAAGCGGATTTTCATTTTGTTCCGATTTTGTATACCAATCTAAAAAATATGTTTGCGTAATATATTAACCCATTTGCATTTTATTCATCTTTTACTTAAACGTCATTGGGTAATCTACATCTAATTTGCCTTGCAAGATTTTATTTAACTTATTTCTAATTAACTGTTTACGAAAGGGTGAAATATGTTCAATAAATAAAATACCTTCAATATGGTCATATTCATGTTGGATGATACGGGCTTTTAGACCATCGAATTCTTCAATTTTTTCATTCCAAAACTCATCAAAATATTGAATTTTCAATTTACTATGTCTTTGAACGACCTCACGAATGTATGGAATACTTAAACAACCTTCTTCAAACCCCCATTTTTCACCGCTTTCTTCCAAAATAATCGGATTAATAAAAACTTTTTTGAAACCTTCCATATTTTCTATAGAGCCATCTGGTTGAGGATCTGGCTTCATTGATTGTCCATCAACGATAAATAAACGTATAGATAAACCAATTTGTGGAGCAGCAAGACCTACACCATTGGCGTTGTACATGGTCTCAAACATATTTTCAATGAGTTCTTTTAATTTGGGATAATCTTTGGTGATAGGTTTCGCTTTTTCTTTTAAAACGGGTTTTCCGTATGCAAAAATTGGTAAAATCATAAATTTTCTAGTACTAACAAATCTTGTCCAATATCTTTTCTGAAATACTTATTGCTAAAAATTACCTGTTCATTGGCTTTATAAGCTTTTTGAATAGCGTCTGCTAAATTATCACCAAGAACTGTTATATTAATAACTCTACCACCGTTAGTAACTAATTGATTTTCTTTTAGCTTTGTTCCGGCATGGTATAAAAAAACCTCATGAGGGAACGATTTGGGTAAATGTATGGCTTTTTCCTTTTCATAGCTTCCTGGGTAGCCTTCACTCACCGAAACCACAGTAACAGCAGTTTTTGAAGAGACTTCTAAATGATATTCATGGAGTCTTTGCTCAGAAGTTAAAATGAACATTTCCCCAACATCAGAAGTAATTCTTGAAAAAACAGATTGGGTTTCAGGATCTCCCATTCTTACATTGTATTCTAAAAGATAAGGCTCATTTTGAACAATCATCAAACCAAAGAAAATAAAACCTATATAAGGTATATTTTCATTTTTTAAGCCTTGAAGCGTTGGTTCAATGACTTTTTGAATGATTCTATTTTTTAATTCCGAATTTAAAAGAAGAACAGGGGAAACAGAACCCATTCCTCCCGTATTAGGACCAGAGTTTCCTTCTCCAATTCGTTTATAGTCCTTAGCCTCAGGAAGTAAAATATAATTTTTTCCATCTGTTAAAACAAACATGGAAACTTCCCAACCGTTTAAAAATTCTTCAATTACAACAGTTTCTCCAGCATCGCCGAGTAAAGAACCATTTAACATTTGTACTAAAATATCAGTTGCAAAATGTAAATTATCACAACTTACCACACCTTTACCAGCGGCTAATCCAGATGCTTTCAAAACGATTGGAAATTTAACAGTCTTTAGATATTCTTTTGCTTCATTTAGTTGTGATTTATCAAATTTTTGGTAGTTAGCGGTAGGAATATCATACTTTTTCATAAAAGCTTTGGCATAAGCTTTAGAACCTTCTAATAAAGCCCCAGCTTTTTGAGGACCTATAACCTTAATTTGATTTTGCATTAAAACATCTGCTAAACCTTCCATTAAAGGGGCTTCTGGTCCCACTACAACTATATCAATGGAATTTTCATGACAAAAGACCAAAACTTCATTGGGACTTGTAACATTTAAGGCAATATTTTTAGCAAAAACTTCTGTACCAGGGTTCCCGGGTGCAATATATAATTGTTTACAAAATTTTGATTTGGATATAGATAAACCAATAGCATGTTCCCTGCCACCGCCACCAATTAACAAAAAATTTGTTGATTTCATTTCCAAATTCCAATTTTAGATTGATTTCTCCAACCAGCTTCTGATTTGTATTTTACAAAAAAAACTTTTAAATCAGCTTCAGATTTTAAATCCGTAAAAAAAATTTTCTTTTTAGCTTCTGACTTAAATTTAGCAAAAAACCATAACCCATCTCTATCCGCTTCGCTTTTTCGAGCAACTTCAAAAACACATAAATCTGCTTCTGATTTGTATTTAACAACAAATATTTTTACATCTGCTTCCGATTTTCTATCTACCTTAAAAACCGTTTGAGATTGGGAATTGAATATAAATCCTACAAAAAATACGAAAAAAATAAACACAATTTTCATTATGCTTGACCTTTAGGATTAAATGGAATTTTATTAGGAATATTTTGATTTAGGGGAATTTGTCCGAATGTTGCTTCGTATTTATCAATATTATCTTTCAATGCAAGTAATAATCTTTTTGCATGTTGAGGATTTAAAATAATACGAGTTTTTACTTTTGCTTTAGGAACACCCGGCATCACTTGTATAAAATCCACCACAAATTCTGTTTCTGAATGCGAAATAATCGCTAAATTAGAATAAATACCCCCAGAAACTTCGTCTGTTAGCTCAATATTTAATTGATTTTCTTGTTCTATGGACATGTTCAATTTTTATTTTTATGCAAATATACATAAAAATTTTCAAAGATTTATTCTGAAATCAATAATTTTCTGGTAATAGTATGGTTTTGATTGTAAATCACTAAGCTATAAAGCCCCAAAGGTATATCTTTAAGTTCATAATTATCAAAGCCTTGCAAGTCCTTTTGAAAAATCAATTTACCTGATAAATCATAAAGTGATAATAAAAAACTTTCTTCGGATAATACTTTTATCCAAACTTGATTTTGAGAAGGCTGATGATAAATAAGCACATAAGGATTATTTAACGCTTGTGAAAAACGAGAAGTTGCAGGATCTACTTTTAAATATTCTACGGAAATTATATTTTCATTATCAAATTGATTGCTTTGAGTTAAAATTTGCAGAACGGGAATACCTCCATTTTTGGTTAAAAATTTGTATTCAGTTTGTTTAGGTCTAGGAAAACGCCCCGAGAAACCTCCCAAAGTATCTAAATGAACAGAATCCGAATTAAAAAGTTCTGATTTTACTCTCAAAACTTCAAAAGTATCATTCGGAATAATTAAGGTGCCCCAACCATCCACATGGTTATATCTTCTTTGATTATTTTTCCAATAACCAATCCCGGGAATATTGATATCAAACGTAGAATAAGAAGTATCTTTATTGCCATAATCTAATGGAAAACGATAAATTACATCATTAGTATCATGCTTAACAGGCGTCGGAATATTATTCATTAAAGCACCAAAACCAGTAAGCTCATATCTTGAATTATTTGCAAAATAAAAATTATAAATCTCAGAAACAGTTAATAAGGGTCCTATACTAAAAGAGTTCGGCATCTTTTGTGCAACAGAAGTATTAAAACCATTAAAAAATAACCAATAAACAGGTGGCGTTTGCCATGGAGAATAAAATGTATCATTACGTTCCGTAAAATTCAATAAGTTACTGTAATTCCACGTATAATTGGCACCTGTTTGACTAAAATTAATACCAAAAGGCTGACCTAATACTCTCATAGTAAAAATATCATTCGGATAAGGCATATCCGAACGAACGATTGTAATTTGTGCAAGAACTTGATTGAATATCAATAGCAATATCCCAAAATATTTTTTCATACCACAAAACTGCGAATTTATAAGTTTTTTTAGAATTTATAAAAAAACGACCCATTATTTTAATAATTATTTTTCAGGCATTAAAATTTGATAGCCATTTTTTCCTTTCACAAGAACAGGTACAGAATAATCCAATTCAAAAGATTGAAAGTCATAATCTATTTTTTGAGTTTTTAACAACTTTCCGTCTAATGAATAAATTTCTAAAACCTCCCCTTTGTCGCAATTACATTGTACTGAATGAGCAAAAGGATTAGGATAACAATGCAGAGAAGGATGCGTTAAATAAGGGTGAGTAATGTTCGTATTGGGGTCATAATAACGCCATAACTCATAACCTTTCTGATAGTCATATTGGGCTTTAAAAAATAAACCAAAAGGAGTAGAAGTAAAATAGAACGGATAGAAAAATAAATTAAAAGGGTCTTGAAAAACTACGGGTTGAATTAGAACAGTTCCTGAAGGCGTTCCATCCGACTGGAATAATTGATAATTTTCACTATTGACTGCCCCTATATCTGCAATAAAAAATAACTTATTGTTATGGATAGTAAAAGAATTAGGAAAACTTCCTGTGCCTACATTAGTATTGATATTCTTGAATAGCTGAGTGCCATTTGTTGTACCATTAGAGACCCAGAGTTCTTTTCCATTGGTATTATCCTCAGCAGTAAAAAACAATTGATTTTGAAAAATAAAAAACTTTTCAGGATAAGAGCCTCCTAAGGTTTTTATATCTTTCAATAAGACGGTTTCCGAACCATTCGTTTTCCATAATTCTACGTTGTTATTAGAATTTTCTGCCGCAAAAACGATAATACTATCAGCAACCAATAAATCATGTGGATAAGAGCCTTGATTACCTGGGAAAATATCTTTTAATAAAGTGGTACCAGCAGTAGTGCCATCGGTTTTCCATAATTCCTGACCATTGGTCCCATTATCGGCACTAAAAATGATTTGGTTACCTAATTTTTGAGCATAAAAAGGCGAACAGCCATCTGTACCGGGATAAATATCTTTTAATAATTGTGTCCCCGTATCGGTTCCATCAGAAATAAAGATTTCCATTCCGTATTGAGCCGTCTGCCCTACAAAAACTAACTGATTATTCAAACAAATAGGAGTCATTGGATAATAAGGAAATCCATCGGTACTATCACTGGTTAAATCTTTTACTAATACTGTTCCTGCGGTAGTGCCATTAGTTTTCCATAATTCTGAGCCATGCATAGAATCATAAGCAGAAAAAAACAGACTCCCATTACAAATCACAAAACTAGTAGGATAACTACCGTCAGGACCTGTAAAAATATCTTTTAATAGGACTGTTCCTGTGACTGTGCCATCCGTTTTCCATAATTCCGTTCCTTCATTAGCAGTATTAGCAGAAAAAAACAAAGTGTTATTGTAAATAAAAAATTGGCTTGGGTTTGAAGGCTCTTCTCCTGTGTTAATATCTTTTAACATGAAAGTTCCGCTAGTAGTACCATCGGTTACCCATAATTCCGCACCATGAACACTATCATTCGCCGTAAAATACAAACGATTATTATAAATGATATGCTCGGGATAACCGATGTAAGAACCTTGAAAGCCTACAAATATATCTTTTAAAAGCGATACATTCTGCGAAACGTTATCAAAAACCCAAAGCTCCTCCCCATAAGCATCTGTATAAGCCCAAAAAATCAGTTTATCATTCAATACAAAAAAATCATGAGGATTGGACATGCCATTAGGCTCAATATCAAACTCTTGAAACTGCTGTGCAAGTAAATTATGATGAAAAATCACAAAAAAACAATAACTTAAAAAGGCTATTTTTTTCATAATGCTTTGCCATTAGACTTTACAAATTTAATAAAGTTATTGAATAAAAAAATAACCTCACCCAAGAAATTTTTGAATGAGGCAACAAAACTTCCAATAAGGATTCGCAAATTGATAGCTTTTTTCTTTTTACTACAACAAGTTGAATTTTTATTTTTTCGTAGAATATTATTCCGTTTTGTTCAATTGATTTTGAGGAATTGGGATTTTGAATATTTCCTAAAATAACCCAATCCACAGTTATTAATTTTTCTGTTGTGATTGGTTTTAGCCCAAATATAAGCAAAATTTATTTATGAATGCTTATATCATCTCATCACTGTTTAGTGAGGTTAAGCGTGAGGGATGTGTAGGGTTTAGCACTGCCTTTTGACGCTTTTGAAAAAAGTGGAAAAAGGATTGCCGAAGCGAACAGCGAAGCCCGAAACAGCCCGACCCGCAGCGAAAGCGAAGGGGCACGCCCTAATATTTCTATTCTTTTTTCCAGTCCACCAATTTAAAGTAAAATAATCCTCCAGCAATAACGGAAATGCTCATAAGAGTACTAATAAGCCAATGAATTTGAAATTGATAAAAAAAACCAAGAATCGTAAGCCCCAATACTAATACTAGTAAAGATTTTATAAAAATGGAGGAGTCTAGATTGAAATTTTTGTGTTTATGAAAGAAATATAAAAAACCTAAGGATTGAACAATAAAAGCTATTAACAAGGCAATTGCGCCTCCAAGACTTCCATAATTAGGAATGAAAATTAGAGATAAAATAAGATTTGTAATAACTGCGTAGGTCAATACTTTATTGGTATCATGAACGAAACCAGAGGCAGTTAACCAAGTAGAAAAAATATTAAAACAAGCATTCAAAGCAACTGTCCAAATTAAAATTTTAAGTAGAAGATACATTTTTTGAACGTCTTGAGGTTGGCTTTTGGCAAATTGAATAAATAAAATGTCTCCATATAAAAGCACCCAAAAAGCAGCAAAAAGAATAGGAATCGCTACAATCACCCAACCTAATTGAAAAAACTTTTGTAGGAATTTAGGTTCGTTTTGATGGTTAGCAAATTTGGCAAAAAATATGGGTAGAATTGTCCATAAGTACATAGCAATAGCATTGTTCCAACGATAAGCACCTGCAAATAATCCCGATTCTTTTTCTCCTGCAATTTTTTCAATTAAAACCTGAGTGATTCTTTCATTGGTAGAAAATAAAATGGTCATTAAAGCGAATGGCAAAAAGGCTTTGGAAATTTGTTTTAAAAATGTAAAATCCCACTCAATTCTTTGGATTTCTAAATGATTTTTTAAAATCAACCACCCAAAAAGAAAAGGCAAAAAGGCTGATAAAAGTAAAATATCAATAAATGAATCAAAGCGAAGTTGATGTGAATAAATTAAGTATAAGGAAAAAAACAACAAGAAAGTTTTATCTAAATTTCCGAGAAGGGTATCTAAACGAAATAATTGAAGTGCCTGTAAATGACCTCTTTGTAGTTGAATTCCTGAAATGAATAGTTGATAAATAATAATCCAAAATAGCCATTGTAGATGATTCCAAGAATAACCTAAAAGAACAGCTGTTCCCAAACTTACTAGAAAAAATAAAAGGCTTAAGAAAATTTTTGAACCCCAAATTTTTCCAATTTGCTGATTTAAGAGATACTTTTTCCCTGAGAACTCTTTAACGTTCCATTGACTAATTCCTAAATCTGAGAGTACTAAAAAAATACTGGAGAAAGAAAATAAAGCTGCATAAAACCCTAACATTTCATGCCCTAGTTCATCTTGAATTTTATTTTCTGTAAAAACCCAAGCTGGTTTGATAATAAGGTTGGCAAGAACGGAAATGATAAGGGTAAAAAAGAAAGGGTTCATGGAATTTGAAGCCGCAAATTTACAAGAAAAAGTTTTGTGAACAATTCTAAAAAAATGAGTGAAATGATTCCATAGATTTTTACTAAATTTGCGGCAATTTCAAAATCGTAATGAAAAAAGCACTTCATTTGGTAATTGTATTGATTTTTATGGGCATGAATACAAATGTTCATGGTCAAATTTTTCCACAGTTAGGAGCCCAAAGAGCGGGGATTTCTGCATTAACTTTTTTGAAGATTGATGGAAGCCCAAGAGCAGCTGGAATGGGCGGAAGCCAAGTTGCGGTTAATGGTGATGCTTATGCAGCCTCTTACAATGTTGCAGCATTAGCCGATAATGAACAAATGAATTTTGCTGGTTCAAACACTTTTTATGTTGCTGGGACTAATCATGCTTTTTTTTCTGCAATGATTCCGAATCCAAAATTAGGAAACTTTGCTATACATGCTACTTCTTTTACAACTGGTGCGATGGAACGCCGTACAGAATTTCAACCCTTAGGAACGGGGGAATATTTTTATGCTTATAATGTGGCTATTGGTTTAGCTTATTCCAAAAAATTAACAGAAATGTTTAGTTATGGTGTTTCTTTAAAGTATATCAATGAAACTTTAGACCGCTTCGTGGCTCATACCGCTGCTGTTGATTTAGGTTTTTTGTATAGAACCGATTTTAAAGACTTAAAATTTGCAGTTAGTTTACAAAATTTTGGTCCCAATAGTAAATTGAAAGGGAATAAACCCCAAATACCATTAGCTAAACCTCAAAAAGAATTAGAAAGTAACCCTTCTCCCACAAATTTTAGTTTGGGAATTTCTATGATACCCTTTAAAAATGAAAAACATCAACTTTTAACGGCTATTCAATTGAACCACCCCAATGACAATGCAGAAAATATTCGTTTGGGTGTAGAATATGGGTTTCATAATTTTTTATTTTTTAGAACAGGATACAAAATCAATGTTAAAGACCAGCCTTATCCTACCTTTGGGTTAGGGCTAAAAACCCATTTTACAAAACACCCCCTAATGATTGATTATGCTATTGACCCTACGCTGTATTTAGGTTGGATTCATAGAATTGGTTTAAGTTTGGCTATCAATAAAGACAAAAGGGAAGATAATCCGTCCAATGGAGGAAACGATGTAAAACCCAAAAAACAAAAAAAGAATAAAGAACCAGTAGAAAACAATAAATAAATAAAGATATATGACAGAAAATCAAGTAATTGAAAAACTCACTACCATTTTTCAAAAAGTATTCAAAAAAAACGATATACAAATCAAACGTGAAATGACAGCTGCAGACGTTAATGGTTGGGATTCTCTTTCTCATGTGGAAATGATTGCCAATGTTGAAAAAGAATTTTCTATTAAATTCAAAATGAAAGACGTCATCAAAATGAAAAATGTAGGTGATTTAATTGATAGCATTATAAAATATCAATCCTAAACTAGTTTTTGGGTGGTTAATTTGGGGTATTTACGATATAAAAGTTGTTAGTATTGAAAGGGTTATATTTAATTACTCTTTAATAAGCTTTACAATCTTAGAGTTGCCATCTTTAAACTTGAAATTTAATAAATACATACCGTTATCCCAACTGTTTAAAGAAATTTGACCTTTATTTGTATTCATTTTGTCTACTTTTATTAATTGACCATAAAGATTATATATTTCTACAGTTTCAATCATAAAATCTGATTGAATAAATACTTCATTTTGAGCTGGATTGGGATATAACTGAACACTATTATCCAACAAAGAATTTTGATTTACATGAGAAGTTGAAATACAAGGAGAAAAGTTGATGACAGTATCCCAAAAATTGGATTTTATAGTTCTAATTCCGCAAGAATCACCATTAGGTGTAGCTTTAATTTCTAGATAACAGTCTGAGTTTGCTTGATACTGGTTCCAATTTGCTAACCCTGACCCGTTAGGATTTCCGGTTTTAGCGAAGTTTGTCCAATAATTTAACATATTTTTTTGAACGGAATCATCAGAAGGTTTAAAAAGGGGTCCAGTTCCTAAACTATGATTTTCCCAAGTATTAAAAACATAAAACAATTCCATACCATGATAAGCACCATAAGATGAAAGTTGGGGAACAGTGTGCTTATAAGTAAAAAAATAGCGCCAAACAGGTTCAGGAGAATTTGCACTCACACATTGTGCAACTCTTCTAGTAGTAGATGTGAATTGAGCATCAGTTAAAATGGCAACATAAGATTGTCTTGCTTCTGTATTATTGGTTCCAGGAGGATACAAATTATTGGCTTGGGGACGATGTATCGGAGGCAAATAAGCATTAATTAATGCGGTTACCATCGCTGGGGTAACTGTTTGCGGAGCACTTAAACTCATTTCTTCTGAATTTGATCCAATCATAAAAGGAACTTTATGAAAGTTTCCGTTTCTAATTGCATCTAAGGGATATTCACTAAAAACTACGTTATCTTTAACAGCTTTCCAATCAGAACTTACAATTCCTCCTTGTAAAGGGCTTTCCATCATAAAAAGTAAAGAATCTGTAGATAAAGTCCTCATATAAGCTATTTTCTGTACAGGAGTTCCAGAATTTATAAAAGTATCTACATAAGCGATTCCTCTGTTTTTTGCAGTATTGTAATCTTCAATTACAGGAGAAGCACTTTGAATGCAAGCTCTATGAAATAACCCAGCACTTAATGGCGTAACCAAAAGATTTCCGACATCTAATCCCCCGGCACTTTCTCCAAAAATCATTATTCTTGTAGTATCACCACCAAAATTTTTAATATTATTTTTAACCCATTGTAACGCCAAGATTTGATCTAAAACAGCATAATTGCCGGATTTATTATTTACATTTTCAGCTTCAAGCCCAGGATGCACTAAGAAACCTAAAGGTCCAAGTCTATATTGTATGGTAACAACCACTACATCGCCTCTTTGTGATAAGTTTTTTCCAAAATACATAGGCATACCACCAGAAGAATCACTTGCAGACCCTTGCTGATTTCCTCCTCCATGAATAAATACCATAACCGCTTTATTCGCTGTTGCTCCTAACTGGGGTGTCCAAACATTTAGATATAAGCAATCTTCATTTCCTTTTAGTGTAAAACTTCCGTCTTGTTTAAAGTCTTTTTGAGGGCATGAAGGCTTAAAAGCATTAGCTATTAAAGTTGAAGACCAATTATCTGGATTTTCGGGTGCCTTCCAGCGTAAATTTCCAACAGGAGGTTTTGCAAAGGGGATTCCTAAAAATTGATATACACTTCCATTAACAGTACCTTGAACCTGCCCAAATTGAGTACTTACAACCGTCTGAGAATGTGAAAAATAACCATTAAAGATCCATAACAATAAAACAGCAAACCATGAAGATTTCATAAAAAAATTTTAAACAAAGATAAGAAATATTCTTGTTCTTCTTCTCAAGAAATCTACTTTTTCGCTTGGTTTATCAATTTCCAAAAATTGATTGATGATTCTAATTACAATTCTTTTATTTCTAAAAGACCTTTTTCTTGTAAATACAAATAGATTTGAAGCATAGAGTGGGCATTTGCCATTTTGGTCATAGCTTCTTTTAAAGAACAAACTTGTGTTTCTATAAATTCGGATTCATCTTTAGCACCAGCAATACGAGTTTTTAGTTCTTCAATTTCTTCAGGAGACATTTTTAACTCACAATAAAAATAATATGCACCTTCATCAATTAATCCAGGAGAAGAAAAGTACATTTTTTGTGTAGATAATGGAAAAATTTGACTTTCAGAGACTTCAACACCAGTTTCTTCCTTAATTTCTTTAACACATACCTTTAAAGGGTTTGTTTCTGAATCACACATGCCCGCAGGATGTTCCCAAAAGTTATCACCGTTAGCAACACGTCTTTGTTTAACCAATAATAAATTTTTCTCACCAGTTTGTTGATTAATTAAAACCGTTACAATTGATACAAAATGACCTCTTAATAACACAACGGGCAAAAGTTTTTCACCGTCTTGGGTTTTTGCATCAATTTTTAACATTGTAAACAAAATGCTTCCATCTGGTTTACGAACCGAATATAGTTCTTCTAAATTTTTTATCGTAATATTACGACTTTCCAATTCTTTTTTCCATAATTGGAATTTGAGAGCTTGTTGAAAATTTTCCATGATTTATAAATTTGATTTAGTTAAAAAAATCATTTAGTAGCACAAGTATCATCAAACCTAGTAATAAATACATACCGATTTGTTGTGCAATCATACGAACTTTCAGAGAAGGTTCTTTACCTGTAATAGCTTCAATGAGTAAAAATACTACATGACCACCATCAAGTGCAGGAATGGGTAAAATGTTGATGAGTGCTAGCCACATACTCAAACTTCCCGTAATAACCCAAAAACCTAACCAACCTACTTTTTCTACTTGTTCACTCAAAATAGCTCCAATTTTTAAAGGACCTGCTACACTTTTTGAAGCATCTGCTTCACCTTTAAATACTTTAGAAATTCCTTTAATATTGTCCCCAAGGGTTCCAAAAGCCGCTTGTGTACCAGGCATAAATGAACTTAATACATCGTATTTTGAACGCTCTACAGGGATTTCCTCATTAGGAGTTACACCCAAAACAGCTTTTTTGTCTAATGGAACTTTAAAATCTAAAAATTCTTCTCCTCTTTTTACTTTTACATTTACTTCTTTACCTGCATAATTTTTGATAGTTTCACGGATTTGAGAAAATAAAGAAATTCTAATACTATCAATTTCAACAATTTCATCTCCAGATTTTAAACCTGCTTTTTCCGCTGCTGTTTTAGGCATTACAGTTACAATACTGCGATAAGCTGGTAAAAATAAAGCTGGATTTTCTTTCTTCTTGTTAATAAATTTTTGCAGAGCATCATTGGGTACTTGAATTTTTAAGGTTTCATCATTACGAACTACTTCAAAAAAAGCATCAGAATTTAGAAATATAGAGGGATTCGCAACGTCTTCTAAATATTTTATGGGTTGCCCATTAAAGGTTAATAAAATATCACCAGTTTTGAAACCCATTTCTTCTGTTATGCTGCCTTTGGGAACTTCAATACCATTTTTTAAACCTTTTACAGGCACTTTCGCTTCCCCATAATAAAACTTGATAAAAGAAAAAATTAAAATTCCTAAAATCAGATTCATAGTAACCCCACCTACCATTACAATAAAACGTTGCCAAACAGGCTTTGCCCTAAATTCCCAAGGTTCAGCAGGTTTACTAATAAAATCAGTATCCATGGATTCGTCAATAATTCCAGCAATTTTTACATAACCCCCCAATGGAATTAATCCAAAACCGTATTCTGTATCTTTGTAAGTAAAACTAAATAATTTTCTAGGCCAATCAAAAAATAAATAAAATTTTTCTACTTTCATACCAAACCATTTAGCGGGTAAAAAATGACCTAACTCATGAATAAACACTAAAATACTTAACGAAGCAATTAGTAAAAAAACTTGAAAAATAATGTCCATATAACAAATGCAAAGTTACGGATTTTTTTACCAAGAAGATAAATTCAATGTAAAAATTTTATTTTGGAAATTATTAAGAAACTTCAAATTCCTGATTAATTAAATTTAATTTTTTTAAACTCAATGAATGAAGCCAGTGCGTGAGGGATGCGGAGGGCACGAAGTGGCACTGCCTTTGGTTGCGAATGATTGAGCAACCAAAGGATTGCCGAAGCGAACAGCGAAGCCCGAAGCAAGCCCGACCCGTAGCGTAGCAAGGGGCACGCCCAAAAAGCATCTCATAATTAATTATCATTTCTAAGCATGGATTGTATCCAAAAGCCAAATATATTCCTATATTCTGTAAGCAATGGTATCCAATATTTGTACAGTTTTAGAGTTGAAAAATGTTAGTGGAATTTATAAAAAACATGAAATTTTTCTATAAAACTTTGGTTTACAATAAAATAAAACTTATGTTTAAAAAGTGAACAAAAAAGATTGTATTTTTGTAATATTAAATAAATAAGAAAAAATGAGAATTAGCGAGAAAATGGAATTAGCATTGATTGAACAAATCCACATGGAATTTTTGTCTATCAATCAATATTTAGTAATGGCTTCCTATTTTTTAAAAGATGATTTGAATGGATTTGCGAATTTCTTTTTGGTTCAAGCACAAGAAGAAAATTTTCATGCCATGAAACAATTTCAATATTTACATGATGTAGGTGGTAGTATCAAAATTGGTCAAATTCCTGCACCAGTATCTGAATTTAATTCATTGAAACATGTTTTTGAAATGTCTTTAGCCCATGAAAAGAAAGTTACTCAATCCATTAGTAAAATTATTAAATTGGCATTAGAAGAGCAAGATTATGCTACTCATACATTTTTTCAATGGTTTATTACTGAACAAGTTGAAGAAGAGTCTTTAGTAGAAAATATCATAAAAAAATTGGATATGATTGGAGATAATTCTTCAGCGTTATATTTGTTAAATGATGAATTAGCGAAAAGAACCTTTAATCCTAACACAACGGTATGAAACTAATTTTCTTAGGATTTTTTGTTTTTTTATCTTTTGTAAAAACCATTGCTCAGGATTTAAAACAAGTTCCAGGAACTTATGCTTTTCATGAACATCATGATAATTCATTTCAAATTGTTGTCATTGATAAAAATTTAACATTTTGGTTTACAGATGGTAAAAAGCCTTTTGTGGCTCTAAAAACTATATCAGCGGATTGGAAAAAAAATCATCTAATGTTACAATTCCCTAACTCAAAAGATATATATCATGTAGATTATGAATTTGAACCCATGCATTCTTTTGAATGGATAAATCCTGATAAAAGCATTCAATCCTTTTTTTATAAAGATAAGGAAAGCAATCCTCAAAAAATTGATATTCAAAATTATATATCAAAATTAAAAAAAGATGATTTAGAACTTCAAGAGAAATAAATGGAATTATTTCGGTATGAATTCATTGTAGTTAAGTGGATAGACATCATAGATATGCTGATAATGAGCGTAATTATCTATGAAGTTCGGGAGGTATTTAGAAAAAACATTTCTACACAACTGTTATTTGCGGGAATTCTTTTATTTGTAACTTGGAAATTAGTAGATCTTCTTGGTTTAAAAATGCTAAAAACTTTTTTAGATGCTTTTGTTGGTTTGGGTTCTTTAGCCATTGTTATCATATTTGCCCCTGAAATTCGAAAAATATTGATTAATATTAGCTACAGGTCTTGGTTTTACAATATTTTAAGGCTCCAAAATAAAAATGAAGATTTATTAGATTATCATGCTCTTATTGAAGCCGTTTTTGAATTAGCCCATACCAAAACAGGTGCTTCTATTGTCATAAAAGGTTCCAATGAACTTTTAGAAATAGAAAAAACAGGAGAAGTTTTAGAAGCCAATTTAACGAAAAGGCTGTTAGTATCTATTTTTAATAAAAATTCTCCTTTGCATGATGGTGCAGTTTTAATAAAAGGAAATAAAATTACTGCGGTTAGATGTATTTTACCTATTAGCGAAAGTGTAACCTTACCTCCTGAATTTGGTTTAAGACATCGCTCTGCTATGGGAGTTTCTGAAATTTCTGATGCCTTAGTAATCGTTGTATCAGAAGAAAGAGGAACCGTTTCTGTAATCCATCAAAATAGAATAATGACCCATCTTAATCAAGATGAATTATTAGATTGTTTAGTCAATTTCTCTAAACAAGGAATGGTCCCCTTTGTGCCATTAAAAAATGTAAAAAAAACAGATGTAAGAAGATTAGTCTAAAAATAATATGCAAAAAATTTCTTTTAATTGCTATCATGAGTTACCCGGTGGATACTTTAGTAAAGATGAACAAGGTTGGTGTGCTTATTTTGTTCATATTCAATGTAAAGATGGTGAAAATGTAATTTTTCATAAGTATTTTGATGCAAATGGAAGTATCTTAGAAAAAACCACAAAAAATGCGAAAATTATCAAGATTGAAAATGAGGATATTATCACTATTCAATTGGATACTGATGACAAAAATTTTTTAATATATTCTTTAAAAGAGAACAAAATTTTAAATCTATAAAAAATTATAAAATTGTAATATCTACTTGACAAACGCTAATCATTTCTTTAAATTGCTACAATGGTAAATCCAATTGTAGGCTTTTTAGTATGTTCTATTGTTATTTTATATGCCGGGAAAAAGTTATCTTATTACGGTGATTTGATTTCAGAAATTGTCGGTTTAGATAAAGGATGGATAGGATTAGTTTTAATGGCATCAGTGACTTCATTACCTGAAGTAATTGTAGGAATTTCTGCTGTAAGTTATGTGGGTTCTGCAGATTTAGCTGTTGGTAATGTATTAGGAAGCTGTGCTTGTAATTTGGCATTGCTTTCTATTATTGATTTTTATTTACCCCAAAATAGACCCATATTCGGTGAAGCTACTCAATCTCACATTCTTTCAACAACTTTAGGAATGATATTAATTACACTTGCAGGGCTGGGTATTTTCTTAAAAAAAGAATGGCAAATCTTACCAGAAATAGGATTAATAAGCCTTTCTTTTATGGTAATTTATTTACTTTCTGTTAGAATCATTTATGAATACAACAAAAAGCAAAATCAAGATACAGAAAATCCAAAACTACAAAATTTCCCGAGCTTAAAAAAAGTGATTTCTTTATATTTTGTATTTGCTGTAGTGATTGTAATCGCAGCTATATTTTTACCTGATTTTGCTGACCAAATTGCAGAGCAAGCAAATTTAGGAAAAACTTTTGTAGGAACTTTGTTTCTTGCAGTTTCTACCAATTTACCAGAAATCGCAGTTTCTATTGCCGCCGTAAAAATGGGAATTGTAGATATGGCAATTGGAAATTTGTTAGGCAGTAACATTTTTAACATTTTTATCCTTTTTATTATAGACTTTTTATATAAAGGTCCTTTACTATTAGATGTTTCTTCCAATCATTTGATTTCTGTATTTTTTTCTATCATTATGGGCTGTATTGTAGTGATTAGTCTTATGTTTCAGCCTCATCAAAAAAGATTTATTCTTGGTCTTGATACGTTCTTAATTTTCGTTCTTTATGTTTTCAACTTGTTTTTGTTATATCAATTAGGTTAAATATAAATATATATGCATTACTTCAACATTCAAGAAAGCTTAAAGGAATTGAACGTACCTCAAAACGGGCTTAGTAAATCTGAAGTCCAAAAAAGAATTTCTGAATTTGGAAAAAATGAACTTCAAGAAAAAAAGAAAAAAACTGCTTTGCAAATTTTTATCGGTCAATTCATGGATTTCATGATTTTGATTTTAGGAGCAGCTGCGGTTTTGTCCATTTTTATAGGGGATTATACAGACTCTATCATTATTTTGGTAATTGTACTTCTTAATGCTTTAATAGGATTTTATCAAGAGTACAAAGCAGAACAAGCCTTAGATTCTTTAAAAAAATTAGCGAGAACTCAAACCCAAGTATTACGAGAAGGGAAATGGGAATTAGTGGATTCCGCAGATTTAGTTCCTGGTGACCAAATCATGTTAGAAGCTGGTAATTCAGTTCCTGCGGATGTTCGTTGGATTGAAGCTCATTCCGTAAAAGTGGATGAATCCGCTTTAACCGGTGAATCCTTAAGTGTTGATAAAATTGCTGAAAATATTCATCCTAAAGATACCCCCCTTGGAGACCGCTCCAATATGAGTTATAAGGGTACCCTGGTTACTAGTGGAAGAGGTATTGCAATCGTCTACAAAACCGGTATGAATACCGAAATTGGAAAAATTGCTTCTATGTTGCAAATGGAAGAAAGCGATACCCCCTTAAAAAAACGTATGGCAGATTTTTCCAAAAAACTTACTTACATGATTATTCTGGTTTGCTTAGTGATCATTGGTTTGGGATACCTAAGAAATGAAGATTTATTCCAAATGCTCATGGTAGGAATAAGCCTTGCTGTTGCGGCTATTCCAGAAGCCTTGCCTGCTTTAATTACCGTTTCTCTTGCCATTGGGGCAAAAAGAATGGTCAAAAAAAATGCGTTAATTCGTAAACTCCATGCAGTAGAAACTTTGGGTTCCGTTTCTATTATTTGTTCTGATAAAACCGGTACTCTTACCGTTAATAAAATGAAAGTAGTCAATCATCAAGATTTTTCTACTATTCATTTTCAAAATTACTCTCCATTGATTTTAAATTTAGCATTAAATCATGAAGTTAAAATTCAAGAAAATAAAGATTGGATTGGTGACCCTACAGAAATTGCTCTTGTTGAGAAAGCTATTGAATTACTCCAAATTCATGAATATAACAAATTATCAGAAAACTATCCTCGTGTTTCTGAAATCCCTTTTGATTCTGTAAGAAAATGTATGACTACTGTCCATGCTTGGAATAACCAATTTTTAGTATTAACAAAAGGTGCAACAGAATCCATTACCAAAAGATTAAGCCCTTCTAATCCCATCTCTGAAATTGAAGAAATATCAGAACAATGGGCAAACGAAGGGAACAGAGTTTTAGCTTTTGCTTATAAAATTGTTGACCAATTACCTCCTTCAGATCAATTACAAGAATTAGAAACAAATTTAGAATTAGCGGGATTAGTGGCAATGATTGACCCGCCCCGTGAAGAAGTTTTTGCAGCTATTCAAGAGTGTTTACAAGCAGGTATAAAACCTGTTATGATTACAGGGGACCATCCTGCTACTGCTATTGCTATTGGTAAAGCTATAGGAATTTTCAAAGATGGTGACTTAGCATGGACAGGTGCTGAAATGGATAAAATGCCCGAAACAGAATTTAAAGAAAATGTTCATAAAGTAAGTATTTTTGCAAGAGTTTCCCCTGAACAAAAACTCAAAATTGTAAACGCTTTAAAAGCCAAAGGATTTTATGTTGCTATGACCGGTGACGGTGTTAATGATGCACCTTCTTTAAAAGCCGCTGATATTGGCATTGCTATGGGAATTAACGGTACGGACGTAAGCAAAGAAGCGGCCGATATGGTACTTTTAGATGACAATTTTGCAACCATTGTTAAAGCGGTTCGTGAAGGTAGAAGAATTTTTGATAATATCCGAAAATTTGTAAAATATATCATGACCTGCAACAGTGCTGAAATTATGACCATTTTATTTGCTCCTTTATTAGGTTTACCTTTACCCTTACTTCCTATTCATATTTTATGGATTAATTTAGTTACTGATGGTGTCCCGGGTTTAGCCTTGGCTTATGAAAAAGAAGACCCTGATATTATGAATAGACCTCCTAGACCCTCCAATGAAAGTTTATTTGCTCATGGAAACGGCTATCATATCCTTTGGGTAGGTTTTCTAATGGCTGTCATCACTTTACTCACTCAACATCTTTCCATGCGAAACTTTGGTACTCATTGGCAAACTATGGTTTTTTCAGTTCTTGCATTTTCTCAATTAGGGCATGTACTTGCCATACGTTCAGAAAGACAATTCTTATTCCAAAAAGGAATCTTTTCTAACCCATTCCTTATTCAAACCATTATTTTGACATCTATTTTACAACTTCTAGTTATTTATACCCCAATAGGAAACCAATTATTTAAAACAGAACCACTTACAATCACAGAATTAGGATTTTGTTTTGCTATGTCTGCAATTGTATTCCATGCTGTAGAGTTAGAGAAATGGATAAAATCCCAAATTTAAAATTTTGAAAATAATCATTTGGGCATGCCCCTTGCTGCGCTGCGGGTCGGGCTTGCTTCGGGCTTCGCTGTTCGCTTCGGCAATCCTTTGCCTGCTCATACTTCGCAGACAAAGGCAGTGCCACTACGTGCCCTACGCATCCCTCATGCACAAAACGCAATTTGAATTGCCCTTTTCACTCTCGTTCTGAATGAAAATAATGATATACTAATTCCGCTTTGGACTTGCCAATTACAATTGCTAAATCTTCTATCTTAGCATTTTTGATTTTCTTCAAGGATTTAAATTCTTGCAATAATCTTTGGGCTAAATTTTCACCAATTCCTTGAATTTGAGTAAGTTCTGTATGTATAGTTTTTTTATCTCGGGTTTTTCTATGAAATTTTACACCGTTATCATGTGCCTCATTCCTTAAATGCTGAATAAGTTTTAAGGAAGAACTTTTTTTGTCTATATGCAAAGGAACTGAATCATGAGGAAAATAAATTTCTTCTAGTCTTTTTGCAATACTGATTAACGCAATTTTATGTTCCAAATTTAAAGCTGTAAGTGCTTCATAGGCTTTTGAAAGTTGTCCTTTACCACCATCAATAATCACTAATTGTGGTAATTCTTTTTCTTCTTCAACAAGTCTTTTATAACGTCTATAAACGGCTTCATACATGGTTGCAAAATCATCAGGGCCTTCAACAGTTTTGACATGGAAACAACGATATTCTTTCTTTGAGGGTTTGGCATTTCTAAAAACCACAATAGAAGAAACGGGAGCATAACCTTGTATATTTGAATTATCAAAACATTCAATATAAGTAGGTAATTGTTCTAAATTCAAATCCTTTTGCAGCTGTTTAAGGATGTCTTCCTGAGGATTTTTCTTTTTTTCTTTGTATAAAAGGATTTTTTCTTGAAGTAAAGTTTCTGCATTCTTCAATGCTAATCCTAAAACTTTGGCTTTATCACCTTGTTTGGGTGTAATAAATTTATAATTTTCAAAAAATTCTCTTTTTTGGTCTATGGGAATATTGGTAATAATTTCTTGATAAATAAAACCCTCATCAAAAATTAATTTTTCTAAAGAAGCAAAAAGTAAGTCATTAAGATTTTCTTCATGGATTTTGGTGTCAAAAACTCTTGTAGAAACAATAGAACCATTGGTTACTTTAAAATGAACAATGACTGCAATGTCTTCAAAAGTTTGTATCGCAATTACTTCAATGTTAGCAGTACTACCTGTAACGATGGTGTTTTTTTGTTGAAAGGCTTTAATTTTTTCAATTTTTTGTTTGATTTGGTGAGCTTTTTCAAAGTCTAAACCCGTAATGGCTTTTTGTAAATTATGATTCCAGAAATCTATTAAGGGTTCAAAATTCCCTTTTAATAGGCTTCTAATTTGTTGAATTTGGTCATTATAATCTTCTTCCTCTTGATAACCAATACAAGGAGCTAAGCAATTCCCAATTTGAAATTCTAAACAAGGTTTAAACTTATGTTTTTGTATATTTTCTGGAGTTAAAGCATAGTTACAATTTCGGAGTTTAAAGTTTTTTTGAATAAAATTCATAAAAAAACCCATGGTTCCTGAAATAGCAAATGGACCAAAATATTCAGAACCATCAGCTATTTTATTGCGTGTAGTAAATACTCTTGGAAAAGGCTCTTTTTTGATACATATATAAGGGTAACTTTTTCCATCACGCATTAAAATGTTATATTTGGGTTGATACTCTTTAATTAAATTGCATTCCAACATTAATGCTTCCATATCAGAATGCACTACAGTATATTGAATATCTCGAATTTTATTCACCATTTCATAAATTCTACGAGAATGATTCGCTGAAGAATGAAAATATGAATTTACCCGATGTTTTAAATTTACGGATTTCCCTACATACAATAAATTTTGTTGATGGTCATAAAAACGATAGACTCCCGGACTTTCTGGTAAATTACTACGAATTTTTTTTAATTTTTCTTCAATCGCTTCATAATCCGGCGATTTTAATTTTTCAGAAAATTTTTTTTGGATTTCTTTAATTTTTTTTTGTTTCTCTTCAAAATCCATAATTTGATAACATAACAAAAATAAGAAAAATTCTTTTGAAGCCAATAAATTCAAAAGAGAATTCATCATGATGAATAAGAATATATTTTTGTACTTTTGTTTATGCTAAAAAACATTGGAGAATATGGATATTTTTTATGGAGATTAATTCAATTATTAACAATTATACATTGGGAAAAAAGAAATGTATTAAAACAACTCTTTAGAACGGGTTATGAGTCTTTTATATTAGTGATTTTTATAGGTTTATTTGCTGGAGCCATTATTGCTTGGCAAGCAGCATACCAATTTAAAGATTTGGTTCCTATGAGTTTATTAGGTGGACAAGCTTTTCGTGTAATTGTAATGGAAATGGGACCTGTTTTAACGGCTATGATTTTATCTGGAAGATTAGGCTCTGGATTTTGTGCAGAAATTGCTTCTATGATTGTTACTGAACAGTTTGACGCTCTAAAAACCTTATCTATTGACCCTATTCGTTTTGTGGCTTTGCCACGTTTTTTTAGTTTAGTAATCATGATGCCTGTATTGACTATTTATTCCAATTTTATCGGTGTTTTTGGAGCTTTTTTAGTTTCTCTACTTTTTATGGATTTAACCTTACCCATATTTTTGGATTCTATTCAAAATTTCTTTTATACTCATGACTTACTCATTGGTATCTTTAAATCCTTTTTGTTTGGTATTTGGATTGGTTCTATTTCTTGTTATTTGGGATTTCAAGCAAAAAGAAATACCGAAAGCATCGGTAACGTAACCATTCAATCTTTTGTTTATTGCACAATGGGAATTTTAGTCCTTGATTTATTATTGTGGGTACTATTTTTTTAAATCCTTTTATAATAATCAACCATGTTATTGATACCAAAGTCATGTTTTTGATCCTTCCCGTATTTTTTAATTGGATTCAATCTACTATAAAACTATAAAACTCCCTTTTAAAATCATTTTGAAAAACCAGCCAATATTTTCCAATCGGTAATTTTTTGATAATTAATAAATTTTGTTGATTGGCATAAATAAAACTGTTAAAAATGGTGCTTAATTCTTGCATTTTTTCATTCAATAATTTAACTTTAAACTGTTGAGAATAATTGGATAAAAATCGTAAACTAATTTCTTGTTGAGGGTTAGGCTTTTGTGGCAAAATTTCGTACCAAAAATCTTTTTTATTTTCTTTGGTTTCTACTTCTATTACTTTTGAATAAGACCATATACCAAATTGGTCTTGAGAAGCAATTCTATAATATAAAGTTTGATTAGGTTTTGCATCAGCATCAGCAAATTTATAAATTCCCCCTTTGAAAGAATTTGATGGTTCTAACTTATAAATGGTATTAAACTGATTTCCATTGAGTTTCTGTAGCTCAAAATGAGATAAATTCTCTTCTGTTGAAGTTTCTAAGTAAAAGTTTATTACGTTATTTAAAAATCTATAACCAAAATTTTTGAATTGTACTTGGGAATAAATTTTTTTATTGGGGTAAACAGAAGTAATTCTCCATTCCCCTAGATATTGTTCAAAACCGATAGCGGGGTCTTCACCCATTTGATAAAATTTCCATTTTGGAAAATGAGATTCGGGGATTTCATAATGAATAATATTTCCATTCCCAAGAATTAAGCTATTTTTTTCAGGTAAAAATGGAACTTCTTTCAACTGAGAAAAATAGAAACCATCTACAAATTGTAAATAATTGGTAAATAAAACTACATAATTTCCTTCAGCAATTTTTTTATAGGGTTTAAACAGAAAATCCTTGCAAGAAGTTAAGTCTAAATCGGGTTTAAGAACGCTATTTTTTTGAGCAATGATATACTTTTGATTAGGTGCAAGCACAATTTTGGAGGGTAACTTAACAGAATAATCTCGGGTTACAATCAAAAAATCACCAATATTTTTAGGTTCATTTCCGATGTTTAACAATTCAACACGATGGGTATTGCTAAATCGAAAATCACCGGGTATAAACTTTTGAATAACAATTTGAGCATCAAGAAAATGAATAAAAATAATCGTAAAAAAAAGGATAAGGACGTGCCCCTTTGTTACACAAAGGGTCGGAGAGCTTCGGGCTTCACTTCGTTGCGGCAATCCTAAATCATTTTTATATAAAAATGATTTAGGCAGTGCTACCCCTTCGCATTCCTCACGCTTTTCCATAAAAATTATAAGCAAATTTAGTCTTTTTCTGATAAAAAAAATTTACTTACCTTAAATAATTTAAAGGTTTTCTAGAACTAATATTTCCATTTTTGAAATTCTTGAATTTCCATAGGTTTAATTTCCACATCTTTGTAATAATGTTTAATGATTTTGTCATATTTCCAACCGGCTACTGAGCGTCCATAGGCGCCATCTTGGCACATACCAACACCATGTCCAAAACCTTTTCCTATAAAATATAAATAATTTCCTTGTGAACTGACAGAAAACCTTGCAGATTTTAACCCAAACATTCTACGGAGTTGTTCTCCAGTTATTTTGTAATCGTTTTTTCCATTTACCAATAAATATTTTATCCTTCCTGAAGCATCTTTTTCAAATTGATAAGAAGAAGCAGAAATATTATAATATTTACCAATAGAATTGAGAAATTCAGATTTTTCTACCATTTTTTTCCAGTTGGTATTAATGGAATTTGCACAAAAAGCACCATCATTAACAGAACGTAAATAACTCACTTCGTTCGGCCAAACATCTTCAGAGTTAGCAGTAGCTCCCCCACAATTTGCATAAAATACAGCATCAATCAATTTCCCATCTTTGGTAGTAATAATTTCATTTTTGGTTTCATGACAAGCAACCTGATATTTTTTTTGATGAATGGTAACTCCTTTATAGGCTTGGCAATGTACTTTATCACACATATCAAAACCCTCAGAACGGTGTTTTCCTAGACCTCTATAAACATAAGTCCTACTACAAACTGCTTGTACTTTTAAAAACTCGGGGCTAATTTTCCCCCCTACTTCTCCAGCCATAACTCCTGCTATATAGTTCTCAATAAACACTTCATTCATCAATACCAAATTGGAACGATTGGTTTTGATAATCAAATTATCAGCATAAGTATAAGTTTTTCCGTTGGTTAGAATAGAAAAATAAGGGTCTTCTCCGTCTGTAATAATTCGAATTTTGGGATACAAACCTATGAATTGATCGCCTTTTTTGACCAAAACTTCTCCATCTTTAAAAGCAATCCAAACACTTTCATTTTGTTGAATTTCTAAAATTTTATCAGGATAATTATTTCCTACGGTTATATGAGATTTTGCTTTGGAAATCAATGTAAATTGTTGAATTTCTCCAATTTGTTCTAATTGAACATATATCATTTGCCCAAATAAATCCCAATTATTGATTAAACCAAAGAAAATTAACCCCAAAAGGTTTTTCATTAGCTGCAAAATTAGCAATTAAAAGTAAAAATGCAGAATTATTTTTTCAAGATACTGTTGTATCGTGATTTATCTTTCAACACTTTTTTGGCTTCGGCAATATCAGTATCATAAAGAAAAGAATTTTCGATAGTACCGGGCATCAAATAGTATCTTGAAACAATTTCTCTTTGGATGAATGGAATAATTTCTGATTTGTATTTGAGAATATCATCTTTCTTTTTGTTAGAAAGTTTGTTTTTCAATTCTTGTAAATCAGACTTTAAGTCTGAATAACCTTCAGATTCAAAAACCTTTTCTGTTTGGTCAATTTGTTTTTCTGATTTGGTATCAAATTTAAACATTTTATTTTGAGCAAATTGAACAAAATCATTAAAAATAGCATCAGTAACTTTAAAATCTTTAGCAGCAGCTATGGTAGGATTCTTTAATACAAAATCTGTACAAAAATCGAATATAATATATTGAGCCATAAGCTCTTCTGTAATTCTATGAATTTCTTTTTCTTCAACGTGGACATCGGGTTCAATACCACCACCATCATAAACGGTTCTACCAGCTTTGGTTTTAAAAGCTTTTTTAAGACTATCAGGAATTTTAGTTGCAGTACCTTCTTCATCTCTATTACCATAATCAATTGCTTGAATACATCTTCCTGATGGAGTATAGTATTTTGAAGTAGTAACTTTCAATTGAGTATTATAGCTCAAAGGACGAGTAGCTTGAACCAATCCCTTACCAAATGATTTTCTGCCTACAACTACACCTCTATCTAAGTCTTGTAAAACTCCAGAAACAATTTCAGAAGCTGAAGCAGATTTTCCATTAATTAAAACAGCGATAGGCATATCCAAATCCAATGGAGAATTTTTTGCAGTATATACCTTCATAGAACTTTCCATTTTTCCTTTGGTTTCTACAACCTTTTCACCTTTAGGAATAAATAAATTTGCGATTTCAATGGCTTCAAATAATAAACCACCGGGATTTCCTCTTAAATCCAATATAACGCCTTTCATAGAAGGATTTTGAGATTTTAAACTTTCAAAAGCTTGTTTTACTTCATTAGCTGCATCTTTCGTAAACCCAGATAAAACGATATAACCAGTTTCGTTATCAATCATTCCATAAAAAGGCACATTTTTAACTTTAATTTCTTCTCTTTCAATGAGATATGTTTCTATATTCCCATTAGTTTTTTTTACAATTACTTTGACTTTGGTTTTAGGCTGTCCTCTTAATAGATTACGAACATCTGTATTTTCTAACTTAGAATTTTCTACTTTTTCGTTATCAATTTGTAAAATTTCATCACCTGCACGAATACCCGATTTAAAGGCTGGGGATTCTGGATATGGTTCAACAACAATTACACGACCATTTCTTTTAGAAATACTTGCTCCAATTCCTCCATATTGACCCGTACTCATAAAACGGTAATCCTCAATTTCTGAAGCGGAAATAAATTGGGTGTAAGGGTCTAAGGATTTCAACATTGCATCAATTCCTGTTCTTACGAATTTATTGGGTTCTACATCATCAACATAGGTCATATTAATTTCACGAACCAATCTAGTGAAAATATCTATATTTTTGCTGATTTCAAAGTAGTTATCATAAAATTTATCTTTATTGATGAAGCCAAAAGAAAAAAGAGCAATTGTAAAAACAATAATGATTTTAGTTTTTTTTGTGGTTTTTAGTATTGACATAGCGTATCACTTAAAAAATTATACAAAAATACGCAAAGAAATTGAAATCCTTTTATAAAAAAACGTTAAAACCTTTATAAAAATTCACTACTTAGGGGCTTTCCAAAGCAAATATAAACCTATAAAGAAAAATAAAATATTGGGTATCCATAAGCTAATTTCCTGAGATAATCCTGCAAATTGGATGGTTTTGCTTAACTGAACTAATACAATAAATACAAAAGCTAATACGATTCCTATACCCAATTGCATAGCAATTCCACCACGTTTTTTTGCAGTAGCTAATGAAAAACCAATCAAGGTTAATATAAAAGCAGCAAAAGGAAAAGCAAACCTTTCCATTCTATTGATAAGTAATTCTGGTAAAAAATCAGAATTACGCATAGTTTCTAAGGCTATATACTCATCTAACTCGTCTAAAGTCATCATATAAGCAAAATATTCTTTTCTATAAATATCATCTGGAGTTAATAGCAAACTTGTGTCTAATTGAGTAATTTGTGTAATTTTTTCAGGAATAAATTCTATTGGATTAGAATCTTTTTCTATCAAAAATTGTCTGATGGTTACATTGTCTAAACGCCATTTTTTCAGAGAATCAATATAAACTCCTCGAGTAGCTAACAATTTAGATTCTAGTTTACCGTTAACAATTTTTTCTAAAGAAAATTGATAAGCGGTTTGTTCATATTGATTGTAACTGCTACAGTAGAAATATTGATTTTGAGCTATTTTTTTATGAATATCTCTTTCTCCGTATGTCATTTGAAGTTTTAGATATTTATATTCAAAATCCATTCTTTTGGCAGTAGCTTTGGGTACAACATAAGCATTCAAATAAAAAGTTAAAATACTAATGATAATGCTTGTAAAAAAATAGGGGAGGTACAATCTATAAAGGCTTATTCCTGCACTGAGCATTGCTACAAACTCTGTATCATTAGATAATTTGGAAGTAAAAAAAATTACTGCCAAAAATACGCAAATAGGAGTTAATAAATTGACAATAAAAGGTATAAAATAAGCAAAATAATCAAAAACGATTGCATGTAAAGTTAATTTGTGTTTACGAAAATCTTCCACTTTTTCAGTAGCATCAATTACAACTGTAACGATAATTAATATCATTACCATAAAAACAAAAGTACCTACAAACTTACGTACCAGATACCAATCTAATTTTTTCAAAGTATTTTTTAAACCACGAAATTACAAATTTCTATGAAAAATAAGGCTGATTAATTTTCTTGTTTTATGAGAATTACAAAGATTCAATGAATCAAATGATAATCTTCACCATTTTTTAAAATAAATCTGACGATTCCCAAGTCTTTGGAATAAAATAAAAACAAAAAATCCTCTTCTGATTGAATAAAAAAATCTTGAGTTTTGAATTTATATATGCCTTCATAAAGTCTTGAGTTGATATTAAAAGATTGGTTACATTGAAAAAGAGAATCTTGGTGTTCACAAGTTCTGTTTAAGGGATTGGGAAAATAAAATCCAGTAGTTTGATAAATGTTATTGATAGGGTTAATAATGATTGAAAAAGATTGTGGGTAAGTTCCAATAATAAAATCCGTAGGAGTAATAAAGGCAGTAAGTTCATATTTTTGAGGAATGGACTGGTATTTTGAAGTAATGGTTTCTACTAGATAGTGTTTTTTAGATTCTTTTAGTGAGTTAGGAAACTTTTGCATTTCCTTTTTATAGGAAACATTAATAAATTCTATAGTTTTACCCAACTGATTTTGAAACTTTAAGGTATCGTTTGGGTAAAATTGATAAAAATCTTTTTCGTAATTACTTAAATAAATTTTTCCTAGTTCACTTTTTTGAGAAGAACAAGAGCAAGCCCAAACAAAAGCACCTATTAACCAAACTAGCTTCATATTAAGTTTAAGTTTATTTCACTCAAAAATAACCAATTATTCAAAATAAAAATTGTTTTTCACCAAATTTATCTCTGATAATTTTCAAGTATTCATGTAATAAAATGGAAGTTGCAAGGGCATCACCATAGGCACGATGTCTATCTTGAATAGTGATTCCAAAATGCTGACATAAGCTATCTAAACGATAAGAATTTAGTTTTACCAATTTACGTCCTAATTTAACGGTGCAATATTTTTCACTTTTGTATTCAATTCCCGAATAAAAAAATTCTCTTTGAACAAAAGTATAATCAAATTTCACGTTATGGGCAACAAAGCAACAATCTTTTAAAAGTTCATGTAAATATGGGGCAATTTCTTCATAAGTTGGGGCATTTTCTACCATTTCATAAGAAATTTGAGTGAGCTGGGTAATAAATTCTGGAATATCTCGTTTTGGATTGACTAATGAGCTATATTCTGTTAAAATTTCTTTACCATCGGTAATAATTACAGCAATTTCAATAATTTTATTAAAATCCTGAGTACCACCCGTAGTTTCTATATCTACGACTGCGAACTTAGGAATTTCTAGTAATTGATAAAGTTCCGATTTGAATTTTAACTTTTTATTTCTCAAATTTCTATGTACTTAAATACAATTTTCTTTCTTTATAAGCGTTTAAGAAGAAGGGGTCTTGTAAACTATCAATAAAACGGATTTCTTCACCCGTAGATTTCATTTCAGGACCTAATTCTTTGGTAACTTCAGGAAATTTATTGAATGAAAAAACAGGAATTTTGATTGCCCAACCTTTTTGTTCATAAGACCAATCAAAATCTTTGATTTTATGAGTACCTAACATGATTTTGGTAGCGTAGTTGACATAAGGTTTGTTATGAGCTTTACAAATGAAAGGTACCGTTCTAGATGCTCTAGGATTGGCTTCAATGACATAAACTACATCGTCTTTAATGGCAAATTGAACATTTAAAAACCCTTTCACGTTCATTGCAAGCCCTAATTTTATGGTATAATCTTTAATTTGCTTTAAAACATTTTCGGATAAACTAAAAGAAGGTAAAGTAGCCATAGAATCACCAGAGTGAATACCAGCAGGCTCTATATGCTCCATAATACCAATAATATGAACTTGTTCACCATCGCAAATAGCATCGGCTTCTGCTTCAATAGCTCCCCCTAAATAGTTATCAATCAAAACATGATTATTGGGTAAATCTTTTAGTACATCAATTACATGTCTTTCCAAATCATCATCATTAATAATGATACGCATATTTTGCCCACCTAGAACGTAAGACGGTCTTACCAAAACAGGATAACCAATTTCATGAGCACGTTCTAATGCTTCTTCAGCATTTTTTGCAACACCAAACAAAGGATACGGTATTTCTAAATCTCTTAACAAAGAAGAGAATCTTCCTCTATCTTCTGCTAAATCTAAAGAATCAAAAGAAGTACCGGCAATAGGAATTTTATATTTATCTAATTTTTCGGCTAATTTTAGAGCTGTTTGTCCTCCTAATTGGGGGATAACAAAATCAGGTTTTTCATGCTGAATAATATCATAAATATGTTCCCAAAAAACAGGCTCGAAATAGAGTTTATCAGCAATATTAAAATCAGTTGAAACAGTTTCAGGGTTACAATTAATCATAATGGTTTCAAAACCGGCTTCTTTTGAGGCTAATACTCCATGAACACAACAATAATCAAATTCTATTCCTTGCCCAATACGATTGGGTCCAGAACCAAAAATAACCACTTTGGGTTTATCTTGATTAGGGATAGATTCATTAATATCGTCAAAAGTGGAATAATAATAAGGAGTTTTGGCTTCAAATTCTGCAGCACAAGTATCAACAGTTTTAAAAACACGTTTGATTCCAAATTTTTCACGCAAATTATAAATTTGTGATTCCCAACATCTTACTAAATGAGCAATTTGTCTATCTGCAAACCCTAAAACTTTTGCTTTTAATAGTAACTCTTTTGGTAATGTATCTAAGCTATAATTCATTAATTCTTTTTCAAGCTCAACCGCTTCTTCAATTTGTTTTAAAAACCATTTATCAATTTTTGTAATATTACGAATGGTTCTTTCAGGAATACCAAAAAGCATGGAATCATGAATAAAAAATAATCGGTTCCAAGAAGGGTTTTCTAATCCCAATAAAAGTTGGTCATGATTACGAACTTCTTTTCCATCAGCACCAAGACCATTTCTTTTAATTTCTAGAGATTGACAAGCCTTTTGCAAAGCTTCATTAAAACTTCTACCAATTCCCATGGCTTCACCTACAGATTTCATTTGTAAACCTAGCGTTCTATTGGCACCGGGAAATTTATCAAAGTTCCAACGAGGAATTTTTACAATGACGTAATCTAATGCAGGTTCAAAGAATGCAGAAGTATTTCCTGTGATGGGATTGGTAAGTTCCTCTAAATGATAACCAATGGCTAATTTTGCAGCAATTTTGGCAATAGGATAACCTGTAGCTTTTGAAGCTAAAGCAGAGGAACGCGAAACTCTTGGATTGACCTCGATTACAATAATTTCTTCGGTTTCAGGATGTACAGAAAATTGAACATTACAACCACCCGCAAAAGAACCTAAAGCGTTCATTAATTTAATGGCTTGGTCTCTAAGTTTTTGATACACTTTATCAGAAAGAGTTAAAGCGGGAGCTACTGTAATAGAATCTCCTGTATGAATACCGGTAGGGTCAAAATTTTCTATGGAACAAATAATGATAATATTTCCTGCTGCGTCTCTTAAAAGTTCTAATTCAAACTCTTTCCAACCGTAAATGCTTTGTTCAATTAAAACTTCATGAACAGGGGAAGCGTGTAAACCTCTTTTTAATAAAGCATCAAAATCATTTTTATCTTGAACAAAAGCTCCACCCGTTCCAGCGAGCGTAAATGAGGGTCTTATCACCAAAGGAAACCCCACTAATTGAGAGGCTTCTTTGCCTTCAATATAAGAACGAGCTATTTTAGATTTGGGTACATTTAAACCAATTTCGTTCATTAGTAAACGGAACTGTTCTCTATCTTCTGCTTTTTTAATAGCGTCTAAATCCACACCAATGATACGAATATTATGTTTTTTCCATAACCCTTCCTCTTCACAACTCAAGCATAAATTGAGAGCTGTTTGCCCACCCATAGTAGGAAGCACTGCATCAATAGAATAATTTTCTAAGATAAAAGCAATAGATTGAACATTCAAAGGCAATAAAAAAACCTCATCAGCAACGAGGTTATCGGTCATTATAGTAGCAGGATTGGAATTAATTAAGTAAACTTTGATTCCTTCTTCTCTTAAAGATTTAGCTGCTTGAGTACCTGAATAATCAAATTCACAGGCTTGCCCAATGATGATAGGACCACTACCTATGATTAACACTGAACGTATGGAAGTATCTTTTGGCATATTAAGATGCAAAAATAATGAAAACAATTGAATTTGAAAAAACGGATTTTAGTTAATAGTTTGGAGAGTAAGCCAAGCGTGAGGGATGCGAAGGGCACGAAGTGGCACTGCCTTTTAACACTTTTGAAAAAAGTGGAAAAAGGATTGCCGAAGCGTAGCGAAGCCCGAAGCAGCCCGACCCGCTGCGTAGCAAGGGGCACGCCCAAAAAATTATCTAAAATGATTTATGAAAACATTCCGTATAGCACGCAAAGAATTAAAAAAATTCCAATAGATTGCAAAATCAAATTTTTACTAATTTGCATACTGGGTAACTCTAATGATTTTTCATCGTTTTTGTCAGGATTTTTTAAGTAAGAAATAATAAACATCAAAGAACTTAAAAACAAAAATGAAATACCCATTTGATGAATGAAAGGAATTTCTGGGAAAAAATAGTCTAAGGTAAAAGAAAATGGAATGGCTATTAAAACCACATAATTGGCTGCTTGTGCAGAGGCTTTTTTCCATAGCATACCCCATAAAAATAATACTACCACTGCAGGGCTCAAAAATCCTGTATATTTTTGAATATAAATAAAGGCTTGTCCGAATAGCCCAATGCTTGGGGCAATGAAAGCTCCCAAAATTAAAGCAAGTGTAGAAGCAATTTTTCCGATTTTTACTAGTTCTTTTTGAGAGGCGTTAGGTTTCCAAAGGGTTTGATAAATATCAAGAGTAAAAATGGTAGAAGCGGAATTTACCATAGCGCTGATAGAAGAGCCTACAGCGGCGGTAAGTGCTGCAAAGGCTAAACCTTTAATTCCTACGGGTAAAAATTTTTCCATTAAAATAGGATATGCGTCGTCTGGGTTGGCTAAACTGGGATTATGATAAAACATAGCTATTCCAGGTAAAACAACAATCAAGGGCATCAGCAGCT
Source organism: uncultured Bacteroidia bacterium (assembly GCA_964493765.1). Classification (GTDB taxonomy): domain Bacteria; phylum Bacteroidota; class Bacteroidia; order J057; family CALLMJ01; genus CALLMJ01. The sequence continues at coordinate 8,943 of CAZBPK010000060.1, read as the reverse complement.
TTACCCAAGCGGCAAAGAGAATACCTTTTTGGGCTTCTTCTAAATTTTTGGCTCCTAAAGCTCTTTGAATGATATATTGGTTCATACCCCAGTAATATAAATTGGCAATCCAAATCCCACCAAAGACCATTCCCCAACCCGGAAATTCATTGTATTTGGGATGATTGGGTTCTAATATAAAATCAAAATGTGAAGAAAAATTTTCGTATAGATAGATAAGGCTATTGAAAAAGCTATTTTGAATTTCATAAGTAGAAAAATAAGCAGTAGCGAAGCCACCCAAAATTAAAATGACCAACTGAATTACTTCTGTCCAAACTACAGCCGTTAAACCACCAAGAATAGAAGTAGCAGAGGAATAAACGATTAGTAAAAGAATGGCTAATTCTTTGGAAATCCCCATTTTTTCTATGGCTAAAGAACCTAAATACAAAACGGAAGAAATATTGACAACGACAATTAAAATTACCCAATAAAAAGCTAAACCGGTTTTTACTTTAGAGTTATAACGAATTTCTAGGAATTGGGGCATAGTATAAATTTTATGTTGTAAAAAGAAGGGCATTAAAAGGAAGGCAATAAAAACTAGGCTTGCGGCGGCCATAAGCTCATAAGAAGCAACAGCCATACCGACTGTATAACCCGCACTGGTCATACCAATAAATTGTTCAGCGGAAATGTTGGAAGCAATCAAAGCTCCACCCACAGCCCACCAAGGTAAAGTATTACCCGCTAAAAAAAATCCGTGTGCGTCTTGACCTCTTCTTTTATAACCGATCCATAAACCCAAGCCAATCACCAAAACTCCAAATAAAATAAATAAAGTGTAGTCTGTAAAGGTCATAATTTTACCAAGTATAATTTTCTTCGTACCATTGATTTTGAGCTTTTAAAACCCATTCAATAATTTCACGAGCAACACCTTCACCACCTTTAGCTTTTGCAACATAATCAGCAATTTTTAAAATATCTGAAGCAGCATCAGCAGGAGCAACAGCAATACCCGATTTTTTCATTACCCAGTAATCAGGCATGTCATCTCCTACATATACCACCTCTTCAGGCTTTAATTTCCATTCATTCAATATATTATCGTAAACCAGAACCTTATCAGGAACACTCATGTTAATATCTTTTATTCCTAAGTATTCTAATCTTTTTCTTAATCCTTCGGACTTTCCTCCTGAAATAATCCCGACTTTATATCCTTTTTTTACAGCTAATTGTAAAGCATAACCATCTTTTATTGAAGTTCTTTTGACTTCTTCATTTAAAAAAGAATAAATATAACCATCGGTTAAAACGCCGTCAATATCAAATAAAAAGCCTTTGATTTTTAAAAAATCTAACATGAAAAGAATAAAATTGCAAAATAAAGGATTTTTTTTTAGAAAATGGTTTATGGTTTCAAAATAGTTAGTAATTTCGCAACCAAAATTTGAGTAGATTCAGTATGAAAGTTAAAGTATTATTTTATTTTTTAATGGCGTTTGCAGTGTTAGTAAATGCTCAAGATAAAAGTAAGCAAAAGAAAAAAAAGGATACCAACTTTTTAGAAGAGGTAGATTTTCACCAATATATTGCAGTGGATAATTTTGATTATGAAGCTGAAATGTTCATTACAACCGCTGAAGGTTTACAAGATTTATCTTCTGCTAGTAATTCTGTAATTTTAAGTGCATTACCTAATGAGACTATGTCTATGAATATTAAGAAAATTGCTAAAGATGGTAATTTCTTGTATTCTACTTCTGCTTTAGCTGAAGGGAAAGGTCGTTATCAAGTAACTGCAGATTATACCAAATATCGTGTAATTAAAGTTTATGATGACCAAAACCAGCCACTCGGAATGGCAAAAGTAGGAGTTGGTGTTCGTATTACAGCCAATTATTATGCTCCTAAAAATCCTAAACAAAACGTAGCAGATTTGCCTAATTTAGGAAAAGCAGGCGAGACCAAAGCCATCGTGGGTTCTATGAGTATGGATGTTATTGGTATTGAATCCCAAAAAGTTACAGAAAGATTGCCTGTCCCCGCTGAAATTAATACTACCAATGTTCAAGTGTTCTTGAGAGCCTTACAAACTATTATGTCCAAAACTTATGAAGACGATGTAAGATTAAAACCTCAAGTAGTTGCTTTAAAACCTGAAAAAGAAGGCTTAACCCTTTTACAATTCCAAAAAGAATTAAAAGACAGAATGAACAAAGATAAAGGTAAACAAAGATAATTCTTTTATTACAAAATTTTATTTCAAGCCCAGCCTTAGGAGTTGGGCATTTTTATTATTATGATTTTCATTTTGTTATATTTTTTTGGGGGATTTAATAGTTTATTTTCTCAAGAAGTTGGTTATCATCAAAGTTTTGCCATTGCTAGCCATAATTCCTATGAAAAAAAATATGCTAAACATTTAGAAGAAGTTTTAAACTATGTTCAAACTATAGAAATTGATATTTGGGATTCTTATTCCTTCATGAGAAAAAAAAATCTACATGGAGATTGGTATGTTCGGCATGGTCCTTTTAGGAAAGGGAATTATAATAATATGGCTGGTAGTTTTAAAGATTATCTCTTTTTTTTGAAAGATTGGTCTCAAAATCATCCTAATCATTCAGTAATTACTGTTTTCATTGATAAAAAACAAAATTGGAAAAAATCCAAAAATCCGGAGGATTTCGATAGACTTCTGGAAAGCATTTTCAACAAAAATCAATTATTTACTCCGAATGAACTTTCAAAAGAATTTCCCAATTTACAAAACTTAAAAGGAAAGTTTATATTTGTGATTACAGATGCTACTTTTTTTAATAAAAGAAGCCCTTTGAATGAGTATTTAGAGCAAAGACAAGATTCTGCTGTAGCATTTGTTGCTCCCTCTATTAAAAAAGAAAAGGATTTGATAAATCCTCCCAAAATATCTAATGTGAATATATCAAAAATAAAATTTTATAACCTGCACTTTAAATACCATGAACTAGCATTCAAAGTACATGAAAACAATGGTTTGAGCAGGGTTTACCATTGCCCAGACAATCAAGAAATTATCAAAAAATTAATACAGCAGAAGGTAAATTTTGTTGCAGTAAATAATTTTAGAATAAAAATTTAGAAATTCCTTTTAAATTGGTACCTAACCATATTATCAAGTATGTAATCAATGCTAATATCGCCTTTTTTATAGATTTCTTTTGTCAAAATTACATAACGATCTTTTCTCATAGTGAATACATAAACATTAAATTTAGTAACAATAGTTGTGTTTGTTGATTCTAAGAAAAGTTCATCTTCAAAAGTATGACGAATTACATTTTCATTATACAAGATAAAGTTTTTTTGTTGAGCTTTATCAAATGCTTCACGAGTAGTTCCATTATCTTTTAAAACGTTTGTTAAAAGTCTTGAAAGGACTTCTGGTTCTAGCATTCCATGTATATAAAGAGCAATTTTTGCATTTCTTTTGCTATAATTTAAATCTACAGCGGATTCTGCATATTTGTTGAACGTCCAATTTTCGCCAAAATTTAAAATAAGATTACCAAAGTATTCTTTGTTTTTAGTTTGAGCAGATAATTGTAAAGCCCAAAATGCGATAAGATAGAAATAAATTTTTTTCATGAATTTTTATAATTCTGTTCTATTGAGTTTATATAAAAAAATTCTTCCACCATTCTTGATATAATTTAAACATACAGAACACATATTTTCGGCATGAACTTTAAGAAGCCTAAGAGCATTAACAAAAACAAATATATTTTTTATAGTTGGAAAAATATTCAATGGAATAATTATTTTTGAAAACAGCCAAATAGACTTTTTGAGAGAATATTTGGCTATAGGATTTTTGGATTATAGAATAACTTATTGTTTAATGATTGTTTTAGTTGCAAACTCATTATTACCTTGTACACGTACCATATAAGTAGCATTCGGTAAATGGCTCAAATCTAATATATTGGGGTCAGTAGTTTCAAAAACTTTATTGCCTAGCAAATCAAATACTTGGATATTCTGAATGATTTTTTCAGATTGAATATGAAAAATACCCGTGCTAGGATTAGGATAAATCATTAAATCATTAGTAAAAGATGATTTCTTTATAGATTTTGTTAATCCATTAGCATTATAAATACTAGTAACTTCTGTATCAGATAAAACTCTATCGTAAATTAATAGTTCATCAATTTGAAAATTAGCATATGTATAACCTCCGGGAGACAACCCTACTCTAGCTTGTGCAGAAGTATTTGAGCTAAAGGTTAAATCATAATTAACCGTTTTAACATTTACTCCATTAATATACATTTTCAATTCTTGATTGCTTCCATCATAAGTAAGAACTGCATGATTCCAATTGGTATTATGTGTAAATGAGAGGGTATTTTCACTCCAAAAAGTATTTTTGGCTCCACCCATAACGATTTGATTATTACCATTATAGGAAATAAAAATAAGATCACCTGTACTATAAGTAAAGTTAAAAATGCTATGAGTATGATTGGCATTACTTTTAAACCATACAGAAACACTTTTAGAAAAAGTAGGAAAAACTGACCATATTCCAGACAATCCATTACTAATTCCTAATGCTTTTTGGGGATTTCCCATTCTATCATTTACATAACTATTCCCAATCGATGGACCTAATGTATCACCCGATGTGCCTACTAGGTTATCATCAAAATCAAAGCGTTTTACTAACCCATTAGTAGGTATTTTGAGCATTTAATTTTAGCGATATACTAAACATAATTAAAGCAAATAAAAAATGATTTTTTTTCATTGAATATAAAATTTACATTACAAAAGTAAAGCAATAATGAATTATATAAAATGGAAATTTGGTCTGAATTTGTGAAAGCTTGTTTTTAGCACATAAATGCTAGGACTTATTTTGTGAAAGTGATTTTTGAATAGATTGATTTTATAATTGGATTGGAATTTTTAGATGAATTTTCAGAAGGAAAATGTGAAGCATTTATGTATGCGTGAGGGAAGCGAAGGGCTTAGGCACTGCCTTTTGACGCTTTTGAAAAAAGTGAAAAAAGGATTGCTGGAACGAAGTGGAACCCGAAGAAAGCCCGACCCCGCAGCTTTAGCGTAGGGGGCACGCCTAAATTCAATATTTAGAAATAAATTTTATCTTACTAACTCATAAAAAAGTTTGTATATTTGCCGTGAGTTCTCAATTTTAATAAAGTCCATTAAAGTAAGAATATATGATAAAAGAAATTAAAGTACCCAGCCCTGGGGAATCCGTAACTGAAGTATCCATTGATTCTTGGTTAGTAAAAGATGGTGATTATGTGAAAGTGGATCAAGCAATTGCAGAAATTGCATCTGATAAAACCATGTTAACACTTTATAGTGAATTTGCTGGAACTATCAAAATATTGGTAAATCCCGGAGAAGTAATTGCAGTGGGTACTGTAGTTTGTAGTGTAGATACTTCTGCAACTGCCTCTTCCTCTACTCCCAAAGTTGAAACCAAAACAGAAACTAAAGTTGAAAGCAAAGAGAGTTCCTCTTCTCAAGAACATTACGCAAAAAATATTCCTTCTGCTTCAGCTCAAAAATTAATGGAAGAAAAAGGAATAAAAGATGTAGAAGGAACCGGTAAAGATGGAAGAATTACCAAATCTGATGTATTAAACAAGCTTCAAACTCCTGAAACGACTTCCAAAACTCCATCTACTCCTGAAAAGTCTTCTTCTAATATTACAACATCAACTTATGGTACTAGAAATGTTAGAAGAGAAAAAATGAGTATGCTTCGTAAAAAATTAGCAGAAAGATTGGTTTCCGTAAAAAATGAAACCGCTATGCTAACTACATTTAACGAAGTAGATTTGTCGGCAATTGTTGCTTTAAGAGCGAAATATAAAGATAAATTCAAAGAAACTCATGGAGTGGGATTAGGATTTATGTCCTTTTTTGCAAAGGCTTGTGCAGAAGCTATTAAAGCCTATCCAGTAATTAATGCCCAAATAGATAATGATGAAATCGTATATTTTGATTATGTGGACATGGGAATTGCAGTTTCTACGGAAAGAGGTTTAGTGGTTCCCGTGGTAAGAAATTGTGAATCTTTAAGTTTAGCACAAATTGAAAAAGAAATATTAGATTTAGCCACCAAAGCCCGTAATAATAAACTAAAAATTGAGGAAATGATGAATGGTACATTTACCATTACTAACGGTGGCGTTTTTGGTTCTTTGATGTCCACTCCTATTATTAATCCGCCCCAAAGTGCTATATTAGGTATGCACGCAATAAAAGATAGACCCATCGTGGTAGATGGAAAAGTAGAAGTAAGACCCATGATGTATATTGCCTTATCTTATGACCACAGAATTATTGATGGGAAAGAGTCTGTTTCGTTTTTAGTTCGTGTAAAAGAATTGTTAGAAGATCCATCAAGGTTATTATTAGAAATATAATTTTTTTTAAGGCTGCTAAATTTAGCAGCCAATTTTTTTAAAAAGAATTTGACCCGATTGTGGTTTAATGAACTCTAAATTTTAATACCAAAGCTTCGTTAAGAGTATTTAAAAGTAAAAATAATACCGATATAATTAAGCATAAGCCTGAAACCATAGGATAATCATTTTGTAAAATGGATTCAACTAATAATTTTCCAATACCTGGATAATCAAAAATGAATTCTATAAAAAATGCACCTGATAATAAAGAAGCCCACCAATTAAAAAATAAACTAATTAAAGTGGGTAAAATATTTAAGAAAATATGTTGGTCATATATTTGATGAAGATTTAAGCCTTTTGCTTTAGCCGTTTTTACGTATTCACTTTGATTTTCTTTTTCTAAAAGCTGAAAAATCATTTGAAAAAATATAGAAAAGGGTCTTAAACTAGATGCAATAACTGGTAAAATTAAATAAGAAAAATCCCAATAATTCTTTAAAGTTAATGGGTCTTTTTGTATAAAATAACCTGAAATAGGAAGCCAATTAAATTGCAAACTAAAAATCCATAAAAGTAAAATGCTGAGTATAAAGGAAGGGCTTGCAATCCATAAATTAGTAATTATTTGAATCGCATTTTGGTAAGTAGAAGAATTTTTTATATAAATATATTTTCCCATTAAATAAGCGAGAAAAAAAGATAAAGAAACAGAAAGAGTTGCAAGTAGAAAGGTAGCTAAAATATGTTGAAAAAATAAATACCAAACAGTTTCTTTGTAATAAATAGAAATTCCTAAAAAAGGGATTTTAAAACCGAAAGTGCCAATTAAAGAGATTCCTTGGTGATATTTTTTGAGAAAGCCAATAGGTGTTAAATCGTTAAGATAAATAAAGTATTGTTTATATAAAGGCAAATCTAAACCCAAATCTTTTTGGATATTTAAAAGGGTTTGAGAATCCACTCTTTGCCCTGCTAACATTTGGGTGGGATCCATAATTCCTCTGAAAAGAAAGAAAACTATAGTTGCAACACCCCAAATTACGCTTATTGTAAAAAATATATTTCGTGCAATTTTCATTTTAATAATAAATATGTAATAAAGTTAATACAAACAGAACTACTTAATAAAAAGTAGTTCTTATTACTCAAATTGCACTTCATTCAGTCGTTCTAAAAACGGTTCACAAAAGTAGTGTAACCAAAATCTTTTTCCAAATCTTTTTTAAAAAATTAAAATTAAATAATTGTAAATCAAAAAAATATTTTTTAACATTTTTGCAATCAAGCTAATAAATCAAAAATAGTTAAGTTTTTTAATTTCCCCAAAAACAAAGTTTACAATCAGTGATTTTTATATTATCATTTTTTGAAGTACTTTTGCAAACTTTTGGCTGTAAATGAAAAAAGCATACTTTATAATTAATCCGAAATCTGGGCACAAAAATTATCAGCAAGTAAAGGATACTATTGAAAAATATTCTAAAAATTTACATCCTGATTCTTTAATTAGAGTTTGGGAATATAAAGACCAATTAGAGGAATTGATAAATGAAGCCAAAATTGGAAATTATGATATAGTTTTTGCAGTAGGTGGCGATGGAACTGTTCATTGTGTGGGAAAACATTTTATTGGTACTGATATTAATTTAGGGATTATACCCAATGGCTCTGGTGATGGTATCGCAAGACATTTTCATATTTCTAAAAATGTTTTAAAAGCTTTAGAGTTAATTGAAAAGGGTCAAATTATTAGAATTGATACAGGTCTTATAAATGAAATTCCGTTCATTGGTTTTATGGGTACAGGTATTGATGCAAAAGTTGCCCACATGTTTAGTTCCTTGACTCACAGAGGACTAGTTCCTTATATCAAACTTGCTCTTTCTGAGTATGTAAAACAAAAAACAGAAAAATATCAAATCACTATTACGGGTCAAGAAACCTTTGAAATTGAACCTCAAATATTATCTATTGCAAATACCTCGCAATTTGGTAATGGTGCTTATTTTTCTCCCGGCTCTTCTGCTGTTGATGGTATTATCCAACTTTGTAAGTTAGATGTAGTGCCACATATTAAATTACCAATTGCTATTTATAAAATTTTTAACGCAACTTGTCATCAATTAAAAGAATATGGAAGATGGGATTGTAAAGAAGTATGGATAGAAAGAAGTGGAGAGGATTTTGGTCATGTAGATGGAGAATCTATTAGAACAGGGAAAAAATTCTGCGTTAAAATTCAAGAAAAATCATTAAATATTTTGATTCCCAAGCTAGGTTTAAGCATTTAATTCAAAAAATCAACAATAATTTGAACTTTCACTCACTTTGTGATAATTAAATTAGTGGTTTTCCCTGAACAAATTAAAGGAACTTTTGTTTCATATACCAATGAATATCTATAACAGGTTTTGTAAATATTTTTATACTATAAAAATGAGTTACTAATAAAAGTTAAATGATATAAGAAAAAACTTTTCAACAAGGGAATTTCATATATTAAAAAATAAATTGGTTA
>CAZBPK010000059.1:0-25305 GCA_964493765.1 uncultured Bacteroidia bacterium | reverse complement strand
AATTAAAGGGAATGCCATTAAGGATGCAAAATAAATTATTTATCAAATTATGTCGTTTAGCGGAATATGGCGCAATGGATAAAGAAAAACAAAATGAATATTTAGATAGTCTTATGAAATACAACGAATTAAAAAATACTATTGATACTTACAAAGAAGAAGTAGAAATAGCAAGAGGATTAGTATTAGCAAAAGAAAAAGAATTGGAAAAAAAAGAAAAAGAATTGGAAAAAAAAGAAAAAGAATTATTACAAGAGCGAATAAGAACTGTTGGAATACTTTATTCAGTGGGTGTAAGTAAGCAGGAAATCGCTAATAAAACGGGTTATGATTTAGATTTTATCAATCGTATAATTTCTGAAATGTAGTAACATGTATTTACATCTTAAATTTTTAAAAATTTTGAACAAAAAATTAAATTAATGCATCAATCAGGATTTGTTTCCATTATAGGAAGACCCAATGTAGGAAAATCTACACTTATCAATACTATTTTGGGTCAAAAATTATGTATAGTCTCGCCAAAAGCACAAACTACTAGGCACAAAATTTTAGGTATTTATAATGAAGAAAATTGTCAAATAATATTTGTTGATTCACCTGGAATCATTAAGCCCAAGTATCACTTACAAAAAGTGATGATGAAATCTGTTCAGAATGCTTTATTTGAAGCAGAATTAGTTCTTTTAGTAATGGAACCTACACCTCAAGCATTGGAAAGTGAAGTATTTTTTCAAATTCAAAAGGTATTTGCTCCCATTATCTTGGTGATCAATAAAGCAGATACAGCATCTTCTGAACAAATTCAATTAAGAATTCAAAATTTAAAAGAAATTGTTCCTTTTCAGGATTTTGTGGTCATTTCTGCACTAAAAAAACAAAATATTGATGAACTAAAGCATAAAATTTTAAAATTTTTACCAGAAGGACCCGCTTATTATGATAAAGAAATGTTAAGCGATAGACCAGAACGCTTTTTTATTGCTGAGATTATTCGTGAAAAAATTTTTTTGTATACAGAAGAAGAAATTCCATATTCTTGTGATGTTTCTGTTCTTATGTGTGAAGAAAGGGAGAATATTTTTTGGATTGAAGCGGAGATTTATGTTACAAGAAAAAATCATAAAGCCATGCTTATAGGTAAAAATGGTCAAATGATAAAAAAAATTGGAACAGAAGCAAGACCTGAAATTCAAGATTTATTACAAAAAGAAGTATATTTGAATCTTTATGTAAAAGTTTCTGAAGATTGGAAAAATAATCCTCTAAAACTCAAATTCTTTGGTTATAATGAAAATTAATATATGATTGGACAGCATATTCTCAATTACAAAATTGAAAAATTAATTGGGGAAGGTGGAATGGGGAAAGTTTTCTTAGCTCAACATACTCAATTAAACAGAAAGGTAGCAATAAAAGTGCTGCATTCTCATTTGACTTATTCCCAAGAGTTTAGAAATAGATTTAAAACAGAGGCTAATTTATTAGCGAATTTACAACACCCTAATATCGTAACCCTACATGATTATATAGAAAATAATAACTTTCTCGCCTTAGTGATGGAATATGTACAAGGCATTTCTTTAGATGATTATGTAAAACAAAAAGGTTATCTTTCTGATATAGAACTTCTTTCATTGTTTCATCAGGTTTTAGATGCTTTCCAATTTGCTCATGAAAATGGTATTATTCATAGGGATATTAAGCCTGCTAATATTATACTAACTCCCGATGGAAAAATCAAAATACTAGATTTCGGAATTGCTAAAATAAAAGGAAGTTTAACCCATACTCAAACAGGAACTCAAATGGGAACAATCCTTTATATGAGTCCCGAACAAATCAAAGGACAAAAAGTTGACACCAGGTCAGATATTTATTCTTTAGGAGTAACTTTATTTGAATTAGCCACAGGTAGAATGCCTTATGACCCTAATTCTTCTATTTACGAAGTTTCTAATGCTATTGTCCATCAACCGTTACCCAAACCTAGTTCTATAAATCCTAAGATAAGCCCTTTTTTAGAAAATATTATTCAAAAAGCTACAGAAAAAAATCCTGATTTGCGGTTCCAAAATTGTTTAGAGTTTAAAAATGCATTAAATCCTCATAAAAATAAACAATCTCTCACAAGCAGTATAAGTTTCTGGTTTTTAATTATTTTGCTACTTGCAGGAATTGTTTTTTTGGCTCAACAAATTTATGATAACCAAAATATCCATAATCATATAGCCGAACAAGACTCTCTAGATTTACAAACTAATTTAGATGATCTTCAAGATAAAAAACAGCTAAATGAAAATTCTACCCATGAAGATATTACTCCTGCTCCTGATACTAAGTCCGAAGAAGCTCCCTTACCATCAAGAGATTTTACAGATTTGGCTGAAGGAAAAATAATTAAAGATATACTTCAAGGCTTGGAGCAAAAACTTAACAAATATGAAGATTTTAGTAATATCTTAAACTTTAAAGTGAAATTTAATCAACAAGATTTACTTCAATCGGAAGCCTATCAAAAACTTAAAAAATATTTAAAATTAGTGAAACCCAATAGTGGAAATAGTACCGTAAATTATTCCATAATTAATATAGATTCGTTAACAATTTTCTCTAAGGACTCTAACGCTAACGAATACCTTAGTTTTATAGTTCAGAATCTAAAAATTCGTAAAACAGTGACCATAGAACCCGCATTATACACCGCTTTTGAGGATATTAACCTTAATATTGTATTTAACAATAGTGATTTTAAAATTATTGAGCTAGAATTTTTTAATTAATTATTGGAATTTTCATAAATTTGTTTTTAATTTGTATCAAAATTTTAATAAAATCTATATGAAAAAGATTGTTTTTACTTTCGTTTTATTAACAGGTTTGGTATTTGCACAATGTAATGTAGATACTTCCACACCCCAGACAAGAGGCTTATATCCCAACCCTTTACCTGTGGGTTCTCTTGGAGTATCTTATAATCAAAGTGTTACTATGGTATTTCCTACTCAATCGGATACTACAATTTCTGTACCCGGATTTGGTTCTCAGACCTTTACTGCTTACTATACATCATTCCAAGTTCAACAAGTTTCAGGAGTTCCTCAAGGAATGTCTATGCCTTTAAGTACTTGTAATCAAAACAATTGTACCTATACAATTACTCAGGGTCAAACCAATAGAGGTTGTATGTTATTGTCAGGTACACCAACTGAATCGGGTACATTCCAAGTAACTACAACTAATTACGGAAATGGATATACTATTATGCCATTCTCTATTCCTATTACAGGACCTAATGCAGGCGATACTTTGAATTTTGATGATTCTAGGGTGAGTTCCGTCCCCGGCTTATCAGGTATTATTGCAGGATTTAGAACACAAACTTATGTTACTCCACTTCAAATTTTAACCACATCAACTTCTAAACCACAAATGAATTTAGATGCAGTAATTTATCCTAATCCTGGTAAAAACTCTTCTCTGAAATGGAATGCCTTTGGTGAATATAAAATTTCTATTCTAAGTTCATTAGGTAATGTTGTAACAGAAATGAATGTTATTTCTAGTGGTGAGAACTCTTTAGAATTGCCTAATTTACCAAATGGTTTATATTTTATCAATATCCACAATTCTGACTTTTCTCAGACTTTAAAATGGATTTCTGAATAATTCATAATCCATAAAAATAAAAAGCTACCTAAATGGTAGCTTTTTATTTCTATATTTAGCTTTTTACTATCAAAATATCATGAAGTGATTTAGCATCTTCTGGTTTAATTCTTCCAGCTAAAAGCAAACGTAATTCTCTTCTTCTTAATGCACCTTCATGCATATCCTTTTCTTCTTCTGATTCTGGAGTTACGGCGTTTATGGGAATGGGATTTCCATTTTGGTCTACTGCTACAAATGTAAAAAAAGCCCTGTTACATAATCTTTTTTCGTTATTTTGGGTATTTTCAGCGAAAACCTCTATAAAAACTTCCATTGAGCTGGTAAAAGTACGTGTAACAAAAGCTCTTAAATTTACAATTTCCCCAAGTCTTACAGACGATTTAAAATCAATAGAATCAACACCGGCTGTAACAACAATACGATTACTATGCCTTTGAGCCGATATTGCAGCAACAATATCCATTAAGTGCATCAAACGACCTCCCATTAAGTTACCTAAAGTATTGGTGTCATTAGGTAACACAATTTCGGTCATGGTTGCTAAACTGTCTTTACAAAATTTAGATTTCATATTCTTGCAAACCTATGGATAGATTTTTAAAGTTCAAAATAAATTTCTAATTTTGTAATTTGAATATGAAAAATTCAATTTTTTCCGCTTTAGTGGCTTTATGTATTACTCTTTTAGTTTCTTGTACTCCTACAAAACAAGAAAATCAAAATACAGAAAAACAAAATAATCAATTAATCAATACTGTTCAAGCTCCAGATTTTCAACAAGATAGTTCTTTTGCATGGATTGAAAAGCAATTATCTTTTGGACCCAGAGTACCAGGTACAACTGGACACCAAAAATGTAGAGATTGGATAGTTCAAAAATTAGAATCTTATGGTGCAAAAGTTTATGTTCAAAAGGCAAGAATTAAGACTTACAATGGTAAAGAAATTGAAATTTCCAATATTATAGCACAATATAATGTAGATAAACCCAAAAGAATCATGCTTTCTGCTCATTGGGATACTAGACCCTTTGCTGATGAAGATTCTATCAATCAATCTAAGCCAATACCCGGGGCAAATGATGCCGCTTCAGGTGTGGCTGTATTGATTGAAATTGCAAGGATCCTCCAAAATCAGTCTACTCATGTAGGTATAGATATATTTTTATGGGATGCTGAAGATATGGGTAATTCAGATGTGGAAGATTCTTATTGCTTGGGTTCTCAATATTGGGCAAAAAATCGATTTCCTGCAAATTACAAAGCAGTTTATGGAATTAATTTGGATATGGTGGGCGCTAAGAATGCTCAATTTCCTCAAGAAGGTGTTTCTGCAAAATTTGCGAAAGGTGTTTTAGATAAAGTATGGCAAACAGCACACCAAATTGGTTATGGCGGTTACTTTATTTTCCAACAGTCTGCCCCTATTACTGATGACCATTACTATATAAACAAATTTGCTGGAATTCCTATGATTGATATTATCCATAAAGATATTACTAAAGACCAATTTTTTGATCAATGGCATACTCATGCTGATAATTTAGATGTCATTGATAAAAATACTTTAAAAGCCGTTGGACAAACTTTGTTGCAAGTGATTTATAATGAATCCCCTGAACTTTAATCCTTTTTTCCAGCAAGTATATCCAAAATTGGTGAAATTCTATGACCTTTATAATCGTCACGAATTTATTGAAAAAGATCCTATAAGCATTCCTCATTTATTTTCCAAAGAAGAAGATATTGAAATAATAGCTTTTTTGGTAGCATTGATCACTTGGGGAAAACGTGAAAGTGTAATTAAAGCGGGAAAAAGATTGGTAGAACTTCTAGAAAATTCTCCACATGATTTTGTTTTACATTTCCAAGAATCTGACGCCCAAAATTTTATGTCCTTTGTTCATAGAACCTTTAATCATGAGGATTTAATTTCTATTTTAAAAATTTTACAAAAATTGTATCAATCTGGGAGTTCTTTAAGAAAATTGTTTGAAGAAGCAGTAATCGAAAATGATGAACATGTTGGTAAAGGAATAATTAAATTGCGTAATTATTTTATAACCAATGGTTTATTAAAAAGAACACATCGTTTTTTTCCAGATATAGAAAAAGGGTCTGCCGCTAAGAGAATCAACATGTATTTACGTTGGATGGTAAGAAAAGATGATAGAGGAGTAGATTTTGGTATTTGGAAAAAGATTAAATCTTCTCAATTATTGATTCCATTAGATGTTCATACGGGTAATGTTGCAAGAGAATGGGGGCTTTTAGGTAGAAAAACTAATGATTTTCAAGCAGTTTTAGAATTAACAAATCATTTAAAGTTCATTGACCCTCAAGATCCTGTTAAGTTTGATTATGCTTTGTTTGGTGCTGGTATTTTTAAAGAACAAGATATATGATTTTACATACTTCTCAATATCCCATTGAATTTTATGAAAATTTTTATGATTTTTTATTAAATTTTTCTTTCAATGAAAAAACTTATTTTTTGATAGATTCTAATTTTTATGAACTTTGGAAAAACAAGCTTGAATTTATTCCAAATCAACAAATTTTTATTATACCCTCTGGTGAAGAACATAAAAATGTAGAAACTTTACAGAATATTTGGAAATTTTTATGTAATCAGGAAGCAGATAGAAAATCTGTTTTAGTTTGTTTTGGGGGTGGGGTAGTGGGAGATATGGGAGGCTTTGCGGCTGCTTGTTTTATGAGAGGAATTCCATTTATTCAAGTTCCTACAACCTTGCTTTCTATGGTGGATTCTTCTGTAGGTGGAAAAACCGCTATTGATTTTTTAAATTTTAAAAATATTATTGGTGCTTTTTATTTTCCACAAAAAGTAATAATTTGTAAAGAGTTTTTAACTACATTATCCGATAGACATATTTTGGCAGGTAAAGCAGAAATGTTTAAGCATGCTGTCATTAAAAATTATGATCATCTATATGATTTAGAAAATATTAGCTTAGAATCTATTTATCATTCAGTAAAAATTAAAAATTACTTCGTTGAAAATGACCCTTATGAAAAAAATATTCGAAAGGCATTAAATTTTGGTCATACACTTGGTCATGCGTTTGAAACTTGTGCGTTAAAAAATCATCAATACTTGTTACATGGAGAAGCTGTATGGTTAGGTATGTATTGGGAAATGTTTCATTTTCACAAATTTCAATGGATAACAGATGATGTTTTTTATGAATTTCAAAGGAATATTGAACCTTTTTTATTAAACTTTCCCTTTAAGTTTAGTTTAGATTTTTTCCATCAAAGTTTGGACTATATTACAATGGATAAGAAAAAAACTCATCAAGAGATAGTTCTTCCGGTGATAAAAAAATTGGGAAGTTTTGAATTGAAAATTGTAAATATCAATGAATTTTTGGGCTTATTAAAAAAAGTTTAAAACATGAGCTTTGAAGAATTAAGATGGCAACAACGATTTAAGAATTTTCAAAAAGCATTTTTGCTTTTAGAAGAAGCAGTGAATAAATATAAAAATGAAGGTCTATCAGATTTGGAAGAACAAGGGTTAATTCAACGATTTGAATTTACTCATGAAATAGCATGGAATGTACTAAAAGATTATTTTGATTATCAAGGAAATATTAGCATTACTGGTTCAAGAGATACAACTCGCGAAGCTTTTCAAAAAGGTTTAATTATTGATGGCGATAGTTGGATGGAAATGATTAAAAGCAGAAATCTTTCTTCTCATACTTACAATGAAACCATTTCAAAAGAAATTGTAAAAAATATCGTTGAGCGATATTACTTATTGTTTAAGGATTTAATTATCAGAATGTCTGAATTCTATGAAAGATGAATTGTTTGGATTAAAGTCAAGGGATATTGAAAAAATTCAAAATATTTTGGCTCATTATCCAGAAATAGAAAAAGTGATTATTTATGGTTCAAGAGCAAAAGGCAATTATAAAGTGGGTTCTGATATAGATCTAACAGTGATTGGAAATTTGGAATTTAGAATTTTAATGAAGCTAGAAAATGATTTAGAGGAATTATTGTTACCCTATAAAATGGATATTTCAGTATTTCACAAAATAAATAATCCAGATTTAATTGAGCATATTAAAAAGTTTGGAAAAGTATTTTATCAAAAAACGATAATATGAAGCACGTCTTGGATAAGCGTGAGGGATGCGGAGGGCACGAAGTGGCACTGCCTTTTGACACTTTTGAAAAAAGTGGAAAAAGGATTGCCGAAGCGTAAGCGAAGCCCGTAGCACCCCGACCCGCAGCGTAGCAAGGGACACGCCCAAAAATAACAAAATTTATTCTCTAAGTTTGAATTTTAATGCATCAATTCAAAAAAATTTATAAGTTTGCATTATCAATAATGAATCATGAATTATAGACCAGAATGGGTGGAAACCCTTAGAAGAAAGTACTATTCAAGAAATGTGTGCCAATTTATTTTGCATGGAAATGTGAATGATTTTGTAAGAGTTTCAGAATCGGAACAAGGTGATTACTTAAAACTCAATCAGTATTTAATGAATGAGTTGTTCAAAAAAAGAGATGTAGTTATTTCATATGACCGTGCAAATGGTATTTCTTTTTCTCACCCTGATATGCGGAAAGATTTTATTCAGTCTTTAAGTGCTTATGATACTTTGCATGGAACGAATTTTGCCAAATCTTTACCTAAAGACCCTACTCGTGCTTTTGCTATTTTAGAGAATTATATTCGTATTCGTTTAAATGATAAAAAGAGGATTTCCTTAATCATTGAATATGCAGAAACTATTGCACCTGCAAGTACTATGGCCTATTCTAATGCAGAGGATAGAGCTATTCAAGTGTATTTATTGCGTTGGGCTAAGGATGCTTTATTTTTAGATTCGGATTTTACTTTGGTAATGATTACCGAGAACATTGGAGAAATGAACCAAGCCATTGTAAGAAATCCTTATACTGCTGAAATTGAAATTGCTTATCCTGATGAAACCGAAAGGCTTCATTTCATTTATTTTATGACCCGTAAATATCCTAAATTGATTGAACTCCATGAAATGACGCCCGAGATATTGGCTAAACATACTGCTGGCGTAAACTTAGTTCATTTGAAAACTTTATTGTTAGAAATTTTGGAAAATAGTATCCGCTTTACCAATAAAGATTTGATGAAGAAAAAAGAGGATATTATTGAAGCTGAAGCTAATGGTCTTTTAGAATTTGTGAAAACGAAATACAATTTAGATTATGTTGCAGGACATAAATATGCAAAACAACACTTGAGAGAAGCTGCTACCGCAATTAAAAATGGTAGAGGTGATGTGTTACCGATGGGTTATTTAGTGAATGGACCTGTGGGTACAGGTAAAACCTTTTTGGTAAGTTGTTTTGCTGCGGATATTGGTATTCCTATGGTTTTACTCAAAAATTTTCGTTCTCAATGGCAAGGCGTAACAGAATCCAACTTAGAGCGTGTCTTGAGATTGTTAAAAGCGATGAACCCCGTAGCAGTAATGATAGATGAGGCTGATGCATATCTTGGAAATAGAAATTCTCAAGGAGATTCTGGAGTGAGTTCAAGGGTTTTTTCCATGATTGCTTCTTTTATGAGTAATACAGAGCATAGAGGGAAAATTATTTGGTTTTTATTGACTGCAAGACCCGATTTAATGCCCGTAGATTTGAAACGTCAAGGGCGTGCAGAAGAGCATATTGCTTTATTTTACCCTGAAACTATTGAAGAGAAAAAAGAACTTTTTGAAGTTATGCTAAAAAAAGTGAATATTCAAGAAGTTACTGTGAATGATTTTGATGATGTTTTTTATCAAAATTTAAAAATTGTTTCGGGGGCAGATATGGAAGCCGCTTTAACGCGTTCTAAATTTAAAGCTGCAAGTAAAGGTTTACCCAAAGTTACCCAAGAAATTATCCAAGAAACTCTGAATGATTTTATTCCTCCTACCTATCCCGAAGAAGTAGAACTTATGAATTATGTAGCTGTTTTGGAATGTACTTCTAAGGAACTACTCCCCGAAAAATTTAGAAATCTTACTCGTGATGAAATTATTAATCGTGTTGAAGAACTCAAAAAATTCAAGGTTCGTAATTAACAGATATTCATATTGGTAATTTCTTAAAAAAGGAATTGCCAATATGAACACTTAATCATCATGGACATTAGGTCATAGATTATGAAAGGAATAAATTAATCAATTTCATTTTTTTTGTAGGTAAATCAGAAAACTTTTTAATTTTGCAGAAAATCTAAAAAAACAAAAGCATGGCAAGAATTGAAATGGTAATGCCAAAAATGGGCGAGAGTATCATGGAGGCTACTATCATCAGATGGTGCAAAAAAGTGGGTGATAAAGTTGAACAAGATGAAACAGTACTAGAAATTTCAACAGATAAGGTAGATTCTGAAGTACCTAGCCCAGCAGAGGGAGTTTTAAAAGAAATTTTATTTCAAGAAAATGCTGTAGTTCCTGTTGGTCAAGTTATTGCAATTTTTGAAACCGAGGGAGCATCTTCAGATACCTCAATTTCTAATAACACTTCAACCCAAAATGTAACTGTTGCTCAAAATCCAGCAATTAGTAATACGGTAGTTAATGAACCTCAATTAACTAATGCTGTTTTAAGTAATCCAATTCCGGGAAGATTTTATTCACCATTGGTTTTAAGCATTGCGAAAGAAGAGGGTATTTCTATGTCAGAATTAGAGACAATTCCCGGTACAGGAAAAGAGGATAGAGTTACCAAAAAAGATATATTAACATACGTTGAAGCAAAAAAATCAGGAAAAGTTGTTCAGCAAGCAGCAACAGTAGCTACACAAGTAGTAAAAGAAACAGTTTCTACACCTTCAACATCATCTACTTATGCTTCAAGCAATAATACAAGCGCTTCTTCTAATGGTGGAGGTATTAATATACCTAAAAAATCGTTCTCTTTCTCTGGGGAATATGAAATTATAGAAATGGACCGTATGCGCAAAATGATTGCTGAAAATATGGTTTATTCTAAACATGTTTCTCCTCATGTTACTTCTTTTGTTGAAGCAGATGTTACGAATATTGTTTTATGGCGTGATAAAGTGAAAAAGAATTTTGAAAAAAAATATAATGAAAAATTAACTTTCACACCTATTTTTGTTTGGGCTGTTGCTAAGGCACTTCGTGATTATCCTATGGTGAATATTTCAGTTGATGAAGATAAAATCATTGTCAAAAAAAATATCAATATTGGAATTGCAGTTGCTTTGCCTTCTGGAAATTTAATTGTACCCGTATTAAAAAATGCTGATAGATTAAATTTAGCAGGTTTAGCTGCGGGAGTAAATGATTTAGCGAACAGAGCCAGAAACAATAAATTAACCCCTGATGATTTAGCAAATGGTACTTATTCAGTTTCTAATGTTGGTACGTTTGGTAATGTGATGGGAACTCCTGTGATTTTACAGCCACAATGTGCTATATTAGCAACTGGTGCAATTCGTAAAAAACCTGCAGTAATTGAAACTCCTACTGGTGATGTAATTGGAATTCGTCACTTTATGTTTTTATCTCATTCTTATGACCACAGAGTTATTGATGGCTCATTAGGTGGTGCTTTTGTAAGAAAAGTTGCTGATTATTTAGAATCTTGGGATTTAGAACAAGATGTTTAATAAAAGAGAAGTTGCTAATTATTAGCAACTTTTTTCCTTTTTATAGAGTTTGAAGTTTTAACTTCTTGTATGCGTGAGGGATGTGGAGGGTTTAGCACTGCCTTTTGATGCTGAGTTTACCGAAGCAGAAAAAGGATTGCCGAAGCGATAGCGAAGCCCGAAACAGCCCGACCCGTAGCGTAGCAAGGGACACGCCCATATAGAAACTATAAACTATTTTTTCGTAAGCCTATTTTGTGTAATACAATATTCACTGCAATTTGTAAGTGTGAAACCAAGGTTAAAGGCAAACCATAGTGTTTTTTCATAATGTTCCAGCGTTCTTTCAAGGATTCTTTTCTTTTTTTATCTGAAAAGCCCCCTTCTAAATAATGGCAAACAATCATAGGAACATACTTTGAGTTTTTCGCATTTTTTACAGTACGAATTGCCCAGTCAATATCAGCAGCAATTTTATATTGTAAATCGTAAGGCTGTGAAATAGCTTTTTTTACCAACATTGCTTGATGACATATTACCATTCCTAAACGAAAACTCTTCCAAGTCAAGTTTTTGGGGACAACTAAACGTCTTAAACCTAAATATTCGTCTTGTTCATTTACTAATCCTGCTTGTCCATAAATTACATCTTCATTTTGGTAATTTTTTAATAAATTTGATAAAGTTTGAGAAGTAGGAATATAATCTCCCCCATTCAAAAACCATAATAAATCTCCGGTAGCTAGATTTTGACCTTTGTTCATTGCATCGTAAATGCCTTGGTCTTTTTCACTGACTAAATGGGCAATTTTTTGTTGATATTTTTCCAAAATTTTTAGAGTATTGTCCTTAGAGCCGCCATCTATAATGATGTACTCAATATTTTGATAGTCTTGATTGATAACGGATTGAAGAGTTTTTTCAATATATTTTTCACCGTTATAAACAACCGTAATAATAGAAACCTTAGGTTGATTCATTATGAATTAACGAAGAAGTGTAAAATTACCATATCTTTTGATACGCAAAGGCGTGAATTTATCCACTTCTATTTCTGCGACATAAAAATAGACGCCGTCTGTAGCAGGTTTACCGTTATTCATATTACCGTCCCAAAGTTTACGTATGTCTGTGGAAGTATGAATAGGACTGCCCCATCGGTCATAAATTTGGAATTTAATGGACTTCACAGAACGTACATCTATGGGAACTAAAAAGTCATTCATTCCATCGCCATTGGGAGTAAATACATTGGGTAAGAGAAGTATAGGGCAATTGTCCGTACAAAAAGGTTCTGAAAAATCACTTTGATTGCCTACGGTATCTGTTGCGGTAATATAAAAACAACCTGCAATGCTTAAATTCGGGTCAATATAAATGAAACTGGTATCTTTTCCTTGATAAATTTTGATTTTTTGATTGGAATTTGCCGGTTGAAAGAAAATTTCATAATAATCTATATCGCCCGCACAATTAGAATCGGGAGTTAACCAATTAAAAAATACTTGAAATCTTTCACAATCACTATTTACAAAGATGGAATCCGAACCGGGTAGACAAGGAGGAGTCATATCTTTGGGAATACCACAAGTTTTTTGTGAATCATTGATTAAGGGTCTTTTGATGTTTTCTGCAGAATATTTTCCATAACTTCTGACAAAATAGCAATACTCAAAGTCATTCATTAGGCCTTTGTCTTTGAAACTAAAATAATTACCTGGGACAGTGGCAATCCATTGGTAGGTACCGTTGATTCCGTTATCACTACGCCATATTTGAATACTATCATTTATCCAAGGAACCGATAAACTCCAAGTGAGTTCTATTGCTTTATCCAGAGGATTAGTTTTTAAATAGATGGAGCTTGCTTGATTACTATTGGTAATGATTTGATTGTTAGCATCATACAAATCTAATTTATAGGAATAGGGTTGAATAATGGTATTCATTCCTGAATCAAAATAAGTAGTATCTTCAAAAGCAAAGTCTGCGATGTAAGTAAATTGAGTAGGATTGAGCCCTTCTCCACGGTATAATTTATAATGATAAGGCTGAGGAAAGAAATTGGTATCTAATTGAACAGGTTTTGCCCAAGAAACAAAGATTCTACCGTTGATGTCTGTGATATCAATACTATCGTTGGTAACCAAAGGAAAATCTTGTTTAAAAGGCACACAAACTTCGTTAGAGGGGCAACTGTTCAAGTTTCCAAAGAAGGCTACGACCTTATAGCAGTATTGTGATTGAAAGTTAATGATAGAGTCTGTATAACTATTTTTATCCCAGCCAATTAGGGTAGCAATTTCGGTGTATCCCATACCTGTTAAATCATCTTTACAACAAACGGTATCCCCTTGCCCTGAGGGTATTCCTGAACGATAGACTTTATATCCCGTAGCATTAGGGCAGGGGTGTCTATCCCAAGTTAATAAAATTCGCCTTCCAAGCCCTGAAGCTGTTAAGTTGGTTACAGGTTGAGGGACTACACGAATTTTTGTGATATGGTTAGCTGATAGGGTAGGGTCATATCCTAAATTATCATGGGCATAAAAATCTACTTGATAAAATTGAGAGCGTATATGTTCGCAAACGATGCTCCAAGAAAATTGTGTAACAATGGGGTTAGGCATTTGGGTAGTAACAGGAAAATTGATAGGAGGATTAAAAGTTGCGGGGCTTATAGGCACAGAAAAAGGACCGTTATTTCCAATTCCTGCATTATTTAAGTAAAAATACACACTATCCAAAGGATTATTATCAAAGACCTTGATATTAAAGCTTAGATTATCACCGGGTTTTACACAGGTATCTGTAAGTGCTTGAATAATAGGAGGGTCATTAAAACAAGGCTTGACAAAGATAGCCATATCCCGAATAACAGAACCTAATTTACGACCATTGCGAAATTCTTCTACTAAAATGGAAATGTTATAAACGCCTGTTTGTATGGGTTTATCCCAAGTAATGAGACCTGTTTCGGGGTCAATAGTGAAAGAGCCGCCAAAATTTCCGGGATTTTGAAAATTACTCACGGGAATTGGCGCTGCAATAGTAGGCGGGTCATATTGTTGACAAGGAATTAAACTAAAAGCCAGCGAATCGCCATCAGGGTCAAAAGCGCCGGGATTATGAGTCCATAAACGGTTCGTACAAGCATCATCTAGAGGATCATTTAAAAGTTGAGGAGAACTATTGGTACCAATAAAAGGATTGTTAAATAAAATGGTTTCTACATAAAATGCCGTAGCCCCTGAATTATTCATGTTTTTTACGTTATCTACACGAGCTACATCAAAATATCGTAAAGCAAAACTTCCCGGTCCATTGAACGTGTAAATGGTTCTATAAATGTTCTTTTTAATTTTCGGTCTTACAAAAACTCCCATTTTATCGGGAGAAGAGCAAGTCCCATTAGGACCGTTTTCTCTAGGGATTTTTTCTATGGTATGAATTTTTATAAAATTATTACCTTGTTTTCCCCAAATTTCTATATCGGCATTACATCTATCTACTCCCCGAGCAAAAGGGTCGGTATAAGTAGTTAAAATGATTTCATAAGTATTAGGCGATAAATAACGATAAGTAATCTGCCCTGCTAAATTATGCGAAGCCCGAGCATAACTATAAATACAGCATACAAAGAGGATTATTCGTTTCAAGTATTGAGAAAAAAAGTTCATAATGTTTATGAATAACGAAAAAAATGCAAATATAGTTTTAAAATAGCAAAAAAGAAGAAAAATTGTGAAAATGTATTACCAGATAGCATCTCTAAAATAAATTGTAGAAAAACATGTACCCTGAGAGTTTAGCAAAGGGGCATGCCCAAAATAAAATTATTGCTTAAATCAAATTGATTTTGTATATTTGCAAAAAAAATTATGTCATACATTGAATTAATCTTAGGTGTGATTATTCTTTTAGGTTTTTTGACCCTTTTAATTGTTTATTTCTTTAAAAAAGAAGATACTATAATTTTAAAATCCAAGATGGATAGTGAAGAAGGTTATACGAGTTTGCCTGAAAACTTAAGAAAAATATTACATGCTAAGGGAAAATCTTTAACACCTATGAATCCTAGTGGAATTATTGAGATTGAGGGAGTTCGTTTTGATGCTCAATCAAGAGGTGAATATATTGAACCAGGTAACGAAGTGGAAGTTATTGGTTTTGATAGTGTTACACCGGTTGTAAAATTAGTGTAAAATTTAAAACCCCAAAATTGAAAGTTTTGCAATAACTTTTTCTATTTTTGCACGAACTTTGATAGTTTGTAAAAACTGAAGCAATGTATCGTATTTTTTTGATTTTATTATTTTTATGTTCCTTTTCTTATGCCCAACAAATTCTATGGCAACAAACATTTGGTGGTTCTCAAACTGACCAAGCCGCTGCTTTTGTGAATACTAACGATGGTTGTTATGGTGTAATTGGCACTACTCGCTCTAAAGATGGTGATATAGACCGTGATGGTTATGATTCTGATATGTGGTTCTGTAAAGTGAATTCCAAAGGTATGATTTTATGGCAAAAATATTTAGGTGGTAGATTTAATGAAGAAGGGGCTGCAATAGATTATTCTAAAGATGGCGGTTTTTTATTAGTAGGTTCTTCAGAATCCAAAGATACAGTTGTAAAAGATAATTATGGAAAAAAGGATATTTATGTAGTGCGTATAGATGCTTTAGGGACTTTACAATGGGCAAGATGCTATGGGGGGTCTGGTAATGATCAAGGTCTTTTTGGAATTTGTACTAAAGATGGTGGCTATTTAATTGGTGGTTCTACGGGTTCAAATGATGGTTTAATTAAAAAAAATCAAGGTGGTACAGATTTTTGGGTTTTAAAACTCAATTATAAAGGTGATATTCAATGGCAATCCAATTTAGGAGGTATGTCTAATGAAACTGCCAATTGTGCAGTGGAAGTCAATGATGGATATATTGTTATCGGTTCTACGGATTCTGACAACAAAGATATACCCAAAAATCGTGGAAAAACGGATTATTTGCTTACAAAATACGATAAAACAGGTAAAATTTTATGGATACAAACTTATGGTGGTGAAAGTTTTGATGAACCTCATTCCGTAGTTTTAACACCCCAAAATACGGTAATGATTGCAGGTACTTCCTTTTCTAAATCAGGGGATATTAAATTTCATAAAGGTGGAGGTGATTTTTGGCTTTTAGAAATTGATTCAAGAGATGGAAAAATTTTATGGACAACTAATTACGGTGGTTCGGGTGATGAAGGTGCTAACATGATTTCTGTGGGTTATGATGGAAATTTTTTAGTTTGTGGGATGACCAATTCTCTTGATGGAGATGTTCGTGGACATAATGGCGTTTATGATGCTTTAGTTATCAAATTTAATAAAAAAAATACCCTTTGGACCAAAAACTTTGGAGGTAAAAACAATGATTCTTTTACTGCTGTTCGTGAAGTTCCTTCGGGTGATTATCTAGCAGTAGGATTTACGGAATCCAATGATGGTACATTAACACTAACTGATAGAAAAGGCGGTGTAGATTTATGGATTATTTCTACAAGAGACCCTATCAATCCTCCTCAAGCTATTTCCTTAACTCCCACAACGATTACAGGTTATATCAAAGATAAAGATACCCAAAAATTCTTACCCGCAGAAATTTATTTAATGGATGAAAGTAATGGTTCCAAATACAAAGCTGGTAACTCTAATCCAGAAACGGGAATTTATCAAATCATTTTACCAGATACCCATAAAATGAGTATAGGATTTTTTTCTTTAGGCTATATTTTTAAAACTCATTATATAAAAATTGATGAGTTTCAAAGGTATTCTGAAATCCGTTTAGATATTGAATTAGAAAAATTAAAAGTAGGTACTGTTACTAAGCTCAATAACATTGAATTTGACACTGGTTTAGCCAGCTTAAGACCTGAATCTTTTCCCGAATTGGATAGATTAGTTCAATTTTTACAAATCAATAAAACTGTTAGGGTAAGAATTAATGGTCATACTGATGGAACTGGTAAACCAGAAACGAAACAAAAATTATCAGAGCTTCGAGCAACGGAAGTGAAAATTTATTTAATGAAAAAAGGTATTGCACCCAACCGATTAGAAATCAAAGGTTTTGGAATGTCCAAACCTTTAGTAGAAGAAGTGGATGAAGAAACCCGTCAAAAAAATAGAAGAGTGGAATTTGAAATTATCAGTTTTTAAAACATGAAGAAAATCTTTCTTATTAGCATTTTCATGGTATGGAATTGCACAATTAAAGGTCAAAAAATTGAAGCAACTTTAGCTTTAAGCCCCAAAGAACCCAAACCTCTTTGGTTTGATTATTCCAAAATTGATAAAGGTTTAGTTACTATTGCTCCTATTTCTAAAAGCTCTAAAAGAAATATTGGTATTTATAAATACGATGAAAATTTTAAACGTCAATGGGTAAAAGAAGTTTACGAACAAACTTTGAATTCTGATATTGCTAATTTATCCGTTGTCGGTGAAAACATTTTTTTGTTTGTCAATGAAACTTTTAATAAAGATCAAATTACCAAAATGTTTCATTATGATATTGAAGGAAAAAAATTAGCGGATAATATTTCTGTTTTAAAAATTGATAATTCTGCTAAGTTTTCCAATTTAAAATTTAAAAAATCTTTTAACACCCAAAGATTTCTGGGTTTTACGTTTTCTATTCAAAAAAACTTTGTAGATTTTCGTTATATAACCTTTAATAATGAAGACGATCTATTTAAAGAGGGTAAATTTGAAATCATTTATAATTCCGATCTTTTGGAAATTTTTCAAGTAGAAATTTCTAACCAAGGTAACATTTTTATTTTAAGTAAAGAAAAAAAAGGTAAAGGTTCACAACCCAGTGATTATCAATATTTCATTTATAAATATCAACCTGATATTCAAAAAGTTACTTCTATCCCATTACATGCTGATAACCGTTTCATCACAGATATAATTTTTAAAATTGATAAAAACGAAGATTTATTTCTCGGAGGCTTTTATTCTAACCTCAATTCAAGTTCTATTATTGGCACAATTTACTTCCGTATTGACCATGAAACCTTAGAAATTGTAAACCAAAAAACTGATAAACTAGACCAATCCTTTTTAGAAAGATACATGTCTCAAAAACAAATTTATAAAGGGAAAGAACTCATGGATTTCTATTTAGATAAAATGGTATTGAGGTCTGATGGAGGTCTCGTTTTATTTACTGAACGTTTTTATAGTACCTATTCTTCTTCAAATATGTATTACGGTTATTATGGCCCTGGAATGTATTACAGAGACAGAATGGTCTATAATTACAACGATGTTGCAATACTTTCAATTGATAATGAAGGAAAAATTGAATGGACATCCATTGTAGAAAAAAGACAAAGTTCCGAATTTCCTCAGCAATTATCTTATGTTCCGATTATTACACCCGAAAAAGTAGTCATTTTTTATAAATATTATATTCGTGGAATTGGTCATAATGTTTATTATCAGACAGTAAATGAAGGAAAAGTCAATAGCCAACCTAAACCTTTTTTTGTTGATTTTTCTTCAAGAGATTATTTTTATCGTTCTGCATGTGAACAAATTAGTAATGATGAAGCAATTTTGGTTATTTACAAAGCAAGAGGAAGATTGTTTACTTTTTATAAAGTTAGTTTTTAATTGAACATGTCCATCATAAAAAGATTGCCAGATGCTCTTATCAACCAAATTGCAGCAGGTGAAGTGGTTCAAAGACCAGCCTCAGTATTAAAAGAATTATTAGAAAATTCTATAGATGCAGGCGCAACACTAATTCAAGTTCATATCAGAGATGCTGGAAAAACCTTAATTCAAGTCAAAGACAATGGAAAAGGTATGAACCCCATAGATGCCAAACTTTGCTTTGAAAGACACGCAACTTCCAAAATTTCCACCATTGATGACTTATTTCAAATTCAAACTATGGGTTTTAGGGGAGAAGCATTAGCAAGTATTGCCTCTGTAGCTAAGGTAACTTTAATTACTCAACCCGAAAATCAAGATATTGGCACACAAATAGAAGTAGAAGGAGGTAAATTTACCCTCAATCAACCCGCTGTATTCGGAAAAGGAACTCTAATTCAAGTAAAAAATTTATTTTACAATGTTCCTGCAAGAAGAAAATTTCTAAAAACCAATCCCGTAGAATATAAACATTTATTAAACGAATTGATTCATATTTCCCTTTCTCACCCTGATAAATCCATCCAATTTTATTCTAATGATAATTTACAATTAGATTTAAAGCCTAATTCCTTAAAAAACAGAATTTTAGATATATTTAGTCAATGGAATGAAGAACATTTGCTTTTAGTTGATGAAGAAACTCCTAATCTAGGTATAAAAGGCTATGTAGGCTCTCCTGATACTGCTTCTACTTCAAGAGGTGAACAATATATTTTTGTGAATCAACGATTTATAAAATCTAATTTCTTAAATCATGCTATTTTCAAGTGTTACGAAAATATTATTCCTAAAGGTGAATTTCCTTTTTTTGTCATTTTTATACAGATTCATCCCTCAGAAGTTGATATTAATATTCACCCAACCAAAACAGAAATCAAATTTGAAAATGAAAATTTTGTTTATTCCATTTTACATGCGGCTGTTCGTAAAGCCATTGCCAAATTTCATGTTGAAGACATTGAATTTGATGCTTTCCAAAACATTGTTAATCAACAAAAAGTACATTTAGAGGGAGAAACTACCATCAAACAATTCAAACAACAAAAACAACAAACGCCCAATGAAATTGATATTCAAAAAAGTTTAAACATTCTCTATCAGCCCATTAATTCAAAAAATGAAGAAACCCAAAAACTCCTCTTTTCTACCGAAGATTTAAACCAAAATTGGACCGCATTCCAGGTTTATAACCAATTTATTATCACCAATTACCAGAATAAACTATGGATTTTTCCTCAACAAAATGCTCATTTCAGAATCTTATTTGAAAAATATTTACCCAAAATTCAGCAAGGTTTACACACCCAACAAATGTTGTACCCTGAAAGAATCCATTTATCAAGCCCTGATTTATTAGTTTTTCAAGAAAACTCAGAAACATTTCAACAATTAGGATTTGATTTTCAATTAGATATTAACGGAATTTTAATTAAAGGTTTACCGCTTGAGTTAAAAATTTCTAATCTTCAAAATTTTATTAGCCAAATTTTAGATAGTTTAAAATATTTGGATAATTACGTAAATAATTTTCATGAAGAGTTAGTAAAAACCATTATAAAACCGATAGCCATTTCTAAAGAACAACCACTGCTAGAAAAAGAAATCAGAAACTTAGTAGAAGATTTATTTCAATCAGAAAATAAATTTTATGACCCATTGGGAAATCCTATTTTATATGAGCTAAAGAATGAAGAGATTATCAAATGGTTTCAATAATTTGGGCGTGTCCCTTGCTACGCTGCGGGTCGGGCTGTTTCGGGCTTCGCTATTCGCTTCGGCAATCCTTTTCGCTTTGCTCAAAGGCAGTGCTAAACCCTTCACATCCCTCACGCTTAATCTGCTTAAAGTATTTCAAAACCACATTTTGAAATACTTTAAGCGAAACACCAAAATCATAAAATTTTTACTTTCTTCTTCCTTTTCCCTTCTTACTAGAACTTCTTTTAGAATTTTTATTTCCTCTGAAATGCTCATAGTTTTCAACTTTTTCAAAATTTCCATATTTCTCAGTAGAAACAAGTTCTAAATCTATGGTTCTGTGTTGTATATCCGTTTTGATAATTTTAACTTTAACTTTGTCTCCTAATTGAAATCTTTTGTGGGTTTTACGTCCTAAAATGCAGAAGTTTTTTTCATCGTGAATGTAGTTATCATCTTTAAGACTTCTGAGAGGAACTAAGCCCTCAGCCCTAATATCTAACATTTGAACATAAAAACCCCAACCTGTAACACCAGAAATGGTTCCATCTACAATTTGTCCTACATAATCAGAGGCATATTCAACCAATTTATATTTAATGGAGGCTCTTTCTGCATCAGATGCTTTTTTTTCTTGTAGAGAACAATGCTTACACATTTTTTTAAGCTGTTCTTCTTCGTATAAGATTTTTTTAGGTTTCTCTAAGAACTGTTGTAATATTCTATGAACCATTAAATCGGGGTATCTTCTTATTGGTGAAGTGAAATGGGTGTAATAATCAAAAGCTAAAGCATAATGACCAATATTTTCTGGTTGATAAACGGCTTTTGCCATGCTTCTGATTGCAATATTTGCTACTAAATCTCCTTGTGGAGTTCCTTCAATTTTTTGATTAATTTGATTTAGGGTTTTTCTGAAGGCTTTTTCATTACTTAAATCTAAACGATAGCCAAAGGTTTCCAAAAAATTTTTTAAGTCTAAAAGTTTGTCTTGTTGGGGTTGGTCATGAGCACGAAAAATCATAGGAATTTTTTTAGATTTAGCAATTACTCTACAAACTCTTTGATTAGCCAAAAGCATAAAATCCTCAATGAGTTTATGAGCATCTTTTCGGATTTTGGGCATAATTTTAATAGGTTTATCGTTTTCGTCTAATTTAAAACGTATTTCTTCTGACTCAAAATTGATACTTCCATTTTTAAAACGTTTATTTCTAAGCGCATAAGCCAAAGTATTTAAAGTTTTTAAAAAATCTGCCCATTCGCCCTCAGGATTTTCTAATATGGCTTGAGCTTCTTCGTAAGTAAACCTTTTCATGGAGTGAATAATAGTTCTACCGAACCATTCGTTAATAATTTTACCGTTTGTGTCTAATTCAAAAACAGCAGAAAAAGCCAATTTGTCTTCGTTTGGTCTTAAACTGCATAAAAAATTAGAAATTTTTTCAGGTAACATAGGGATAGTTCTATCCACTAAATACACAGAAGTTGCTTTTTGATATGCTTCTTGGTCTAATATGGAACCCATTTTAACATAATAGGAAACATCAGCAATATGAACCCCAACCTCATAATTTCCATTTTCTAAAATTTGTAAACTTAATGCGTCATCAAAATCTTTTGCATCTTCGGGGTCAATGGTAATAGTGGGAATATTACGAAAATCTTTTCTTTTTTGATATTCTTCAGTTGGAATTTTTTCTGGTAAATTTTCAGATTCTAAAATCGCTTCATCAGAAAAACCCTGTAATAATCCAAATTCATAAATAATGGAATGGATTTCCGTTTGATGGTCTCCAGGGTCTCCAAGAATTTTTACAATTTCTAATTCTGGATTACCATTTTGATTGACAACTAATTTTGCATAAGCTTTTTTTCCTATCTCTTCTCTTTTTACTTTTGAAGTAATATCGTATTCCCAAGGAATTTTTTTATCATCAGGAACAAAGAATATACGATTAGCATCTTTGGTTATTTTTCCTACAAAGCTTCGTTTCTCGCCTTCCAACCACTCTACCAATTCTCCATAAGAATATCTTAATTTTTGTTCTAAAATTTTGACCAGTACCTTGTCTCCAACCATTAAAAAATATTTGTTGGAGATAGGTATATAAACACGTTCCGCTAAAATATCTACCCAAGTCTCGTAATCTTCTAATTTTATTTCTTCAACTGTAGCTTCAAAAGTTTTACCAACAATATTTAGGCTAAATTTAGAAGTGGTTTCTTGGATAAGTTCTCCTTTTTCTGAAAGTTCCTTGAGGGCTTGAAAGATTTGTTCCGTATTAAACTGATTTTTTAGTGGTGTTTTACTAAAAATTTGTTTTGCGTTAAAGGATTCGCCGGGATATTCATAAAAGAATTTTAGTAGTTCTGTTTTTAAATTCATAATGAGTTTTACAAAGATATAATTTTTTTTTATTCATCAAATTTTTGAATAATTTTTAAAGGGCTTCCTGCATAAATTCCGGGTTCTTGAATGTCTTTTATAACTACACTTCCCATTCCAATAATCACATTATCCGTAATTTTTACTTGATTTTTTAATACAGAACCACTACCAATAAAAACATGATTACCAATTTGAACTTCTCCATTTACTATCACTCCTGTTGAAATATGAACATTATCTCCTATTACGCAATCATGCTCAATAGTTGATCTTGTATTAAGAATACAAAAATTTCCTATCGTAACATGAGAATTTATAAAAGTATAAGGATGAATAGTGTTCCCAGTACCCATTTTTAGATTTTCACTAATTAACGCATAAGGAGAAACTAAGTTTATAAAAAAAGGAAAGAATTTTTCCAAAGATTGAATTAGGATAAATCTTGAGGGTAAATTTTTTATTCCTCCAATACCAAAACCCAAGTTAAAATTAGAAAATTTGTCTATATCTTGAATTTTTGCTAAAACATTAGGTTTGGATAAGTCGTCATCTAAATAACCTAAAATATTGTAATTTAATGATTTAGCTATTTCAGTAACGGATTTTGAATGACCTCCAGAACCTAAGATAATTAAATCATGGTTATTAGAAATCATCCATTTTAATGATTAATTCTTGAAGAATGGTTTTTGCTCTTTTTAACTGTGCTTTAACTGTACCTAATGGCAAATTAGTAGAAACTGCAATTTCATCATAACTAAGTTCTTCATAATATCTTAATTCAATAAGTATCCTATATTTTTCGGGTAGTGAACTTACAATTTTGTTAATGATTTCTTTCCTTTCCTTTTTTTCGAGTCCATTATCTGGAGTTAAAAATTTGGTATCATTGATTTGGATTTCGTTTCCTTCCTCATCATGCGTACTTGATGCAAGAGAAAAGGTTTCTAACTTTTTTTTTCTATAGATATCCACGCAAGTGTTAGAAGCAATTTTGTATAGCCAAGTAGAAAAAGCATATTTAGCCTCATATTTATCCAGTGAAGCAAATGCTTTCATAAAACATTCTTGAGTAGCATCTTCTGCATCATTTTCGTTTTGAAGTAGCTTTAATGCTATGTAATATACATTTCTCTTATAACGATTCATTAGCTTTTCATAGGATTTTGTATTCCCATTCAAAGCACTTTGAATTAAAAACAAATCTTCTTTAGCTCTTGGAGATAAGTTTTCCAATAAATTACTATCTATTTCCATTGGTTTAATTTATGAATAGAAAAAGGTAAAACTAAGATTTGAAATATAAGAAGTATGTATTCTCCAATCCACTTAAAGAGGAAAGGTATCTTAAAGCCTGTTTTGTGAGTAAATAATTGTATAGAAGTAAATTTAAATAAGTTCATTAAGCACAAAGATAATAACAAAATTTTATTTTCCAAAACGGTTTTTATATCAAAAATCCAAAATAAACTGATGAACTGCATTAAATTCAGTATAAATAATAAAAATTTCGTTTTGAATTTGTAGTATTTACTTACAGAATAATGTCTCTTTTTTTGTTTTAGATAATCTATAAAACGGTTTGGAGGTTCAGAAATTGTTTGGGAATCAGGATTAAATAATACATCAACTTTGTATTTTTTTTCTAAATTTTGTATAAATAAATCATCATCTCCGCTTAATACATTTTTATGTTTGGTATATCCATTTTCTTGAAAAAAAATATCTTTTTTTAAACCCCAATTTCTTCCTACACACATGTAGGGTTTTTGTAGAATAGCTGTAAAACTATATAAGTATGCAGTAAAAAAAGTTTCCCATTCTATTAAGGAATTAAACCACACTTTTTTACTTAAATATGGGCTTAATCCTAAAACCATTTGATTACCTTTTTGAAAAGAATCATTATAAAATTTTAACCATTGTTTGGAAAGAGGTTTACAATCTGCATCTGTAAATACAATATACTCATAATCACTATTATAAATACCTTCTGTTAAAGCAAATTTTTTCGGAGACCAGTTCAAAGGTGTAGACTCTAAATAAACAATTTTAAGTTTTTGATTTTTAATATTTTGTAAAAATTCTAAACTTTTATCATTAGAGTTATTGATCACAATAATCACCTGATAATTAGAATAATCTAAATTAAGCCATTTTTCAATGTGTTTTTTTATATTCTCATATTCAT
>CAZBPK010000058.1:0-6627 GCA_964493765.1 uncultured Bacteroidia bacterium | reverse complement strand
GAATCCGTCAGATTTCAAATTATTTATACAACCACAAAAAAGGACAAATTTTTGTTACTCATCCTCAATTTTTAGAGCTTGAATTTCAACCTATATCATTACAAGTAAAAAATCATGAAATTAAAGTTTGATTATAAAAATCATAATAAAGATTATTGATAAGTATTTTTGACAAAAAATGAACAAAATTCTAAGAAAACTGTTATAATTTTGAAAAAGGGTTGGCTTTTGTTCATTCCTTTTGTATATTTGCCGTTAAATTTCAAAAAATAATGAAAATATTAGTTTGTATCAGTCATGTTCCTGACACTACTACTAAAATTCAATTTGATGCTGAAGGAAAAGCATTAAACAAAGCGGGTGTAACATTTATAGTTTGCCCTTATGATGAATTTGCATTAAGTAGAGCTGCAGAACTTAAAGAAAAACAAGGTGCTAATGTAACCATATTATGTGTAGGTAAAGCTGAAGTTGACTCCACCATTAGAAAAGCAATTGCTATTGTTGGAGACCAAGCTGTGAGAATTGATGCGGAACCTCTTGATGCTTTTTATGTAGCTAAACAAATTGCTGAGTACGCTAAATCTCAAAGTTTTGATTTAATCATGTTTGGTAAAGAATCTATTGATTTTAATGGTTCTCAAGTTAGTGGCATGGTTGCTGAGTTATTAGATCTTCCTGATGTTTCTTTTGCAACTTCTATTGAAATTAATGGTAATAATGCCACTTTAACACGTGAAATTGATGGTGGTAAAGAAGAATTAACTTGTGATTTACCTTTAGTTTTAAGTGCACAAAAAGGCTTAGCTGAATGGAGAATTGCTAATGTAAAAGGTATTATGGCAGCAAGAACTAAACAAATTCAAGTGATTGCACCTGTTGATGTTCCTTATTACACAACTACTACAAAATTGTCTCAACCTCCAGCAAAACAAGGTTGTATATATTTAAAACCAGAAGAAACTGATAAATTAGTTCAAATTTTATCTGAAAAAGGCGCAATTTAATTTCTTAATTATCAATACAAAAAAATTTAACTATGGCTATATTAGTATTTGCAGAAAATGTAAATGGTGCTTTTAAAAAACCTACATTAGAAGCATTAAGTTATGCAACAGCAATTGCAAAAAGTTTAGGTACAGAAGTTCATGCTGTATGCTTTGGCGTAGCTTCTGATGATCAATATAAATCTTTAGCTACTTATGGTGCATCAAAAATCTTTGTAATTAACCATTCTTCTTTATCACAATTTATAGGTACAGCTTATGCTTCAGGAATTGCAGCAGTTGCAAAACAAACACAAGCTCAAGTAATTGTAATTCCTCAAACCTACAATGGTAGAGCTGTTGCTCCAAGAGTTGCTGTGAAATTAGATGCAGCAATGTTTTCAGGTGTAACCTCTTTAGTTACAAAATCAGGTGACGGTTTTGAAGTTCAAAGATCTGCGTATTCTTTAAAAGCAGTTGAAAATTTATCCACCAATCGCGATAAATTGGTCATTACTTTAAAAGGTAATGCTTATAAATTAGAAAAAAATGAAGCCGCAGGAACTGTAGAAAATTTTGCATTTGAACCATCAACAAGAGATTTAGCTTTACAACCTAAACAAGTTATCAAAGCATCAGCTAAAATTAGCTTAACAGAAGCAGATTCAGTAGTTTCTGCTGGAAGAGGCTTAAAAGGACCAGAAAATTGGGGTATGATTGAAGAATTAGCAGATTTATTAGGTGCAGCAACTGCATGTAGTAAACCTGTTGCAGATGTTCATTGGAGACCTCATCACGAACACGTGGGTCAAACGGGTATTCAAGTTTCTCCCAATTTATATATTGCAATTGGAATTTCTGGTGCTATTCAGCATTTAGCGGGTGTTAGTGCTTCCAAAACTATTGTGGTTATTAATTCAGATGCTGAAGCTCCATTCTTTAAAGCTGCTGATATTGGAATTGTTGGTGATGCTTTCCAAGTGGTTCCAGCTTTGATTGAATCCGTTAAAAAGTATAAAGCATCTCATTGATTTATTAGCTTTAAATAAAAACCGTTTTCTTTGAAAGCGGTTTTTATTTTTTCATAAAACCCAAACTTTCTATCTTTTAAAAGATAGTTAAGTTTTTTTTTCTCTAAATTTGCAATTAAAATCCTTATGGCTAAAAATAAACCTAAAAATTTTTTTCAGTTTAAAGATGGGTATTGCCATGTTTTGAATAACAAAATTCTTTTGACCCAAGCAGAAGTCCCCGATGAAAACCAATTAGCAAAAAAAAAAACGGTACCTTATTCACAAGTAGCCACTTACGCTTTCTTTTCTATCATTTTTTCATTATATTTTTTTGATCAATACCAATTTGGAAATCGTTTTTTATCATTTGTTTTCCTCAT
The DNA here is from genome assembly GCA_964493765.1 of uncultured Bacteroidia bacterium. GTDB lineage: Bacteria > Bacteroidota > Bacteroidia > J057 > CALLMJ01 > CALLMJ01. The sequence continues at coordinate 4,248 of CAZBPK010000058.1, read as the reverse complement.
TTTTGCTTCATTATTTTCCATTGGAAGTATTAATTTATTAACTTTGAAATTAACCCCTGTAATAGAAATTTCTAAAATTACCAAAGTAAGGTACGTAAAAAAAATACCCATAATAGCAGCTGCAAGTATTCAAATTGAATTTAAAGATGGAAATAATAAAAAACATAATACCTGGCTTTATTTAGAAGATGAACAAGTTCAAGATGCATTAGCGGTTCTTAAGCACTTTAAACTCATATCATGAAAAAATATAAAATCTGGCTTTCCCCTCCTTATCAATCTGGAAAAGAAATAGAATTTATTCAAAATGCTATTCAAACAAATTGGTTAACTACTATGGGACAAAGTCTTGATGATTTTGAAAAAGAGTTATGTAAAATGTTTGATTATAAATATGTATGTTGTTTAAACTCAGGAACTTCTGCAATTCATTTAGCTTTAAAATTATTAAACATTCAAAAAGATGACGAAGTTTTGTGCCCAAGTTTAACTTTTGCTGCTACAGCGAATCCTATTTTATATGAAAATGCAAATCCTATTTTTGTTGATAGTGAATCCGATACTTGGAATATTTCCTCAGAATGGTTAGAAGTCGCTATTCGTGATAGATTAAAAAAAGGAAAGAAGCCCAAAGCCATTATTGTAGTTCATTTATATGGTAACGCCTCAAAAATGAATGAAATTCTATCTATTTCACAAAAATATGATATTACCCTAATAGAGGATCACGCTGAATCTTTAGGTGCTAAATATCAAAATCAAAATTTAGGTTCTTTTGGAAAATTTGGAATCCTTTCTTTTAATGGAAATAAAATTATAACCACAAGTGCCGGAGGGGCATTAATTTGTTCAAATTTTGAAGAATATCAAAAAGCAAAATATTTAGCCCATCAAGCAAAATCACCCAGACCCTATTACCATCATGAAGAATTGGGTTATAATTATGGAATGAGTAATTTATTAGCTTCCATTGGTTTAGCTCAATTACAAAATTTTGAAGAAAGAGTTTTCAAAAAACGCAAAATATTTGAAATTTATCTTCAAGAGCTTTTTCAACCTTATTTTTTGGACTATCCAAATGAAATTCCTCATTCATTTTCTTCAAGATGGCTTTCTACCTTTTTACTTCCAGATAATTATTCTCCCCACGAACTTATCCAGTATTTAGAATCTCATCTTATAGAATCTCGTAGAATATGGAAACCCTTACACTTACAACCAATATTTGAAAATTTTCCTTTTTATGGCAATCATTTTTGTACTCATTTATTTGAAAAAGGTATATGTTTACCATCAGGAGTAAACTTAACAGAAATAGAACAGTTTGAAGTAATTCAAAAAGTTAAGGAATTTTTTGAATGATTTTTTTGTATTTTTCCAATGGTTGAAGTTTTTTTATCAATCTCAATATCAATTTGTTAAGACAGTTGAAGTGCATACCCAAAGAATTATTATTTTGTTAATGCAATAAATCTATTAAAAATCCACCAAAATAAACTACCTAAAAAATACATAAACACATCAATCCAATCACCAATGTAACGTATGGGAAATAAAAATGGTAAAATCCATTCAAAAATGATGGAAAAACTTAAAAATGTAAATATGATTTGTGCTAATGAAACTTGGTAATTATTGATTTTAAAGATAAAGCGGTAAAGCAAGGAAATAAAAGCAAAAGTCCAAGGTAAAGCAATCAAATCATTTAGATAGTTAGAAAAAAAGTCATTTTCTTGATAACGGAGATAAAAATAATTGCTAATATAAGCAAGTGTAAGTACTACCCACAAAACCCATAAGTAAAAAAGGTTCAAGATTAAGAGAATTTTGGGAAGGTATATCCTTTTAATTTTTGGAATAATTCAACTGCAAATAAATCTGTCATACCAGAAACAAAATCTACGATATGCAGAATTTTATCATAATTAGAATGCTCAGGAGTTAATTGAAATTGTTTAGGTATAAGGCTAACAATTTTTTGGGCAAATCTGTCTTTGGGGTTTTGTTCAGATTCAAACCAACCTTCAATTAATTCTTCTAATAAACCTCCTAAAATTTGTTTACCAGCCATTTCAATTTCTATTACTCTTTTATCGTTGTAGATATAATTTTTGCTGTATTGTCGAATTTCATCAACCACAGTTTGGCGTTCTGATGGTAATTGATTCATTAAACTAACCAAAATTTTTCCTTGTAATAAATCTTCTTTTTTTGAACAAAATATCTGTTTACAATCTAAAATCAATTGGTGAATAACCCGACCTCTTAAAAAAGCAATTTTTTCATTATCATCAAAAATGCAATTTAATTCTGATTTTGCGTCGGCTTTTGCATTGTTATTCAATAATTCTAAAAACCAGTTTTCAACTTTTTCTGTACTTACAATTTTTAATTTATGGGCATCTTCTAGGTCTATGATGGTATAACAGATATCGTCAGCGGCTTCCAATAGATAAACAAAAGGGTGTCTAAAAAATTTATCTACATTATTAACTAATTCATGTTCTATAAAAAGTTGAAAAAAATTTTCTTTTTCAGCGTGGAAGTAGCCGAACTTATTTTTTTCTGATTCATGAGCCGCCCAAGGGTATTTGACAATTGAAGCTAAGACTGTGTAAGTTAAGCCAAAACCATAGGGTCTTTTGGTGGGGTAAGAATGAGTTAAAACTCTAAAAGTATTAGCGTTACCATCAAATTTTAGAAAATCATTTTTTTGTTCATCATTTAAATCCTTAAACCAATAGGATTGTAAATGATTATAGAAAAACTTAGAAATAGCAGCTTCACCCGAATGCCCAAAAGGTGGGTTTCCAATATCATGAGCTAAACAAGCCGCAGCAACTGCATTGCCCCAATGCATGGCATTTTCAAAATCATTAATAGAATTAGGAACAAACTCCCATGAACACAAAGTAGCTAAAGACCTCCCAACCGTAGAAACTTCTAAAGTATGAGTTAAACGATTATGAACAAAAACAGAACCGGGTAAAGGAAAAACTTGAGTTTTATTTTGTAATCTTCTAAATGGAGACGAAAATATCAACCTATCAAAATCTCTTTGAAAATCGCTTCTTGCAGATTTTTGGTCATTTGAAATTTGGTTGAGTCTTTTAAAATTGAGTAAATGTTGAATTTCCACTTTACAAAAATAATAAAGTTTGCAAGTTGAAAAAAAATATTCATATTTGTAAACAAAATGGCTAAATTGTTGTTATTTATAAAGTATGGAAAAAATTAAACGTGTAGGTTTAGCACTTCAAGGAGGCGGCTCTCATGGTGCATTTACATGGGGAGTTTTAGATAGACTTTTAGAAGAAGATAATCTTATTGCAGATGGAATATGCGGTACAAGTGCTGGTGCTGTAAATGCAGTAGTTACCGCTTATGGTTTACATTTAGGTGGTCCATCAAAAGCAAAAGAATTACTTTATAAATTATGGAAAGATGTTTCCAAATATGGTTCATTATTGTTAGAACCTACAATTTTTGATAAATCAGGAAATATGTTTACTTCTCCCGGTTATATTTGGTTTAATACTATGATCCAATATTTCTCTCCTTACATGTTTAATCCTTTTAATTTAAATCCATTAAGAGAAATATTAGAAGATATTGTTGATTTTGATGAACTTAGAAAATATAACAAAAAAAAATTGTTTATTTGTGCTACTAATGTAAAAACCAATTCAGCAAAAGTATTTCATAATGAAGAAATAACTGTTGATGTTTTACTAGCTTCAACTTGTTTACCCTATTTATTCCAAGCAGTTGAAATTGATGGAGAATATTACTGGGACGGTGGTTACATGGGTAATCCACCTATGTTTCCTTTAATTGAACAAACAACTGTTAATGATATTGTTTTAGTTAAAATTAATTCTGTGAATATTGATAATTTGCCGTTTACAGCTAGAGATATAGCCGATAGAGTAAACGAAATTTCATTTAATTCTAGTATGATTAACGAAATCAAATTGATTCATTATAGAAATTATCTAATCCAAAATGGAGTTCAATTGCCCGGTAAAAACAATAAAGAAATTTTTATACACGCTATATCAGGATACGAAGCACTAAAAGAACTATCTCAATCCTCAAAGCTGAATACCAACTGGGATTTTCTTTGTAAATTAAGAGATAAAGGAAGAGAAATTGCTGATAAATGGTTAAATGAAACTTGGGATAAATTAGGCAAAGAATCCTCGTTTGACGTAGAAAAACACTTTTTGCGTTCAGCTTTTGTAAAGA
>CAZBPK010000057.1:0-2343 GCA_964493765.1 uncultured Bacteroidia bacterium | reverse complement strand
GATGGGATTTGTATGATAATACAATCATGAGTTAAAGATTCTATAAATCTGCTTTTGCCACTTTCTAAAACTTTGCTAGTGCCGTGCTCTAGGATTTTTCTTTTTACTCGTATGATAGGATAATCTTGATACTCCTCCAAGTCATGTCCTAAAATATAAATTGTTACAAGCGGTAACGGTTTACCCTCTTCTTCTATATTATTTCTAGAAACATATTGTTCCCCCAAATATTTCCTAAAACGAAATACATCATCAGTACTAAACTTAATTTTTTGTAATTCAATAAGAATGAGCTTCTCTTGGTTATCACGGGTTTTGATACGAGCTTTAAAATCCACTCTAAAAATAGAAAAATGTTGAATTTCAGAAGCAAATTCTTGTGAAGAAAATTCCAAATCTAAAATGGGAAGTTCAAGAATAGCTTGAAGCAAGATTTTGGCACTATAAGTATCTTGCATCAAATATTTAAAAACAGCGTCATAAATGGGATTGGCTATGAGCATAACACAAAGATAGAAAAATAAAATGGATTAACAAAAATTTTCTATAGGAATGTTAACCATTAACCACATAAAAATCAAAAAACTTTTTTCATAAAAATTTGATATATTCATTCAAAATTTATTTATATTTGCTGTCATAACAATTTAAAATCTTTAAAAATATGAAGAAATCATTAAATTATCAAATTTTCAAAATGGTGGTGGGGGGGTAATTGTAAAATTATTAATTATTCCCACCATGATTTGTAATTTTATTAACAGTGTAAAAGCCCAAAACTGGACACCACCGAACACTAGTAGCGTAGTGGTAACACAAGATGCACGTATAGGTGTAGGAGTTAGTTTACCTTCTGAATATAACCAGTACAAAACAAATAGAAAAAAACGGTATGTTATTTAGGAGAAATGAACAAACTTTTGCTGGAAAAAATTGAAGAACTTACTTTGTATATATTACAACTAGAAGAACGTATTCAACAGTTAGAAAAATGAGAAAATTATCGTTAATTTTAGTGATATTTTGGTCTTTTAATGCTTTTGCATCAGTTCAAGATACTAGTAAAAAAGTAAAATTATTAAGTTTATCAATCGGACCATTGAATCCCAATATAGGTTTAAGCTATTTTGAGCAGAAGCAACGATTAATAATCACTAGCAGTTTGCTATACTGGCAAGAAGGATTTGGATATGGTGAATTTTTTACTTTTAATCGTAATACTATTTATGTAGATATTTTTTCAGGTTATAAATTAATCAATCAAAATTTTGGATTAACAATAGGTAGTGCAGCATCTTACTCTCGTACCCTTTATAGTAGAAGTCCAAGAATCAATTATGATGCACAGTGGCAACTCGGATTGAGATTAGATTATAAAAATTTTTTTGTCTTTTACTTTGGAATCGGTAAAACTTTTTATACAGATTATTACAAAAATATTTATGCATCTCATACATTTATTTTGTTTAACATTCCTATTTTAAAGAAATGAGAAGAATTTATTTAGCATTGATAGTAATTATTTACAGCCAAAGTATGAATTGGAGGAAATCAAGAATTTACATGTAAACCTAACAATATTCTATCGGGAACTTATTTTATACGTTTTGAAACTCGAAATCAAACATGGATAGAAAAACTTATTTATTTGCCCTAATATTTTGGTTATTAGCATCCAATTTGAATGCCCAAGAAAGCAGAAAAATGTTATTGTTTAACGGTGCTATCGGTTTTAAAGATTTTGGATTTATCTTAACCAGTATGGACTATAGTTATCATAAAAATAAATTTTGGTTTCACGCACAAATAGGATTAGAAAGCATCGGGAATTATGTACCATTTGAACAAGTTTCTTGTTTTTATTCCGCAATTCAAAACAAAAAATCCAAAATTTATGTGGGTGTTTCTCAAGTATTTACTACAATATATGGTCCCAATTATTATAGAACTTTAAAATTTTGTGGGGTCATTAGAACCTTACATAAAGATAGTTATTGTCTTGAGTTAGGTTTAGGTATATTCCATCGAAACATTAATTTTTTTTCTTATTCAGAGAAAAATTTAGTTCGTATTACCTATCTTGCATCATTTGGGTATTTACTTCCTTTATGGAAAAGTAAAGATAGCCCATCGGAATAACAAAAGTTTATTTTATTCAGAATATCCACCTATTTTGGGTGGGGATATTTTTTTCTTGCATTTTTTGGGCGTGTCCCTTGCTACGCTGCGGGTCGGGCTGCTTCGGGCTTCGCTATAGCTTCGGCAATCCTTTTGACACTTTTGAAAAAAGTGTCAAAAGGCAGTGCCACTTCGTGCCCAACGCATTCCTCACGCATACTAAAT
>CAZBPK010000056.1:0-2661 GCA_964493765.1 uncultured Bacteroidia bacterium | reverse complement strand
ATTATTTGCAATAAACTTGGATAGTTTTTGAAGATAAAATGCATCTATTTCATCAAACTCATTAAAATGGATAGAATCTAAATCTAAAACACCTTTAAGTTGTTGATTATCATCAATTAATGGAACTACAATTTCAGAATTAGACAATGAAGAACATGCAATATGTCCAGGAAAATCATGTACATTAGGAACAATAAGTGTTTTTTTTTGTTCTGCTGATTGCCCACAAACACCTTTTCCTAGGGAAATTCTCGTGCATGCTAAAGTACCTTGAAAGGGTCCTAAAACTAATTGATTATCTTTCAATAAATAAAAACCAATCCAAAAATGCCCCAAAGCCTCTTTCAAAATAGCAGTAGTATTAGACAAATTGGCAATAATATCCTGCTCATGTTGCCATAAAGTAAAAATTTGAGGTAAAATAAGATCATAAATTACAGATTTATTGTTTAAGTCGGTGGGTAAAATCAGTTGTTCAGCCATAATTAATCTAAGATTTTAATGTCATTAATGTTTATATAATCACCGATGTGAAGTTCAATTGATTTGGGTAAAAATTCAAAAGAATAAAGTTTTTGTTCAAATAGAGCATCAACAAAATCTGCTTTTTGATTGGGTTCCACTTGAAAAGGTAATTCACCCTCCCCACCATTGATTTTGGCTGTGCTTTTCTCTGAAATAAACAATTTAGAATTAAGATAATTAAAATATTTACCCACTGGAAAATCTAATAAATCGTAAAGAATAGGGTCATTGATTTCTTTACTTTCATGAAAAAAAACAAATTTTCCTTCATCTTCTGAAAGCCATTTTTGACCTTGAGGTGTATTCAAGTACCATTCATCAAAAAAACCATCTTCATAATCTATTCTTAATCTACCAATTACTTGAAAATCAATATCTTTAATTTTACCTTTTTTTCCAATTTTCAACATAGATCCATAATCCACTAAGAAAGTTTTTTGACCAATCATGGCAAGATTACCAGCATTCAAATAAGAAATCATTCCACAATATGAACAAGTAACCATTTTACTGGTTTGAACTGTAATGTTTAAAGTTCCACCACAAGAAGGACAAGTTGCTGTAGCCATTCAATGATATAATTTAAGCTCAAAAATAATTTTTTTTTAATTACACTTGCTAAAAAATATAAATTTACTAGAAAAATGGAAATTTAAAAGGTATGAAAAATCAATCTTTATTCGCTCTCATAATTTAATAAAATCCATTTGGAGGACTAAAATTTGTGTTAATCTGAAAAGTTTTTCATAATTTTGCAGCATGCAAACCGTTTATATTGTAGCAGCAAAAAGAAGTGCCATCGGTAAATATACAGGTAGTTTATCCAATGTAAGGCCAGATGATTTGTTAGCTTATGCTATTCAAGCAGTTTTAAAAGAAGTTCCCAATTTAGATGTTAATGAAATAGATGAAGTGATTTCTGGTGCTGCTAACCAAAGCGGAGAGGATAATAGAAATGTAGCTAGAATGGCTGTTTTATTATCGGGATTGCCCGTATCCATACCGGGAGTAACGGTAAATAGATTATGTGCATCAGGTTTGCAAGCAATTATTGATGGATATAGAAGCATTGCAATAGGTGAAAACCATTTAGTTTTAGCAGGTGGAGTAGAAAGTATGACACGTGCACCTTTTGTAATGGCTAAAGCTACTCAGGCTTTTCAAAGAACTACAGAAATTTATGATACTACCATTGGTTGGCGTTTCACTAATCCTCAATTGGCTAAAATGTATTATCCTTATTCTATGGGTGAAACAGCAGAAAATGTTGCAAAAAAACTCAATATTTCCCGTGAAGCTCAAGATGAATTTGCTTATCAATCTCAATTAAAATATCAAAAAGCATTTGAAGCTAATAAATTTAAGTCTGAAATTTTTGATATAGAAATAACAGAAGGAAAAAATACCCGAATTTTTAATGTAGATGAACATCCTAGAATGAGTACACTAGAACAATTAGCGAAATTGAAACCTGCATTTGTAAAGGAAGGTGGAACAGTAACAGCTGGAAATTCCTCAGGAATCAATGATGGTTCAGCTATGCTGATTTTAGCTAGTGAAAAAATGGTAAAAAAATACAGTTTAAAACCATTCGCTAGAATTGTATCGGCTGCGAGTGCAGGAGTAGACCCTTCCATTATGGGTTTAGGTCCTGTCCCTGCTACACAAAAAGTATTAAAACAATCAGGATTAAATTTAAACGATATTGGTTTAGTAGAATTAAATGAGGCTTTTGCCGCTCAATCCATTGGTTGTGTTCAAGAACTTGGTTTAAATCCTGAAATTGTTAATGTTAATGGTGGTGCAATTGCTTTAGGGCATCCGTTAGGCTGTTCAGGAGCAAGAATTACTACTACACTTTTATATGAAATGCAACGTAATGATTCCGTTAAATACGGGCTTTCCGCTTTGTGTATTGGTGTAGGACAAGGACTTGCTATGATTGTTGAAAAATGCTAATTATGCTAAATGGATACTCTTTCTCTTCATGAAGCTACTAAAATTATCAATTTATTAAAAAATGGACAAACATTAGAGGTTCTTTATAACAATGATTTAATAGAACGTTTCTATTGCCCACAACCTTCTCTTTTTTTTATTTATTATTGTTTTTTTGATTTTCATAACGGAAGACCT
>CAZBPK010000055.1:0-22184 GCA_964493765.1 uncultured Bacteroidia bacterium | reverse complement strand
ATTTTATTGTTGTCTATGAAATAAGATTGCTCAAATATGCTTAACAGTTTATCTAATTTCGTTTGGTAACGGCTTGTAATTCTCTCTACTTGAACAATATAACTATCATGAGTGAGCTTTTCTACAAATTCACTTTTCTTTTCTATTATCCGTTTCTCTATCAAATCTTTGTAATTTCGTTCTACCTTAATGCATGCAGAATCAATTTCAGGAATAGTAAAACCTAATTTGTAAATGGTTGTAATCGTTACAATTTGTTTCTCGTTATCAACATATTCCTCTTTTTTGTATTGTTCTACGAGATAGTTTCTAAATCGCATCAAATCAATGTAATTCCTTGCTTTTTGGATTTCAATTAATACTTTCTTGCTTTCGCCTTTTTCGGTTTTGATGGTCGCAATAAAATCTAAACGAAATACGGCTAACCTCGCCAATTCATCTACATAAGTAAATTCTTGGGGTTTAACTTCCACTTTTTCAATATTTTCTTCTAAAAGAGTGCCAATAAAAAATTTGGCAACTATTTCATTTTCCATCATTCTTTTAAAAAATACGTCATAAATTGGATTAGCAATAATCATAATGCAAAGATAATGAAAATCTTCATGATTTTATACAATAAGAACCGCAATCCCCAACAAGGATGTTGGGCATACCTTTACTCATAAATCCCCAACAAGGATGTTGGGCATACCTTTACTCATAAATCCCCAACAAGGATGTTGGGCATACCTTTACTCATAAATCCCCAACAAGATGTTGGGAATACCTTAACTCAAAACTAAAAACTATGACGATAAAAAGGAGGCGAAAATGTTATTCCCCAATTAATAAATAAATTACGGTTATTAATACCTTGCAATTCTAATTCGGTATTATTGAAGCCTACAAAATTCTTTTGTAAAACTATAAAAATATTGATATCATTGATTAACACACTAAACCGAAAAAAAGCAGAATAAAAACTATTAATTTTCTTTTTGATAGCTATATCCTCAAAAGCACGATTATGGAGTAAAGTATAAGCCCATGAACTAACAAATTGTTTACCTGCATCTTTTTCATAAATAAAAGAAGCCGCTCCTACTAACGAAACATTAAAACCAACGTACTCATTACCTAATACCGTGGACAGTTCGTAATTCAGCCCTAAGACAGGATTCAATAATGTGAATCCACTAGATAACTTTAAATTTCTTTGGGATAAAGTATCCATAATTTCAGAAGCATTCAAACTATCTAATTGAATTTTATAATTTGTAATATTTCCGTCAAGAAAAAAATTGAAATTACTAAGCCTTTGGTCATCTTTTCTATTGAGAAAATGTAAACGAAGACCTATGTTGATGTTATTTCCATTATCATAAGCAAAAATTTGTTTAGAGATATTATTAGCAACATTAGTGATATTAAAAATACTATCTTTTAGCGTAAAGGATTTTAAAGCTGCAAAATTATATTTCCCAATAATAGAAAGAGCATTGAATTTTCCTTCTTTCGCTAAATGTGAAAAAGGTATAGACCCAACGAATCCGCCAGAGGCCGCTACATTATTATCGGCAGAACTCTGATTATACATAGACCCCGTACCTGTAAAACCTATCAGTTTTTTGATGTCATTATCTGCCGTGCCTATTGATTCTGATAACGAATGGGAAGATTATAGACATACCTTAAAACTTGACCCGCAGGAGAAGATATCGCAATGGTGTGATCTATTCGGCGGAATCCTATAATTACCTTTCTGATACCAAGCTAAAATCCATCGCATAGTTCAGGAAACTGTTCAAGGCGATGGATAATTTTTTTTTATATTTACCCAATTATGCGAAAATCTTACTCATTAAACATTCTTTATATTAAAGTGCTTATTTTTGTATCTATGATAAAATGGTTTGGAATTATATTAATTTTGTTAGGGGAAACGTATGCACAGTCGTTAAGATTAAATTATGATGGAGATTTAATTCCGTATCGTAGAGGAGAGTTATGGGGCTATGCAAAGCCTAATGGGCAAATAGTCATTCCACCTCAATTTGAAAGTGCCTCATGGTTTTATAAAGGATTGGCAAAAGTTGCTAATAATTGTAACCAAGATTGTTATGATGTTTACGATGGAGAAATCTTTTATATTAACAAAAAAGGCGAAAGAGTCAGTCCCCCTAAAAACTGGCTGCCCGAAGGATATGATGGCGGAGGCTTAGTGATAGCAAGAATAGATACCTTGCCTCCTACTCAAGAAGAGTACGAAAAAACTTATTTAAGAAATATTTTAGACCAGTACGATATTACACCTGAAGGTGTGGTTTCTAAAAAAGGAATCAAATTTTATGATGACCCTGAGACTACTTTCTTTTTAGCGTTTGAGAAACTTTCTCATCAGACCATTCGTATCCATAAGCCTCACAATATGAAATGGGGCGAAAAACTTAAACCTGCTTTAGTGTTATTAAAAATAAATGAAAAGCATGAAATAGAACCTATTCAATATCTGGAACTAAAACTTATTCAAGAAAATAATGATGTTAACAGCCAAGATTATAACACAGCCGATTACCAAATTGTAAACCCTGATTTAGCAAAAAAATATTGGGAAAATACAGCCAATCTAGACAATAACCTCAAATGGGTTTTTACCGCAAGTTTTAAAATCCCAGCAGAAGAACTGCTTAATAATACTTTTTTTAACCTTTATAGATACGATATTCAATTGGATTTTTTAGGATATCACTCAAGCCCTTATGAGTTCCTAAAAGATTATGATAAAAATGTTATCTTAAAAGGATTATTAGGAGAAGTTCAAGAGGTAGGAAAAATATTCAATGAAAAAAAAGACAGTCAAAATCAACGAATTCCTAAGGATTCCAATGTTCATGCTAATAAAATGCTTTTTGATGCTATGGAGCAAAGTACTCAGGAAGATATTAAGAAGTTTTTAAGGTATATGGAAGTAAGGCCTTTTTATTACATGGCTAGTAAATGGAATATTTCGGAGATTTATGCTGCTTGGCTTGTGAATAGCGCCCCTGTAGTAATAGAAAAATAATGATATTTTGCGTTCTTCAAAAAGATAAAAGCATAACGAATATTAAACGTTATGCTTTTTGGCTAATATAGACCAATTTTGGGTGGTATCTAGATTTTTTTAAAGTTTTTTATGAACGTCATTATCGCCTCATTTTCTCTGCTTGTTATTACCATTGAAAATTTATGCCTATAAAAACAGTTCTTGGCAGATTAGGTCCATAGATATAATTGCTATCCCGATTTTTGCCTATATCAAAATCTTTTTGATAAGCATTAAAAATATTTTTGATTCCTACAAAACTTTGTATGGATTTTTGAATTTTACAATTGATTTTAAAACCTAAAACATGAAAATCTTGGGTTTTTATATAAGCATCTTCTAAAAAATTTTCTGCTCCTCCAAAATGAGGTAATAACATTTTACCGGTGTAGTTATAATTCAAGTTCAATGACCAGTTTTTTGCTTCATAATTTAACATGCCAAAGCCATATAAATTGGGTGTTCTTAAAAATATTTTTTGACCTTCCAAATCATCAAAATAAAAAATAGCTTGGTCATATTGTTGGTTTTGATAAGTAAACCCTGTTTCAAATTGGAATTTTTTATTATAATTTGCACGAAATTCTAAGGTAATTCCTTGAACATTGGCAGCATTGCTGTTACGTTTTTCAAAAATTTCGCCGAAAGTATCATTTCCAATATTTTCCAATACAAAAATATTTTTTAGACGTGTATAAAAAAAATCTATAGTAAAACCAAAAATATAATTTTCAGTTGGTTTATCAAAATTGATAGATGCGGTATAACTATGAGATGTTTCAGGTAAAATATTAGGGGACAAAAAAATACGGGATACTCCCCCCGATGCAAAAGCCATGTGCATATCGGTATCCAAAAATACAGGCGGTCTAAATCCACTTCCATACTGCAAACGAAACTGCCAATAAAAATGAGGTTGATATAAAATTGCTACTCTGGGATTAACTTGAATTTTGGAAATTGCACTATGTTTATCCAAACGAAGGCCTTTTTTGATTTTGATTGTATTTTTTTTCCACTCATTTTGTATAAAACCGCCATATAAAAGCGTAGTTTGAAAAATATTATAGTTATAACTCGGATTTTTATCGTCTATCCATTCTCCTCTAAACTCACCACCGATTTGTAAAATATTTTCCCCACTTAAAATATTATCCCATATTTGCTTGAAAATCAAACCATTTTGATAGGTAGTATTTTGGGCGAAGCCATAAGGTGGATTTTGTAAATAATGGATTTGAGATGAGGAATCTTCAGGGAAAATGCCTGTAATGCTATTTTTGTCAATGTATTGAAAGCCTGTAAAAAATTTAAGTTCCTTATTTTCCTGAATTCTAAAAAGATACTGTAAATCACCTGAATAGATATGATGTTTTCTTTCTTCTACTTGTTGTAATAAATAGGCGGGTATTTTCAGCATTTCACCCCCTAAGCGATATTCATCGAAGTAAAAAAATTGTGCTTTCAATTCATGTTTAACATTAGGTTTAAAGAAAAATGAAGTTCCTAAATTAGTACTTTGAATCAAAGGAAGTTCGGAAAATCCATCTAGGTTGGTGTCATAAAACTGTCGTTTTCTATGATTGAGAATTAAACCTACTCCTATTTTTTGATTAGATGAGACATAACCAGAATGTGCAGAAATTTGATAGTCAGAAGATTGAAAATCTATATTTTGATATAAGCATTGAATATCTGTAAAAGATTGATGGGGCATTTGCGTAATGATATTCACTGTTCCACCAATGGCGCTATGACCCAACAAAGAACTTCCTGCACCTTTTTGAATTTCAATTCTTTGTATCCACCGAGAAGAAAATTGTTCTAATCCATATAAACTCATCAAAGAACTCATAATAGGTATTCCGTTAATAAGCATTTGTGTATAACTCCCTTGTAAACCATTCATACGAATTTGAGTATAATTGCAAGTCTGGCAATTGGTTTCTACTCTTAATCCTGATTGAAAGTTTAATCCTTCTGCAATATTACAAGCTGTAACTTGTTGAATTTTCATATTATCTAAAACATGCAGAATTTCGGTTTGTTGAATATCTCTTGAAAAAGCTTTTCTATCTTCAATAATTACTTCTTGAAGTTGGACTTCTTTGTTCAATGTATCGGTTTGAGAAAAGAGAAAATGAAAATTCAGAATGATCATTATGAAAATACAATTGGGCAGCATATTTTTTTTTGCAAATATAAAAATATTTTTTGGTTTACCAAAATTTAATTCTTTAAATTTTTTAAAGATTTTCGATTGTGATGAAAACGTTCTAAATTTGCAAAAAAATTAAGTTTTGGAAAAAATTATTATTTTAGACTTTGGTTCACAATATACCCAACTAATAGCCAGAAGAGTAAGAGAATTGAATGTTTTTTGTGAAATTTATCCGTTTTACCATCTTCCTGAATGGAATTCTGATATTAAAGGTATCATTTTATCGGGAAGTCCTTGTTCTGTGAATGATGCTGATAGCCCCAATATAGAATTTGAATATTTTAGAGGAAAATGCCCTATCTTAGGGATTTGTTACGGCGCTCAGTGGATAGCTAAACATTTAGGTGGTAAAGTACAGGCATCAAAAATTCGCGAGTATGGACGAGCTAACTTAATTCCTACTCAAGACCATCCTTTGTTAAAAAACATAAGCAAGCACTCACAAGTGTGGATGTCTCATGGTGATACCATCATTGAAATTCCTCAGAAGGCTCAAAGAATTGCATCTACTGAAAATATTGAAAATGCGGCTTATCAAATTGTGGATGAACCGATTTATGGTATTCAATTTCACCCGGAAGTTACCCACTCTTTACAAGGAAAAACCATTATCCAGAACTTTTTATTGGAAATTTGTAAAATTCAACCTCTTTGGACTCCCGAATCCTTTATAGAATCCACAGTTCAACAACTTCAAAATCAATTACAAAACGATAAAGTAGTTTTAGGTTTATCCGGCGGCGTAGACTCTAGCGTTGCGGCTTTACTTCTTCATAAAGCCATTGGAAAAAATCTGCATTGTATTTTTATTGATAACGGTCTATTGCGTAAAAATGAATTTGAAGAAGTTTTGAATTCTTATCAACATTTAGGTTTGAATGTTATAGGAATAAACGCTAAACAAAAATTTTATCAAGCACTTCAAGGGGTTTCTGACCCTGAACAAAAAAGAAAAATTATCGGAAGAGTTTTTATAGAAGTCTTTGAGCAAGAAGCTCATAAAATCAAAGACGTACAATGGCTTGCACAAGGCACTATTTATCCTGATGTAATAGAAAGCGTAAGTGTTAAAGGACCTTCGGTAACTATTAAATCGCATCATAATGTAGGAGGCTTACCTGAAAAAATGCACTTAAAAATTGTAGAGCCTTTAAAAATGCTATTTAAAGATGAAGTACGTAAAGTAGGTGCAGAATTAGGTTTGCCTGAAAATATTCTGAATAGGCATCCTTTTCCGGGTCCGGGGCTTGCTATTAGAATTTTAGGAGAAATTACCGAAGAAAAAGTACGATTACTTCAAGAAGCCGATGCCATTTATATTCAAATATTAAAAGAAACAGGCTGGTATGAAAAAATCTGGCAAGCAGGGGCTATTTTATTGAATGCCCAAAGCGTGGGAGTAATGGGCGATGAAAGGACTTACGAAAATGTCGTCGCTTTAAGAGCTGTAACCAGTTCTGATGGTATGACTGCGGATTGGGTTCATATTCCTTATGACATTTTAGCTCAAATTTCTAATCAAATCATCAACCAAGTGAAAGGAATCAACCGAGTAGTTTACGATATTTCTTCTAAACCCCCAGCAACTATTGAATGGGAATAAATATAATATAAATATTACATATCCTTAAGAGTTGAGAAATCATTAGAACAATTTGGGCGTGACCCTTGCTACGCTGCGGGTCGGGCTGCTACGGGTTTCACTTCGTTTCAGCAATCCTTTGCCTACTCAAAATTTCTCAGGCAAAGGCAGTGCCAAGCCCTTCGCATCCCTCACGCTTACCTTAAAGCAAAGCTAGTTTATTTCTTTTTTGTCGCTCTGATAAGAATATGATTATCCTAATAGCAAATTTCATTACATAAATAATTTTTTCATTTTTTTTTGAAAATATAAAATTTGAAATTTATCTTTGCAAAAAAAAAATTATGAACCCTAATTTGCCTATTTTATTAGCAATTCCGTTTTTTTTGATAGCAATATTGATAGAACTTTGGTTTCAAAAAAAACAAAATCAGAAATGGTATCGTTTGAATGACGCAATTACCAATTTGAATATAGGAATTGGTAACCAAGTATTTAGTTTATTTATAAAAGCCATTTTGCTATGGTCTTATGCTTACACAATCAACACATTTGCATTCTTTACATTAGAAAATACTTGGTATAATTTTTTATTATGCCTATTATTATTTGATTTTTTATTTTATTGGGCTCACAGATGGTCTCATGAAGTCAATTTTTTATGGGGTGCACATGTAGTACATCATTCCTCTGAAGAATACAATTTAACCGTTGCATTAAGACAATCATGGATTCATAATTTAATTGCATTCTTCATTTTTTTGCCTATTCCTATACTAGGATTTCACCCACAAACCTTTATTTTAGCGGCTTCTATTCATACATTATACCAATTTTGGATTCATACCAAAGCTATAGGTAAATTACATCCATGGATAGAATTTTGGTTCAATACACCTTCTCATCACCGCGTTCATCATGGAGTAAATCCTCAATATATTGATAAAAATCATGGAGGAATTCTTATTATTTGGGATAGATTATTTGGAACTTTTGAACTTGAACAAGAAGAAGTAAAATACGGAATTACTCAAAATATTGAAAGTTGGAACCCCGCTTGGGCAAATTGGCATTATTATCAAGAAATGTGGGAAAAAATTAAAATTGCTCCGAATTTATGGTTAAAAATAAAAGTATTCTTTGCAAAACCTGGTTGGGATCCCACTAGTGATTCTGTCCCCAAATATTCTGTTGATTTAAAAAAATCAATTTTTGATACCAAGTTTCCTAAAGCTTTTCAAAATTATATTCTGGTTCAATTTACTTTAGGTATAATTGCTTTATCTGCATTTATGTGGTTTTATAACGAACTAAGTTGGTACTTCAAAATATCTAATGCTATTCTTATTCTTCTTACTGGTGTAATTTGTGGTGGAATTTTTGAAAATAAAAAATGGGTTTCTAATGCGGAATATTTAAGATTAGCATTGGTATTAATTAACCTAAATGTAATGTATTATCAACATTTTCCTCATTGGTTTTATATAACTCTTGCTTTTAGTTTAATAGCTTTCTTATTCTTTGTAGCTTGGTTTTACAGAAACAATCAATGGATAAATAATCCTGATGTACAATAATTAATTATTTTTTACTTTTTAAAGTCTCTATAACTTTTTCATTTTTGTATATAAACATTGTGCATCCTTTACAATCTTCTAAAGGTGCATGAAGCTGATTTCTTAGCTTTTGATAGTTTTCGCTTGTCCAAATTTCGTAGAAAGATTGTTTTTTTAAATCCCCAATAGTGGGGTCATTAACAGCATAACAACATGCACTTACTCGCCCTTCATGGTCTATTAAAGCATGTGTCCATAATGCCATACAAGGATGGGTATCATAATAGCCTTGTGTATAATTACCTTTACAACTTTGTTGTAATTCTGAAAAAGTTTCTCCAAAAATATAAATTTGTTTATGACTTTTTACTAAATTGTACATTAAACTTTTTGCATAAGCAATAGGAGCAATTTTTTCATTATATTCTAATAGCTGTTCCAACTGAAAATATTGTATTTCTTGGGTTCTAATTTTTACTGGTATCAAACAAATATTGTTTGCACCTATATTATAAGCTAAATCAGGAATTTCTGAAACTGAAATATAATTCAAAGGATTGACAACCATATTGATTTGAAGTTTGGCTTGATGGTATTTTTTGAGTAATTCAATCCCTCTTAATGTACGATGAAAAGAATTTTTAATTCCTCTAACTTCATCATGAATATTTGCTAATGGACTATCCAATGAAATGTTGATATTAGAAACTTGCAACTCTCCAATTTTTTGAGCAATTTTTTCATTAATAAGCGTTCCATTAGTCGTCATGGTTAGTTTAATATTTTTTTTACGAATATGTTCCATAAGCTCAAAAATTTGCGGATAAAGTAGCGGTTCTCCACCAGAAAGATGGATACGCTTACACCCTAATTCTGCCAATTCTGAAACCACATTTTGAAAAAACTCAACTGGCATATCACTCACTCTTTCCCTCCAATGATTACACATTTGGCATCTTAGATTGCAGTTCCATGTTAATTTTAGTTTAACAAATAGAGGTTTGTAAGGCAAATTTTCTTGAAAAGCCTTTTCAAAGTAGGATTTATCTCTTGAAATTTTATTTTTTAGCATATTTTTATTTTTATAAATTATTTGGGCGTGTCCCTTCGCAGAACGCTCAGGGTCGGGTTGCTTCGGGCTTCGCTGTTCGCTTCGGCAATCCTTTGGCTACTCAATTCTTCATAGCCAAAGGCAGTGCTAAACCCTTCGCTTCCCTCACGCTTACCCAAAACCAATGTTTCTTATTTCTCTTTAATGGCTAGCTGTCCACATGCTGCATCAATATCCTTACCTCTACTTCTTCTAACATTAACTATCATTCGTTTTTCTTCTAAAAACTTTTTAAACATTTCTAACTTATCCATAGTCGTATTAACAAATTGAGCCTCAGAAATTGGATTGTATTCAATGATATTGATTTTACAAGGAAACGATTTCGCAAATTGGTAAAGTTCTTTTGCATCTTGTAAACTATCATTAACATCTTGAAAAACAATATATTCCAATGTAATTTGATTTTTGGTTTTTTGATAAAAATACTGCAAAGCCTCCTTTAAGTTAACTAAAGAATTGGTTTCGTTGATGGGCATAATGGTATTTCTTTTTTCATCATTAGCGGCATGTAAAGACAAGGCTAACTCAAATTTTACTTGATCATCGGCTAATTTTTTTATCATTTTTGCAATTCCAGCTGTAGAAACAGTAATTCTTTTCGCAGACATTTCCATTCCTTTGGGCGAAGTAATTTTTTCAATAGCAGATAAAACATTTTTATAGTTCAGAAGCGGTTCCCCCATGCCCATAAAAACAATATTAGTTAAAGGGATTCCATAATTTTCAATAGCTTGATTTTTAATAATTTCAACTTGTTCATAAATTTCATGAGGCAATAAATTTCTTTTAAGTTTCATATAACCCGTTGCACAAAATTTACAAGTTAAAGAACAACCCACTTGCGAAGAAATACAAGCAGTCATACGTTTTGGAGTAGGAATTAAAACCCCTTCTATAATATTTCCATCAGATAATTCAAAGCCAAATTTGATAGTACCATCAGAACTTTTTTGTTGAGTTTTGATTTTGATTTTTTGAATCGTAAAATTTTCTGATAACTTTTGTCTTAAATTTTTAGAAAGGTTGGACATATCTTCAAAAGAAGCCACTTGTTTTTTCCAGAGCCACTCCTGAATTTGTTCTAAACGAAAAGATTTTTCCCCAATATTTTCTAAAAAAATTTTAAGTTCTTGATTATCAATTGTTCTTATATCGTTCAACATTTTTTTACAAATTTTATGTAACCTTTTTTGAAATAAGTACGTAAAAATAATTGTTTTTATTCAACCATTAAAATAAAATAATCATGAAAAAAATCGTATTTGGTGCAATGTTATTAGCAGGAACAGCATTAGTAGCTTTCCAACCAGTTTCCAAACAAGAAAATGTAGTATTAGGAAAAATCTGTTTCAAAATTAAAAATGATACAGGCAAATCTCAAACCCTTCACACAGGTTCTGGTACGACCTCTATAAACAATTTAACTACTAATGAAATCTGCATTGATGAGGGAGGTAGTTTGTATTTAGCTGATAAAGGAAATAAAGGAAAAGAATTATTAAAAGTTACTTCATCGGTATCTGGAAAAACTTTTGAGTTATCCAAATTATTGAAGTAAATAATATAAATTTTTGAGTTCAAGTTGTGCGGTTGCCTTAATTTATTAATGCAACCGTTTTTTTATTGATAAGAAAATCTGAATAGTAGAATTAACCTACTCAAATTTGGGTAGGTTTTTGATTTTAATAATTCAATTGTTTTTTCTCAACAAACTAACAAAAAAATCTGACTATTTAACATTAGAACAAATTTCGTTAATAAAAAACTTTAAAAAATTCAAAACTCTAATAAGAAACTAAATATTTTTGTATTTTTGGAGTGATGATAAGCATGAAGCGTATAATTTCAGAATTTTGGGTTTGGGGGATTTTCATTTTATTGAATTCTAATGTATTTTCTCAAACTTTTCCTACGAACCCCATTGATTTTGAGGACGAAGTAAAAAAACGTTTAGAAAAATATAAAAAAGAAGATAGCGATGAATTTTTAAAAACTTTTTCTGAAAAATGGACAGCAGGTGGTTTAACTACTACTGATAAACAAATGGCTATTGACCAAATTAATCGTTTGGTAAAAAAAGGATTTATGACTTACCCCGATGTTATGGTGTATTTAAGAACGCTTATGCGTTGTAGGGAAGTGGATACCAAAATCAAAATTAATATTCAAGAATTTTTGCAAGTTTCTGATAAATGTATTGATAAATTGGAAGTCAATGAATTAAGAAATTTTTATAGTTATATAGGAAAATATGTAAGAGAAGGCATTGCCTATCAAACCTCTCAGTTTTATTGGAAATTTTCTAAGTTGGAGCCCCGTTTAACCATAAAGCCTATTTATAACGAAAAAACAGAAAATTATGATGAGACCCCTGTTCTTGAATTTTCTAAAACGGATTTGATGTATGCCTCCAAAACTGATTCTGGAATTATACAAAATACAAAAGGAATTTTAGATTTGGTAACTAAAACTTTTTATGGTGAAGGTGGAAGATATGATTGGACAAGACTAAAAAAAGACGGTGTTCCTGTTTTACCTGCTGGTGCTGTTTATGTGGATATAAAAAAAATTAAAATCCCTTTAAATTTACAACACTTTAAAGCCGATAGTGTTACATTCCATTATACTACTTTATTTTCTAAGCCCTTGTTAGGTACTTTACATGAACATTTTATTCATTATGATAATCCTAACGATGCTAAATTCCCTTATTTTAGAAGCATAGAAGGAGGTATAAAAATTCCTGATATTACTAAAAACGTTGACTATAGTGGTGGTTTTTCATTAAGGGGTATTACAAGAATTGGTTCTAAAACAGACCAAGAATGGGCAACATTAACCATTAAAAACCGAGATGGCAAAAAAGTTCTTTTATTAAAATCTAATGAGTCGGCTTTGAATGACACTTTTCTAACTACTAAAAATGCTAATATTACTTTGTATGTAGGTAAGGATTCTATTACTCATCCCTGTATGGACTTAATTTATGATGTTTCTACGGGAGATATGACCATCAAAAAAGATGTAAAAAATAAATACTCTTGGCAACCTTTAACGAGTTCTTACCATAGAATGGGGCTTTGGGTAGATGCTATTAAATGGAATCCAAAGGATGATATTATGAATTTTACTGCTTTCGTAGATAAACAAAATAAACCTGCTGCTGTTGAATCTTATGACTTTTTCTTATATCAACAGCTTACCCAATTCCAAGACCTTCTACGCTTCAATCCTATTCCTATGCTTTACAAATATTACCGCGAAGTATTAAACTATGGTAAATCAGAAGATATCAATCCACAAAAAGTTGCAGACTCCTATTCTACTAGTGGTGACCCTGATGATGATGAATTTTTCGATACTTATACCCCTAATCCTAACGAAGGAGAAAATCAAGATGATTTTTTTGGCAATGATGAAGAACTATCCGATGAAGAAATTAAACGAAGAGAAGAAGAAAAAGCCAAAAGAGATTCCTTAGAAAGACAAAAAAAACTCAAAGACCAATTAGATAAAAAGAACAATAAGTTTATCCCTAAAATTTATCTCAACAACTTTTTAATTTGGGCGGATACCGTTGGTAAAAATATTTCTAGACAAGAATATGAAAAACTAAGACGTAACCGTTATGATAAAGTAATGAGTTATGAAAACCAAAGAAAAGTATTTGAACCTAAAGGTTGGTTTGAAGCTTCTAAACAAAGAAAACTATTTATTGATGTTTTATCTAACTTAGAGGGTGCAGGCTTTTTAGAACTATTTTACCCTAATGAGGATACTGCTTATGTTATTTTAAAAGCCAAACTAGCAAGATGGGCAAAAGCATTAAGAAACACAAAAGATTACGATATTATTCAGGTGGTTTCTAAGGTTAAAGATGGTTATCATGGTTCATTGAATGTAAAAAATTTAACCATTAATATGCACGGTGTTAACTTTTTTTATTTGAGTGATTCCCAGTATGTTAAGGTATATCCTCAAAAAGAAGGTTTTAAAAAAGCACTTACTGATTTTGATTTGGCAAATCCTGATTTTGTGAATGAAGGCGATATTTATGTTAATAAAAACCGTAATATTCAATTTGGAGGACTAGTGCTAGCGGGCAAAACGAATTTATGGGGGACAGGTACAAAACGTTTTGATTATCAATACGAAAATCATAAAATTTATTGCGATTCTTTGGATTCCTTAAAATTCTATCCAAGGAGAGACCCTCGTTTTAATCCTAAAGCCAATCCTAAATTAACCCTAGCTCTAGAAAAACTCAAAATTCAAGGAGTAAACGGAGCAATTTATATCAATAGACCTACCAATAAAAATTCTAGAAAACCTAGACCCGAATACCCTGTATTTGACTGCTATTCTGATTCTTATGTATACTGGGACGATAAACATATTCAAGGGGGTGTCTATAGAAAAGATAAAATGAAATTTACCATAGACCCTTTTGTTATTGATAGCTTGGAAACCTTTGATATGACGGGATTAGAATTTGCAGGTACCGTCAACTGTAGTGAAATTATGCCCGAATTTCGTGATACTTTACAACCCGTAAATGATAATTCCTATGGAATTGTCCATTATACAGGAGCTGAAGGAGTACCCGTTTATGATAATAAAGGCAGATTCTATAATGAAATTGAATTAGACCAAAATGGGTTTCATGGTAATGGGCAATTAGATTTTCTCGCTACGACTGCCACATCGGATACTTTTATGTTCCATTTTGATTCAGTGATGGCTGTAACCAAAACTTTTGAACTTAAACAAGGTGCCTACCAAAACGCCAAATATCCCGATATTAAAGGTAAAAAACTTCTTTACAAATGGTACACCAAAAAAGATGAATTAGTTCTACAAAGCTTAGAGGAACCATTTACTTTTTATGATGGAAAAGCTTCTTTTAATGGACAAATTAAAATCACTCCCAAAGGAGTTCGTGGCGATGGTATCCTTACCATAGACGAAATTTCTTTGGAAACCAAAGATGTGGATTTAGGGCAATATGCTTTTGAAACCCCTGCCGGAAGCTTTCAAATTAATGACCCCAAAGATAAAAGTATTGTACATTTGAAAGCAGACAGTGTAAAAGTAGTTTATGATTTAAAAAACGATACCGTTTATTTCGAAGCTAATAGAAGTGGTTATCCTTATATTGAATTTACTAACAATAAATTTAAAACTTCCCTAGGGGCTGGTCATTACAATAAAAAAACTGGAGACATAGACATAGAAGCCAAATCTTCTTACAGTGCTAATAATTATTTTGAAGCTACTGACCCCAAAATGAAACAACTCAACTTTACTGCTAAAAAAGTACATTATAATAACAACGAAAAACTGCTTCATATAGAAGGAGTAGATTCTATTTTGGTCGCTGATATTGTGATATTTCCTGATAGCGGAAAAGTAAATATTCAAGATGGTGGAAGCATTAAAACCTTAAATGATGCAAAATATATTGCTAACAGAACCGATAGATTCCATAATCTTTTTGATGCAGACATTAAAATACTAAGTCGTATAGATTATAGCTCTGGAACTAAATATCAATATCCCATTTATTCTCAAAATATTCAATTTATTGATATTTCTGCTTCGGAAAGAGACACCATTTCCAAAGGTTATGCTATGATTCCTGAATCACAAAAATTCTTTATTACCGATAGAGTCTATTTTAGAGATTCTGTAATTTTTACAGCCAATCAAAAATTTATGCGATTTAATGGGGAAGTGAAAATACAGTCTAGGAACCCTGCTTTAAAAGATGCTTGGATTCCTTTCAATCAAGTTGTAAATCCTGACACCATATTTATCCCTATTGATAAAAGTATCACTATCAGCAAAAAAACCAAAAAAGAACTTACCGTTGGGTTACATTTTATACCCTATCGCAGAGTGTTTTATTCTAATTTCTTACAAGAAAGAAGAGACCAGAAAAAAGATACTGATATATGTTTGGCTAAAGGTGGTTTAAGTGTGGAAAGAAATTCTGGTGAATTTAAAATCGGTCCTAAAAATAAAATTGAAGGTAAACAATACAGGGGTAATGTGGTGATTTATAACGACAGTTTAAACATCATAACAACCCGTGGATTGATGCATTTAAACTATCTAATGTATCCTAACACTGCTAAAATTAAGATTGCAGGGGAGTTCGTGCATGATATGTCCAGACAAACGATTCGTACTAATCATGCAATGACGGTGGATTTTAGTATTATCCCTAAAAATGCTTCTGCTATCATGGCTACTAAATTTTATTCTTACACTGCCGATAATCCTGACATAGAATACGATAAACGCTTACTTCAAGAAAACCTTGCAGAGTTCATTGATTCTACGGATACTTTAGAACCTAATACCCAAAAATTGGTTCAATCTTTAGAAACCATTACCAATATCAGAAATCAAATTAAAATTGGTAAAGAAATACAAGATTTATTATTCCTTTGTAACGTTCGTTGGAAATGGATAGACTCATTCAAAGCGTTTTATCATGAAGGCCCTGTTGGCGTTGTTTCTATTAATGGGCAACCCATCAATAAGATGGTCAATTGTAAAATGGATTATGTTATAGGAACTACTAATCCCGATGGAAAAATGCAAAAACCTGATACGCTTCGCATCTATCTTAACATTGATGACGATACTTGGTTATTTTATCATTTTGCAGGCAATATTCTAAAAACTACTGCTTCTACAACCGCTTATAATAATGCAATCAAAGAGGCTATCAATAAACAAAATAAAAAGAAAATGGATCCTACTAAACATGAGTTTCAACTAGCCCCTTGCGATGAAGAAAATAAAGACTTATTTTTAAAGCTGTTTTCTCGTTATTTATTGACTAAAGAAGGTTCTGATACTCCTGTTATTGATACCCCACAAAATGAAGAAGAGAAAAAAGAAGAGGAGAAAAAGCCTGAAGAGAAAAAAGAGGAACAAACTCCTGATAATCCACAAAATAATGAGCAAAAGCCTGAAGAGAAAAAAGAGGAAACACCACAAAATAATCAGGAACAAAAGCCAGAAGAGAAAAAAGAGGAAAAACCACAAAACAATCCTAATAATGATTTAGATAACCTTAATAAGCCTCAAAATAATCCCAATAATTTTACTCCTCCTTCCGATGATACGGACAAAAAGAAAAAGAATAAAGAACCTAAAGAAAAAGAAAAGAAGAAAAAGGATAAAGATAAAGAAACTTCTGCTCCTAACGAGAATTCCAACCCTGTTGAAGAACCCAAAAATGAATAACCCTTTTTGTAATTAGAAAAATAAAAATGTAATTTTGCCATCATTTAAAATAATATGAAATTAGTTTATTGTTCGCAACCACCCATAAAATATATAGGTCTTTATCATAATGGAAAAATTTTAAACCTTACTCAAGCCGCTCAATGGGAAGGAAATGTTTTTCCTGATAAAATGGAAGATTTTTTGCACCATTTAGAGGAATTTGAAAAAATTGCAAGAGAGATTGATAAAAAATTTAAAGCGGGTTCTTATGTAGAAAGTGCAAAAAATTATGATGATGTTTCTTTATTAGCACCAGTAATGCGGCCTACTTCTTGTAGAGATGCTTATGCTTTTAGACAACATGTTCAAACAGCTAGAAGAAATAGAGGTGTAGAAATGATTCCTGAATTTGACCAATATCCCATTTTCTACTATACCAATCATTTAGCAATCACAGGCCCAGGTCCTGTTACTGTTATGGATGACCACCTTCAACAATTAGATTTTGAATTAGAAGCAGCTGTAGTTCTCGGTAAAAAAGGTAGAAATATTGATGCTAAAAATGCCGATGAATACATCTTTGGTTACACCATCATGAACGATTGGTCTGCAAGAGTTTTACAAATGGAAGAAATGAAACTTTCTTTGGGACCTGCCAAAGGAAAAGATTTTGCTACTTCCATTGGTCCTATGTTGGTTACTCGCGATGAACTTATGCAGTATCAAGTACCTACAAAATCAGGGCATATAGGAGAACAGTTCCAATTGGAAATGAAAGCTCGCATCAATGGAAAACAAGTTTCTTTCGGCTATTTATCCGATATGGATTGGACTTTTGCAGAAATTATTGAAAGAATTTCTTACGGAGTAACCGTTTTTCCTACTGATGTAATTGGTTCAGGTACAGTCGGTACTGGTTGTTTACTAGAACTGAATGGAACAGGAAAATTAGAAAATCCTGATTATAAGCCCTATTGGTTAAAAGAACGTGATGTTATTGAATTAGAAATTACCCAACTCGGAGTTCTTTCTAATACTATCGTTAAAGATTCTAAAAATTTATCTATATTAGCCAAAAAGCATAACGTTTAAATCAAAATAATATTTTTTGGAATTGGACCCTTCAGGCCTTTCAACGTTTACTTCTCTTCGGCTGTAATTACTACGCAGCCAAAGGCATTTTGAACTCTAAAGACGATTACCGAACATCAAAATTTCTATCAAAAATTGCTTGTTCTTCATCAGGTGCTAGTTGAAAATCTTCAACAAACTGTTCGGGATTTGGTTTGCTTTTTACAAAAAGAAACCAAACTAATGGAAATACTACCATAAATAATTTTTCTCCACTCATAAATAAAAAAACCCCTGCAAAATTAGCCGCAAATACCATCATTCCCGCCTGAACAATTTTTGCTAATTGATAGGTTCTCGCTTTCTCTATAATAGATTGGGAATCAATTTTTTTTTGAGTTTGAAGTTTATAAAAGAACTGACTCATGAACAAATCTGCAAGACTTATAAAAATGAGTATAAAAATGATCAATTTGTCAAATTTTATAAATGGATCTTCTCCTTCAAAAACAAATAAAAGCCCTGTAAATATCATAGGCATTACTAAGGAAGAAGCTAATAAAACCATATAAATAATATTGATTCTTTTGAAATATGGATTCATAACAAAATTTTTTTACTATAAATAACAAAAAAAACTATTTAATTTTTACCTTGAGCAATAATTTCCTGCAATTTTAATAAACCGCCAATTAGCGCTTCGGGTCTTGGTGGGCATCCAGGAATATAAACATCAACAGGAATGACCCTTTCAACACCTTTTACAACATGATAGCCATGCTCCCAGTAAGGTCCTCCACAATTTGAACAAGAACCCATAGAAATAACATAACGAGGCTCTGACATTTGTTCATAAAGCCTTTTAATTCTGTCTGCCATTTTGAAAGTAACAGTACCTGCAACAATCATTACATCAGCTTGGCGAGGAGTACCCCTTGGAAAAATTCCAAAACGCTCTAAATCATAGTGGCTAGCATTGGTTGCCATCATTTCAATAGCACAACAAGCTAAACCAAAACCTAGAGGCCACATTGACGATAACCTAGCCCAGTTTAATAAATCCTCAAATTTGGTTACAATTACATTATCGGTTGAACGGTCTAAATCTAAAAAGCCCATATTTTTATAACAAAATTATGATTTTTTGGTTTAAAAAATAAGGACTAAATTTATTGTACGATATTAAAAGTTAGTTCAATCTAAAACGTAATCCTACAGTAGATTCTACATTAAATTCTCTACCATAAGCATAAGAATCAAAACTTACACCATCTAACTGAACAAAAGCTTCAATACTTTGATGTAATTCTACTAAAAAACCAACACCTAAGATAAAGTCAGCGGTAAGTTTAGATTTGAACTTATGATAAGCGATGGTAGGTGGTTCTTTAAAGCGATAATTGTGAATCCTTGCACGAGTTCCAATAGAACCATACAAACAAGTAGCAACATCTCTATCACCAGCTATAATGTAAGGCTGATACACTATACCTGCTAGGATATTACCTCTGCTAAAGCCGGATTCTATGGCTTTACCCTGTTTTGGGGAGTAGCCAATATGTGCTTCAATGGCAGAATGGTGTGTCATAACATAATGCCATGTTAATCCCATGGGTGCACCTGCAAATCCCCCTCTAAACCCAAAAGACATTTCACCAGCAACTTGAGCTTGTGTTTGACAAGTGAAGAATAAACTAATAATTAAAATGACTGCTATATTTCTCATAAAATATTTGATTACTGTTTAGTTCAGAATTTGCACGCAGTTTACGAAAAATTTTTATTTTTGCAACTTATAACAAAAAAATGATTGATAAAAAAAAATCTTTTGAAACCCAAAAAGCACCTGAACCCGTTGGCAAATATCCACATGCTAGGAGAGTAGGTAATTTATTGTTTTTATCAGGCGTTGGCCCCCGAAAACCCAATACCAAAGAAATACCCGGTGTAACATTAGATGAAAATGGAAATATTTTAAGTTATGATATTGAAATTCAATGTCGTTCTGTTTTTGAAAATGTAAAAATTATTTTAGAAGATGCAGGACTTAAATGGTCAGATATGGTAGATGTTACAGTCTTTTTAACCAATATGAAAAAAGATTTTCCTATTTATAATCAACTTTGGGCTGAATTTTTTTCAGAAAATCCTCCATGTAGAACAACTATAGAAATTTTATCTTTACCGACTCCAATTGCTATTGAACTAAAAGTTATCGCAGCATATCCTGAAAATATTTAATTTTGCGTCATGATAAATAAAATTTTAATTCTAATTTTCATTCTATTGTTGAATTTTAAATATATGTTTTCAAGAACTTATGAATACACTTTAAGTTGGGTCAAACCCAATTTGCACACTTACACTGTAGAGGTTTTTACTGAGAGTTCTAACGATTCGTTTACAGATTTCATGATTCCTGCTTGGAGACCCGGTCGTTACATTCTTCAAAATTTTGCTGCTGCAATTTCTGAATTCGAAGCCTTTGATAGCCAAAATCAAAAACTAAAATGGCAAAAACAAGATAAAGATACTTGGAGAGTTTATCATAAATCCAAAGGAAAAGTGAAAGTTAAATATAAATTTTATGCCAATACTCAAGATGCAGGTTCTAGTTTCCTAGGAAATACAATGGCATATATCAACCCTTCTAACTTATTTATGTATATAAGAGGAGATTTAACGAGCCCTTGTACTTTAGAAATTAAAATGCCAGATGATTGGAAAGCCGCCACTTCTTTAGTTCCTTCAGGAAATAAAAAATGGTCAGCAGAATCTTATCATTTATTTATTGATTCTCCCTCGATTTTTTCACCCACAATTAAAACCATTCCCTTTAAAGTAGATGGAGTTGATATTTATTGCCATTTTCAAGGTAAATATTCCGCAGACAAAGAAGATGAAAAAGCTTTAGTAGAAAATGTAACCAAAATTATTCGTGAACAAAAAGCCATTTTTGGTGAGCTTCCCTTAAAATATTACCATTTCATTTATTTACTCCTTCCCTTTAATATTAGACATGCCGTAGAACATGAGTATTGCTCTATGTTTGCTTTGCCTGAATATATTGCGAATCAAGGAGATAAATTTAGTGGTTTACTGAGTATTACCAGCCATGAATTTTGGCATTTATGGAATGTAAAAAGAATAAGACCTGCTGCCTTATGGCCTTATCAATATGCAACAGAAGCCTATACCAATCTTCATTGGTTTACTGAAGGTGTAACTTCTTATTATACAGATTTAACATTACTACGTTGTGGAATTACTACACCTCAGCAATATTTTAAAGACATTGCAGAGCTTTTTGAAGATTTAGATAATAATTATGCATCAAAAATTGTTTCTTGCTGCGCCTCAAGTTTTGATTCTTGGTTAGTTACGTCTAATTATAACCATCCTAATCATCAAATTTCTTTTTACTCACAAGGTCATAGAATCGGATTTCTTTTAGATATGGAGCTACGTAAAGCTTCAAATGGAAAGGTTTCTTTAGACGATGTGTTCAAAGATTTATATGAAAATTGTTATAAGAAAAATAAAGGTGTTGAAGAAGACGGAGTTCAGAAAAGTTGTGAAAAATTAACTGGAAAAAGTTTTCAAGAGTTTTTTGAAAAGTATGTAGAAGGTACAGAATCCATTCCTTACAATGAAATTTTAAAACCTTTTGAAATTTCAGTAAAACCTAAGCCCTTTTCTCCCGATTCATATACTTGCCTAGGTATAACTAGAATCGATAAATACACTGGAAGAGTTCAGATTGCTGGTTTAATTCCTGATTCTGATGCCGCTTTAGGCGGTTTAGGTATCAAAGATTTTATTATTGCCATTGATGATAAAGAAGTTACAACTTCTAACTTTGAATCCTTTTTTAGGAATATGGCTGTAAATCAAAAAATGAAATTTACTGTAATCTCTGAAGGAATTAAATCAGAATACACTGTAACTTTTACAGGAAATTCTGTACCGAGAATGTATGAAATGGCTGTCCCTAAAAACAACAAGCTACTCAACGATTATATGAAAAGCAAAGCTGGATATTGATTATTTAAAACTTTCATGAAAGAAACTTTCTTTATTAGCTTAATGACCGACTTTGGTTTTAAGAGAGTCTTTGGGACTGAGGCTAATAAAGACCTCTTAATTCACTTCCTTAATTGTCTTTTAGAGCACGATAATGTAGTGATTGCTGATATTCAATACCTAAATAAAGAATTCCTCCCTGAATCCAAAAAAGAAAAAAGAATTGTTTTAGACTTAATTTGTAAAGACCCATTTGGGAAAATCTTTGTCATTGAAGTTCAACTTGCCCCTCAAACCCATTTCGCTGA
>CAZBPK010000054.1:0-7415 GCA_964493765.1 uncultured Bacteroidia bacterium | reverse complement strand
TAATAAATCTGTCAATTGATATTTTCCAACATATACTAATTTTTTATCTATTTGATTATCATAAGATTCAGGATATTTTTCTTTATAAATAGAATGAAAAAAATCATGACGAGCAGAAGTTAATCCGTTGCTGCCAATTCCTGAATTGTATTCTTTTTCATAAGTAGTTTTTCCATAAGAAGCAAAACCCACAATGACTTGACCGGGTTGAATATCTTCATTATGAATGATTTGATTTTTAGGTACTCTTGCAGCAGCAGTTGCATCAACAACAATTGTACGAACTAAATCGCCAATATCGGCGGTTTCTCCACCAGCGGAATGAATATTTACTCCTAATTTTTTCATTTCTTCAATAAACTCTTCAGTTCCTTGAATAATTGCTTGAATCACTTCACCGGGAACTTTTAATTTATTTCTACCTATAGTACTGCTAATCAAAAAATTATCAATTATCCCAACACACATCATGTCATCAGTATTCATAACTAAAGCATCTTGAGCAATACCTTTCCATACAGATAAATCTCCAGTTTCTTTCCAATAAATATAAGCTAAAGAAGACTTTGTACCTGCCCCGTCTGCATGCAGAACATTACAAAAATTAGGGTCATTACTTAGTAAATCTGGTAAAATTTTGCAAAAAGCGTATGGGTATAAACCTTTGGAAGTGTTTTTAATGGCTTCATGAACTTCTTTTTTGTCAGAAGAAACACCTCTTTGATGATAAAAATCTGTCATAACACAAAATTACAACAAAAATGTTTTGTGCTTGACACTTAAAGTTGGAAAAAAATGACTTTTTACAAGAGCTTGTTTAAAATTTCTTTAAATTTTACATCCGTAACAGTGGTAGTAGGTTCAATACTTTCCACAACTTTTCCATCTTTATCAATAATAAATTTTTGGAAATTCCATTTTACAGGAGCATCAATTACACCATTTTGAGATTTTTGAGTTAAATACTGATAAAGCGGGTGAATATCATCACCTTTTACAGAAATTTTAGCAAACATAGGAAAAGTTACACCATAATTTTTGGTACAAAATTCTTTAATTTCTGAATTAGTACCAGGTTCTTGAGCACCAAAATTATTAGCAGGAAATCCTAAAACTTCTACGCCTTTATTTTTGTATTGATCATAAAATTCTTGTAAATCAACATATTGAGGTGTTAGACCACATTTAGAAGCTACATTTACAATAACTAATACTTTCCCTTTGTATTGACTTAATGAAACTTTTTGTCCGTCAATAGTTATCATTTCAAAATCGTGTACTGACTTCATATTTCCTGATATTTTTTGATTTTTTGATGGAGTTTGACACTGAACTAATATAAAACTAAAAATCCAAATTGCTAGAATAGATATTTTTTTCATCTTACCTTTTAAACAAAAATAAGGTTCAAATTGTTCAGATACAACAAAAATTAAAGTCTTTGAGCCAACTCCTTGATTTTTTGATTTTTCCATTCATAAAAATTTCCTTCCATAATTTTTTTTCTTGCTTCTTTCACTAAAGACAAATAAAAATGTAAATTATGAAAAGAGGCAATAGCAAAACCTAAAAGCTCATGATTCTTTAACAAATGATGTAAGTAAGCTTTGGAATAATTTTTATCAGAAAAAAGGTCGGAGTTTTCATCTATCGGTGAATAATCGGTTTTAAATTTAGAGTTCATAAAATTACGAACACCATCATGAAAAAATAATAAGCCATGTCTAGCATTACGCGTAGGCATCACACAATCAAACATATCAACCCCTAAAGCAATCGCTTCCAAAATGTTTATAGGAGTTCCTACTCCCATCAAATAACGAGGTTTATTTTCCGGTAAAATATTACAAACCATCTCGGTCATTTCATACATCAACTCCGCTGGTTCACCAGTGGATAAACCACCTATTGCATTTCCTTCAAAATTGAGTTCTGCTATAGTTTCCGCTGAAATTTTACGTAAATCTGAAAATGTAGAGCCTTGAACGATTCCAAATTGAGCTTGAAAATGTTCATATAAAGGCTGAGTATTTAAAAAATGCTTACGTCCTCTTTCTTCCCAACGATGAGTAAGGTGCATAGATTTTTTTGCATATTCATATTCGCAGGGATAATGAGTACACTCATCTAAAGGCATCATAATATCAGAACCTAAAATTCTTTGCATTTCTACTACATTTTCAGGAGTAAATAATAATTTTGAACCGTCTAAATGAGACTGAAAAGTAACGCCTCTTTCATTAATTTTTCTGATTCCTTGTAAACTATAAACTTGAAAGCCCCCTGAATCTGTTAATATGGGTAAATCCCAATTCATAAATTTATGTAAGCCCCCTGCATTTTTGATAATTTCGGAGCCGGGTCTAATGAACAAATGATAATTATTTCCCAAAATAATTTGAGCTTTAATATCATTTTTCAGAACCTCTTGAGGAACAGCTTTTACGGTAGCTTTTGTGCCTACAGGCATAAAAATGGGAGTTTGTACTGCACCGTGAGCCGTAATAAAAACCCCTGCTCTTGCTTTACCATCTGTTTTTTCTAATCTAAATGCAAAGGACATAACATCAAATAAACTACAAAAATACAAATTAAAATTTTGAGAATTAAGAGTACATAAAATAATAAAGCTAATTTGGGCGTGCCCCTACGCTACGCTACGGGTCGGGCTTGCTTCGGGCTTCGCTGTCGCTTCGGCAATCCTTTTTCCGCTTTTTTCAAAAGCGAAAAAAGGCAGTGCCACTTCGTGCCCTTCACATCCCTCACGCATATCCTAAGCCTTGCTTGTAATATAACAAACAAAAACCCACTCCCGAAAGAGTGGATTCTGATAATCATGCAACTGAATAAAGTGCTTTTAAAATTTAGTTTATTTGTAATCCGTATTTTGAGGGTCGAAGTTTGTCCAGCCTGATGTCCAGTTCGTAGTACCGAAAGCCCCTCTGAAATTGGTGTTCTCAAAGAAGTTATCACCTGTTAAATAACCCACCAAAGAACCCCCATTTAATACAGGAGAACCTGCCTTAGGCATATAATTTTGAGCGGCATCTAACTGTAAATCATTCATATTTTTGATGAACTCATTATTGAAAGAAGCAGTTTTGAACCAAGAGTGAATATCAAAAGCATAATTTGTAGTAGTTTGTTTTAAGCTATCAGTACCTTTCCATGAAGCGACTACGGAATTACGAATATGAGCTTCATTTTCGTTGTAATATCTAGCAGTGCTATCACCATCAATCAGGATACCTATGGGGAAACCTGCCAATACAGAATTGTAAATATTAATTTTAGAGCTTCTTCTTAAATGAGTGGCTCTTTTAAAATCTGCACTGTAAGTAGAATTATCCATGTGTGGACCAATTAAAGTTACGTTAGAAACAATAGCTTTTGTAAAGGGACTAGCAGTAGAACCAGAAGCATCATTATCTACCTCAAACCCATTAGACCCAGATACATCGGCAATATTAGCGTCTCTGATAGCCAAAACATATTGGATTTTACCTTGGTATCCGTTATCCATATCTAAATCATCGTCTACGTTTTTATAAGAGATGATTTTTTTGGTATTGACATTTCCACCGAAAAATTCAAAAGCGTCATCACCACTGAAAGAAACTTGCACATTTTCTATGATGGTGCCAGAGCCTACGCCTGCCAAAGTAAGCCCGTTGATTTCTTTATTAGGCTGTAATGCGATTCCTCCGAACTCAATTCTTACATAGCGTAAAGTTCCAGAGTTGTCATTAGGGTTATTTCCTCCATAATATACCCCTAGGTCTGCTTCACCAGGAACATTGTTTCCTGCATTTGTAGGCGCCATACCGCAAATCCATACTCCTCCCCAGTCTCCAATGTTTCTCAAACCTTTGGATTTGTTAGAAGTAAATACAATCGGCTTATCTACTGTTCCATCGGCAATTAATCTACCTCCTCTTTTGACAATCAAAGCGCCTTTGGTATTAGCAACATCATCTTTATCGCCTTTTATAAGGGTTCCTGGCTCAATGGTCAAAGTAGCCAAAGAATCTACATAAATGTACTTTTTGATAAGATAGATTTTGTTCGCAGACCACGTTACGTTGCCTGTAATATTACTTGTTACTTCCACTACTTCTTTATTAGTAGTGTTGTTATTGTTGTTACTACTGGAGTTGTCTTCGTTATCTTTTTTCTTACAAGCGGTGAATGTAAGTGCAACTCCCATAAAAACTGCTAAAAATTGTTTGATTTGCATATTTTATGTATTAAAAATGAAATTTCTTAAAATTTATAGTTTATGCCTAATGTGAAATAAGTTCCTCTTTTCCATTGTATCAAAGTATAATCTCCCTTCTCAGGTTCTAGTTTTTGATTTTTATTAAAATCTTGAACAAAACGGAAAGGCTGATTCAATAAATCTTGAATATTCAATCGGATAGACCATTTATTCCCGAAAGATTTGGTAATAGAAGCATCTACAACATGTCTTTGCATTTCATAAATATCAGGATAGTCTCTATCTCCTACTATAAAGATGCGAGGTCCGTAAATATTATACAATAAAGAAGCTTGTAAACCTAAGGTACTATCACTTTGATAAAAAATTCCTGAATTCAGAATATAAGGGGATTGTCCTTGCATAGGTCTTTTTTGTTGTTGATTCACTGCTAACTCTCCTAAATCTACTTGATTTTTGATATAAGAAGCATTAAAAACTACTCCAAAATATTTTAAGTAATTATCAAACCAAGAGTCTAAAGACTTTTTGATTTCTATTTCTGCACCAATAGAAGTGGCAACAGGGGCGTTGGCAAAAGTAAAAGTTCTATTAAGGTTACCTGTTCCCGGCTGAATAATCCACTCAATAGGATTTTTAAAATCTTTATAAAATACGCCCAGAGAAACAATATCAGCGGGGCTAGGATAAAATTCGTATCTTAAATCAAAGTTATTTATTGTTGCATTTTTTAAGTTAGGACTACCCAGTATCGTAGCATTCAAATCGTAATCATAAAAAATAAAAGGAACAATTTCTCTAAATTCAGGTCTATTCAAGGTCTGGCTATAAGCCCCTCTGATAACATTTTTT
This sequence comes from uncultured Bacteroidia bacterium, assembly GCA_964493765.1. Taxonomy (GTDB): domain Bacteria; phylum Bacteroidota; class Bacteroidia; order J057; family CALLMJ01; genus CALLMJ01. The sequence continues at coordinate 2,344 of CAZBPK010000054.1, read as the reverse complement.
TCGTTCATTTTAAATACTAAAGTAGTAGAAGGCAAAATATTAAGTTGGCTCAAAGTGGTATCTACCTTAGAGCCATCTTGCTTTTTACTTTGTAAAGTTCTTAATGTATTTTCTGCTCTTATGCCCGCTGTAAGTTCTAATTTCCACCAACTCCAAGTAGTTTGTAAATAGCCCGCAGAAATTAAAAAACTGGAATAGTATTTATCGGAAGGTAAAGTCATTTCAGAAATACGGAAACCGTTCGGCATCTGCATATTTTCAGGTGCAAAAATTTGAGAAATAGGAAGTTTGAGTTTGTCATAATCAAAACTTAATGAAGGGATAATGTAAGTAAATACACGAGCGTTAAAATCACGGTCTCTAAATTCATTATACAAACCCGTTTTAAGTTTTAATTGTATTTTACTTCCATAGAAAAAAGGAATTGAGAAAGGATGTGAATAATTCACAGCCGTAGTAAAAATATTTTCGTGTAATTGAGAATAAAATCTTCCTGCACGAGTAGGCGAACCTGTGCCCTGAGGAACAGCAACTTGATAAGGTTCTAATTCTGGAGAATTTAAAGGTCTTGTAGCCGTAAATCTTCTTAAATCAGGCTCTTGTCTATTCGCTAACGAGTAACTAATAGCATAGTCTAATTTTTGGCTTTCTTTATTGAAGGTATTGATACCCGATATTTGTGTAGTGTAAGTTAAACGTTGAAGGTAATAATACATTCCCCCGTAAATATCAGAACCTGCATCAAAATGCTTTCCTAAACGAATGGTGGTTTGGTCTCTTCCACTCATGCTAAAAAAATTTCTGATATCTAATCGGAATTTAGGGTTGAAACTAAAACTCCAATTATGTAACAAACTTGTATTGGCTTGATAAATAGACTGTTGGTCATTAAAGTCAAAAATAGTGATGTTATCGGTAGAATAATCTTTTCTTTGGATATTAAAGTTTTGCTTAGAGTTAGAATAAGAAAGGACTGTTACGGCACCTGCTTTAATTTTATTAGACTTTAAAATGTAATTATGAACAATATTGAATCGGCTATCTAAAAACGCACTACGCGTAGTAAAACCCCATTGATTGGCAAATTTTTTATTGATATTGTTATAATAATCTATATCTCCGTCATTTCTAATCATTTTGGGCAAGCCGCTGGGTAGAGCACGGGTTCCATCGTCCATACCTAGGAAATCTAGACTTCCTCTCTCAGATTGATAAAAATCTTGGAAAGTCGTTCCTGTTCTGAAGCCTGTTGTATAATTTACAGTTAAAGATTGTTCTGAAGGAACGTTGTGAGTAGAAACTTGAATAAATGCTCCAGCAAAATCCGCAGGAATATCGGCTGAAGCCGTTTTATAAATCATAATTCTTTCAATAGCTTGTGTGGGAATAATATCAAAAGAGAAAGCTCTTCTATCGGTTTCAGAACTAGGGGTCATGGCTCTATCTAACCAAACATTATTATACCTTTCATTTAAACCACGAACCAAAACAAAACGATTATCTTGTAAAGTAATTCCGGGGATTCGTCTTATAACCTCACTTGCGTTTCTATCGGGCATTTTTTGGATTTGTTGGGCAGAAACCCCATTAGCTACTTTGTCTAAAGTTTTAATATCAGAAATTACAGAAACCTCTGTATTCGTGTTTCGGACAGCCACAATTTCTACACCTGTCATAGAAACTCCTCCTTCCGTAAAAGTAAAATCTAGGTTCGTAATTTTATTTTGAACGATTTTTACTGGAATTAAAGTGTCATCAAATCCAACATAAGAAAATTTTAATTGATAATCACCAGGTTTTAACTCAAATTGAAATTTTCCTTCTGCATCTGTATAAGCCCCTAAAGAGGTACCCTCTATTCTTACAGTAACTCCTTCTAAAGGCTCGCCCGTACTTTCTTTGATGTTTCCTTTAACACCACTTTTTAGGGCTTTCTCCTGAGAAAAAACCCACGAAAAAGACAATAAAATAACACTTAACCCGAAAACGGCTAATTTTAATGTATGTTGCATGATATAAATAATTACCTGATTTTTATTTAGTTATTTTTAATTTTAAATTTATTAACAAAAAAAATTTGACAAAAGTATCCAAAGAACTGTAAATTGCAAGGCTTTTCTTATCCTTAATTAATCTTATTAGAACTGATTTTTGCACGAATGCTTTAAAGTGCTTGTTTTGAGTATCAGTTTGCATATAATTTTATACTGCAAAATTAGAATAGGATTTTTGTAGTAAGAAATTTATTTTTACTTTTTCTTCCTGATAATCAATAAATTAAATTTTCAAATTTTACCCAATGTTGTCACGGTCTCTTATACACATCGGACGCTGCCGACGATCT
>CAZBPK010000053.1:0-22075 GCA_964493765.1 uncultured Bacteroidia bacterium | reverse complement strand
AAGAATAATGTTTCAAAAATTGTTGATACTCGTATTAACAATACTTCTCAACTATCTGGTTTTGCCAAAGGTAGTGATTTAGCCTACTTTGCAAAAGCAATAGGTAATATAGATTATCTACATAAAATAGATTTTGCCCCTTCCAATCAATAAAACAAAAAAATCTTTAAAAAAAATTCGCATTTATATCAATAACCTTTTAATTTATCAAAAACTAAATTTTACAATTTTATGAAAATCTTAACATTCTTATTGCTGCTATGCCTTGTAATTACGCAAGTGCTGGCGCAAAATGCAGAGGCTCAGCAAAAAATGAGCAAAATGGACAAACACTACTTCATTGAAAACAAAGGACAATGGCATAGTGATGTATTGTATTTATGTCGCATGGGCGGATTAGACGCCTGGATAACCAAGTATGGCGTGAATTACACGTTTTACAAGGTTGAACGTACCACCAGCATCCCTGCTGGTCACAGTAACACCAGCATCCCTGCTGGTGACAAGTTCCACCACGACGACTTAGAAAACAGCACCTTACTGGGACACCGTGTACTTCTCAAACTGCAAAACCACAATCCTGCTCCGCAACGCGAAGGCAAGCAAAAGCAGGTAGGTTATTATAATTACCTGATAGGCAACGACCCGAGCAAGCATGCTTCTAACGTAGGGCTTTATAAAGAAGCCGTGGTAAAGAACGTATATAATGGCATAGACTTACGTTATTACTTTGACAAAGGCAGTTTGCGGTATGACTATGTAGTACACCCCGGTGCCGACCCTTCTAAAATTGCCTTTACCTTGGAAGGACAAAACGATGCGTATATTAAAAACGACAACCTGTATTTTACTACTCGCTTTGGCGAAGTAGCCATGGCGGAGTTACATACCTACCAAGGCAAAAACACGGTAGCCAGCCGCTTTGAAAAGCAAGGCAATACTTGGAAAATAGCCGTAGGCAACTATGACCGAACCCAAGACTTAATCATAGACCCCTTGATTTATTCCACCTATATTGGAGGGAGTGATTCGGAATGGGCCAATGATATTGGTGTGGATGGCAGCGGGAATGCGTATGTGACGGGATGGACACAATCCACCAATTACGACATTACCGCAGGGGCATTTCAGACGACGCCGAATGGTGGAAGTTATTATGTTTTTGTTACGAAGTTGAACAGCATAGGTACTGCGTTGATATATTCTACCTATATAGGAGGGAGTAGTGATGAGGAGGGGTATGACCTAGCTATAGACGTAAGCGGGAATACTTACATTACGGGATATACATTGTCCATCAATTACGACATTACCGCAGGGGCATTTCAGATGACGAATGGGGGAAATTATGATGTTTTTGTGACGAAGTTGAATAGCACGGGTACGGCATTGATATATTCCACCTATATTGGGGGGAGTAATAATGATTTTGGATATAGCATCGCCATAGACGGCAGCGGGAATGTGTACGTGTCAGGAATGACATTATCCACCAATTACGATATTACCCCAGGGGCGTTTCAGACAACGAAGGGAGGAGTTTATGATGTTTTTGTTACGAAGTTGAACAGCACAGGTACGGCATTGGTGTATTCTACCTATATTGGAGGGAGTGGTGATGAGGAGGGATTTGGCATAGCCATAGATGTGAGCGGGAATGCTTACATTACGGGATATACATCTTCCACTAATTACGACATTACCGCAGGGGCTTTTCAGACGACACGCGGGGGAGGTTATGATGTTTTTGTTACGAAGTTGAACAGCACGGGTACGGCATTGGTGTACTCTACCTATATTGGAGGGAGTAGTGATGAGGAGGGATTTGACATTGCCATAGACGCTAGCGGGAATGCTTACATTACGGGATCTACATTTTCCACCAATTATGATATTACCGCAGGGGCATTTCAGACAACGAAGGGAGGATCTTATGATGTTTTTGTTACTAAGTTGAACAGCACGGGTACAGGATTGGTGTATTCCACCTATATTGGGGGGAGTAATAATGATTTTGGACGTAGCATAGCCATAAACGTAAGCGGGAATGTGTTCATTACGGGATATACAACTTCTTCCAATTACGACATTATCGCAGGGGCTTTTCAGACGACGAATGGGGGAGGTTCGGATTTATTTGTTACGAAGTTGAACAGTACGGGTACGGCATTGGTGTATTCCACATATATTGGTGGGAGTAATCAAGACATAGGATACAGCATAGCTATAGACGGAAACGGGAATGCGTACGTGTCGGGATATACACAATCCACCAATTACGACATTACCGCAGGGGTTTTTCAGACGACGTATGGCGGGGGAAGTTATGATGTTTTTGTTACGAAGTTGTGTCCTGATGTTTCTTGTACTCCTTTGCCTGTTACACTTTTAAGTTTTGAAGCGTTTGTTGATAATTCATCGAAAGTTCGTTTTGAATGGGCTACTGCCACAGAAAACAATACAAACTATTTTGCCATAGAACGCAGTGTCAATGGCGTTGACTTTGAAACTATTACTACCCAAAAAGGTGCTAAAAACTCCAGCACTACTCTTTTCTATCAAACCTATGATGAAAGTCCATATAAAGGCGTTTCTTACTACCGCTTAAAGCAAGTTGACAATGATGGTAGCTATTCTTATTCTCAAATTCGTGCAGTAAATATAGACATGGGAGAGGATTCATGGAAGGTTTATCCCAATCCCAATAACGGTACCTTCATCCTCCAATCCGAAAAACCTGCTATTTTTGAACTAACGGACATCACAGGTAAACTTATCAATACTTTCCACACCCAAGGCACTGCCTTACAGGTAAATGAAAACCTTCCCGCAGGTATGTATTTTGTCCGTGAAAAAGAAACAGCAGCAGTTCAAAAGTTAATAGTTAGATAACCAACTATTGCCATACTGCATTAACGGGACAGAATATAATTCTGTCTCGTTTTTCTTTAATTAGATTTCATTTTGTGCTTTTCGTATTCTTATGCTTATCAAAAGCAATGCTTAAAACTTAAAGTATCTTTTTTCATCTTCTCAGAATTTGGATTTTCTTATTTTTAGTAATATCTTTGTAATTTGATATGAAAAAAATATTTCTGATTGCGATTATTGCAATCTTTTCAAAGGTATATGCACAAGAAAATCCATTAGAAAAAAAGTGGAAATTTGGCGTAAGAAGTGGTCTTAGTGCTGGAGCTCCAATTCCAAATAAATTAGAGAAAGGGGAAGATGGTGAACTGGGAATAGGACCTTTAATCGGTATCTTTGGAAAATATTACTTCTCAAAAAAAGTATATTTAGAAACCAATTTATATTATGATTCAAGAGGAAACTCCCCCTATACCAAACAATATCGTAGAGATACAATTGTAGATGTAAAATTTGGAAGTACAATCACCCAATTGCCTACATTTTATAATGCTTGGGTAGCAGGTGATTTAAAACTACGTTATTTAACGTTACCCATCAATGCTTCTTGGTTAATCAAAAAATGGTTAGCAGTTCAATTGGGTTCTCAAATCCATTATTTATTACACGCCTCCGATAAAGGAACTGTAAAAGTGATTGTAGGTGAAGGGGGTATCGTTGATGATGTTTATAGAAACTATGAAAATGCTTCCGATATTCAAAAATGGGATTATGGAGCAAATACGGGGGTCAGTTTTTACTTTTTTCCCGAATTTGAAGTTCAAATTCGTTATCATAAAAGCATAAGGTCTATTTATAGAGAGGGTTTTTTTAAAGATAATAATCAAGAAGAAAGAAAATTTTTGAACTCCCATTTACAAGTTGCTGTTAATTACCAAATCAAATAATTGTTATTTTTGTAAATTCAATGTCAGAAACAATCGTTAAACCTTACAGCGAACAAGGCTCAAAAAAAGAGCAAGTAGAAAAAATGTTCGATAGCATTTCTCATAAATATGATTTTTTGAATCATTTTTTAAGCATGGGTATGGACATTTTATGGAGAAGAAAAGCTATTCAGCGAATTGGTATAATTCAACCCAAAATCATTTTAGATATTGCTACTGGTACAGGCGATTTCGCTATTGAAGCCTCTAAACTTCAACCCCACAAAATTATTGGGTTAGATATTTCTGAGGGTATGCTTCAAATGGGTAGAGAAAAAATAAAAAAAAGAAATTTAGATCAACTCATTGATATGCAAAAAGGGGATAGCGAAAATTTACCTTTTCCCGATAACTACGCTGATGCAATCACGATTGGTTTTGGAGTTAGAAATTTTGAAAACCTTCATAAAGGCTTATCAGAGATTTATAGAGTTTTAAAACCCGGTGGAATGGTTGCGATTTTAGAACCTGCTATCCCTTCACAATTTCCTATGAAACAACTTTTTAATTTATATTTTAAAAATATTTTGCCAACAATCGGAAAATGGTTCTCCAAAGACCCTTCTGCTTATGAATATTTACCAAAATCAGTAGAAGCTTTTCCTAATGGTAAAGATTTTTTAGAAATTTGCCATCATAATCATTTTATTCAAACAGAATGGAAACCCTTAACTTTTGGAATATGCTCACTTTATCTTTTAAGAAAATAACTATTCTCATTTTTGCATTTATCATGACCCATCTCTTGGGTTTTTCCCAACATAATAAACATTATGATTGGAGAGCTTTTAATTTAGGTTTTACTATGGGTATGAACTATTCCATGGTAAGATTAGATTATGGAAATTTAGAAAATAATCCAAGAAGACCCGGACTAAAAGATATTGTTGCAAAGCCCATTCCCGGTATTAATTTGGGTATGATTTCCAATTTAAAATTGGCTGATATGTGGGATCTGCGTTTTATCCCGTCTGTTTCTCTTCAACAACGTAATTTTAATTATAAACTTAATCAAGATTCAACTTTTTTAAGAAGATTAGAAGCCGCTTATTTGGATTTACCTTTATTATTGAAATTCAAATCTCAATTTTGGAGAAATCACCGTGTTTATGTGATGGGTGGTGGAAAATTTAGTTGGAATTTATCTTCTGATAAAAAAGTTAAAGATGACCCAGATATCCTCAAAACAGAAAAATATGACCATTCTGTTGTTGTAGCTTTTGGAATTGATATTTATGGCGATAGGGTAAAATTAAGTCCTGAAATTTCTTATTCTTTTGGATTACCCAATATTTATGTGGGTGAAAATACAAGTTTTGGTGAAAATATTCGTAGAATTAGAACCCATACTTTGCTTTTTAGCTTAAATTTTGAATAGAGAAAAGAAAATTCCTTTCTTTAATTATCAGAAGAAATTTGAAGTTTAGCACTGTTTTTTAACATTTTTGAAAAAGTAGAAAAACGCTTACAATAGCGAACATTGAGCCTTAAACAGTTCAACCAGAATATAAAGTATGAGAAGGCTTAAATTCTAGTTTATTCCGCAAAAATTTGGTCAATCCCTATTGATTTTAGGACAAAACTTACCAAAAACAAGGCAAAAAAAGCCCATAAAAAATTGGGGTAAATATCTTTGGTTTTATTTTTTATGGGTTGTTGAAACAAAGATTTATATTCTAATTGGAGTTTTTCAAATATGAGTTGTAATTTTTGAATATCTTGGGCTTCATAAGCATTTCCTTGGGTCAAGTTAGCCATTTTTTGAAGTGTAGGAAAATCATATTCTGTATCTTCCCCTTCTTTGGTACCAATTCCAATTGCAAATATTTTAATACCTTTTTTTGCAGCTAATTCAGCGGCTGTTAGTGGATTTATTTTCCCTTTATTAGAAACTCCGTCGGTAACCAATAAAATAATCTTTGATTTTGAATCTTTCACATTTTGAAGCCTATTAATCGCTGTAACTAAGGCAGTGCCAATTGCTGTTCCACTACTAGGCAATGTTTCTGAATTGATTTCTTGAATAATCGTTTTTAATAAATCTTTATCTAATGTCAGTGGACAAGCGGAAAAAGCATCTTCCGCAAAAATAACCAAGCCTATGCGGTCGCTTTCTCTTTCTTCAATAAATTGAATTAATTCATTTTTTGCTACTTCTAAACGATTGGGTAGAAAGTCATTGGCTTCCATAGATTTAGAGGCATCTAAAACCAGCATTATATCAATTCCTTCAGTTGTTTTTTGGCTGTAGGATAAAATTTTTTGTGGACGCATTAAGGCAATAATAAGCATAATTAAAGATAACCAAAGTAATATTTCGGGAATAAAAACAATCCAAAAAGGAAATTTTTTTTCGCTGGTCGGTAATTTAGAAACCGTTAAAACCAATTGTTTTTTATAAACTTTCCAACGATAAAATAAAGCTACAATAAATAAAATAAATAAAAATGCCCAATAAGGATATGCCCAATACCACATGAAAATCTACTACTATTTTTTGTTCATAACATTTTCTTGTAAAAATAAGGCTGCAGTTTCTCTGATGATGATTTCAACAGGTGTATAAATCAAACCTAACTCTTTGGTAATTAAAGAACCATCATATTGAAAATTCAAACTAGAAGTTAAAGCGGTTTCTTTTGTCACTAAGGAAGGATTTTTAAATAATTCACCCAAAAATTCAGAAAGAGAACCATAAATTAAAGATAAATTTTTAGGAATTTTCCATTTGGGTTCAGGTTTATTGAGTGCAAATGCAATGCTATTAAAAAGCTTTTGGTAAGTCATATTACATTGAGAAAGTACATACTTTTTACCACTAGGAATGGGCGCATCAAGCATGATACGAATTGCTTCAGCGACATCAATTGCACCAACAAAACCATTCATACCTTCTGGATAAAAGGGAAATCCTTTGTATATCATAGAAAACATTTTAGGAGTGCCTAAATTCCAATCTCCATATCCCATAATCATGGAAGGGCTACAAATTACAGCATTTAAACCTTCTTCAATACCTCTATAAACTTGTTTTTCTGCTAAATATTTTGTTTTTGCATAAAAAGTATTGAGTGGAGACTCTTGCCATTTCGTATTTTCGTTTAAAAGTTCATTTTTTTCGGTTCTTCCTAACGCTGAAACTGAACTTACATGAACAAGCCTATGAATACCCTTTTCTAAACATAAATTGACAATATTTGCGGTTCCTGTTTCATTTACTTTTTTCATCCAAGCATGTTCTTTTTTATGAAAAGTAACTGTTGCAGCAGAGTGTATTACGTGGGTAACTTCCTCAAAAGCAGTCTCTAATGAGGGGATATCTAAAATATCCCCTTGAATAATTTCTACGTGATTTCCCCAATCTTTTATAGCATGGTGGTTAGGATTTCTTACTAAGGCTTTTACATAAAGTTTTTCTCTTATGAGCCTATCAATGATAAAACGCCCTAAAAAACCTGTTCCACCAGTAACTAATATTTTACTCATTAATTTTTACCGTAATTTTTATGTCTTTAGTAGGAATATCATTTTCTAAGGTTTCCACTTGGCTAATTTTTTCAACTATGTCCATACCTTCCACTACCTCTCCAAATACCGTATATTGACCATCTAAAAAGGGTGCACCGCCAATTTCTGTATAATATTTACGTTGTTCTTGGGTAAACTTAAATTCTTTAGAAACTTTTTTGTACTCGTCTTCTAATTGTTTGTTGATGATTTGGTCTAATTTTATTAATGAATCAGGATTTTCTTTTTGAAGTTTTTGAATATTAATTTTACGTACCCAATCAAATTCTGGTTTTGCAATTTGTTGATATGCAAATTTTTGGAAATTGGCTTGATTAATTGCTTTTTCCATTTGGTCTAATTCTTCATGGGTAGATTTTTTACCTGTTACAATATAAAATTGTGAGCCAGAAGACTTTCTGTCAGGATTTACGTTATCTCCCATTCTTGCAGCTGCTACTGCCCCTTTTTTATGAAAATATTTAGGATTAATTTCTGCATCTTGTTCATAGCCGGGTCCACCCATGCCCCATTGTGCCCTTTTTTCTGGGTCTTTTGAATTGGGGTCTCCCCCTTGTATCATAAATTCTTTGATAACTCTATGAAATCCTGTATTATCATAAAAACCTTCTTTGGCTAATTTGATAAAATTTTCTTTGTGTTTAGGTACATCATCATACAATTTGATTTTAATTACTCCATAAGAAGTTTGAATTTCTACTAAATTTTTATCTACTTTCTCACAACTGCTTATCCAAAAAGCAGCAAACGCTAAAACGAAAATTTTTTTCATTATCAATTAAAAACGCAAAAATAAACCATTAAAATGGATTTTTAATTTTTTTGTAAAAAAAGTTTTCCATGAGGATTTTGATAAGACTAAAATTTTGATTTTTGGGGCGTGTCCCTTCACTATGTTCAGGGTCGGGCTGCTTTGGGTTTCACTTCGTTTCAGCAATCCTTTTGACACTTTTTTCAAAAGTGTCAAAAGGCAGTGCCACTTCGTGCCCTTCGCATCCCTCACGCATTTCGGTTTTATTCAATTTTTTTTCCTCTTCTCAATAAATTCTTTGAGTGGATAATTTTGGATATAATTAACAAAATGTTTGGTACAAATGTAATTTATGTTACAATTTTCCAATTACTGGGTGAGTAAATTTGCAAGTATGAAAAGTTTATTGATTACCATTTGGGCTGTATTAATAGCCAACTTTACTAATGCTCAATTAAAAATTGTTTTTCAATTAACCTCTAATGATTCCTTAGTCCATAAAGCAGTTATTAGACAGTTTAAAAACATTTTGAAAGAAGACCCAACCGTAAAATTAGCAGTGGTATGCCATGGACCTGGAATAGAAATGTTAATGAAAGAAAAAACTGTTGTATATCCCTCAATTCAAGAGCTTTCTAAGAAAGGTGTAGAATTTGTTGCGTGCGAAAACACTATGGTTGAAAAGAAAATGGAAAAAATTCAATTGGTTGATGGATTAAAATATGTAAAAGCGGGTATTATTGAAGTTGCTAAAAGGCAACAAGAGGGTTGGAGTTACATCAAGGCAGGTTTTTAAACGGGCTTAATAATTTCATAATCTTCTATTTGTAGTTGATTGAGAATTTCTCTCACCTCATCAATAGAGTCAGAAGTACATAATTTGAGTTTTGTTTCTTTAAAAAAAGGAATTGACTTAAAATAATTCCCGTAATGCTTTCTCATTTCAATTAGACCATATTTTTCACCTTTCCATTGCAAAGAAAATTCAAAATGTTCTAGGCAAACTTTGGCTCTTTCAGCAAGGGTAGGAGGGGGTAGAACTTGCCCTGTTTTGAAGAAATGTTTAATTTCATTAAAAATCCAAGGATAGCCAATAGATGCACGTCCAATCATAATTCCATCTACGCCATAACGATTTTTGTATTCTAAGGCTTTTTGGGGAGAATCAATGTCGCCATTACCAAAGATTGGGATTTTGATGCGAGGATTTTCTTTAATTTTTCCGATTAAGGTCCAATCAGCATCTCCTTTATACATTTGAACACGAGTTCTACCATGAATAGTAAGTGCTTTAATACCAATATCTTGCAATCTTTCAGCGACTTCTTCAATATTTTTAGAGGCATCGTCCCAGCCAAGGCGTGTTTTTACGGTTACAGGTAAATGAGTAGATTTTACGACGCCTTCTGTCATTTTAACCATTAATGGAATATCTTTTAGTAGAGCGGCACCAGCACCCTTACAAGCTACCGCTTTGACAGGGCAACCATAATTTATATCAATCAAATCGGGGTTTACTGCTGTGGCAATTTTGGTACATTCTGCCATCGTATCTACATCAGAACCAAATAATTGTATTCCAATGGGTCTTTCGTATTCAAAAATATCTAATTTTTTTTTGCTTTGTGCGGCATCTCTAATTAAACCCTCTGAAGATATAAACTCAGTGTACATCAAATCAGCACCATTTTGTTTGCAAACTTTACGAAAGGGAGGGTCACTTACATCTTCCATAGGTGCGAGCAGTAAAGGAAATTCCTCAAAAATTATATTTTCCCCGATTTTTATCATTTTATTCCATGGCAAATTTACTACGATTTTTGTAAATAATATATTTTGCAATGTTATATGCAGTTATGGAATATAAAATTCCAAAGGGAATATCAATTACATAATGTTGTTTGATAAAAACCGTTGAAAGGCAAATACTTGTTGCTACAATAAAAACTGGTATAAAAAATTTACGTTGATAAACATAAAAAAATACTGCTACTAATACCGAATGTCCAACATGAAGTGATGGTAATAAATTATAACCAGGATCCACGGAAAACATACTGTAAACCAATTGATAAGTAAAATTAGAAGGTTCAACTATTGGTCTTATCATTTTTGTGGGAAACAAAATAAATGTAGAAATTGCCGTGGATTCTAAAATAGCAAAAGCTGTAACTACATGATAAAACTGCAATCTTGTGGAGGTAATAGGTACAACCAAAAGCATAAAAGGAAAATAAATATAATAAGGATAAATAAATTCTGGAATAAAAGGAATCCAATCGTCCCATTGAGTTTTTATGATAGTAAATGAGCCTCCACTTTTCTCCAATGCTAAATTGACTTCATTGGCATAAAAATAGGCATAAGCAGCAACGATTATAAATGTTGCTGTTATTAAGAACTTTTCCATTTTTAGACTCATCTGCATAGTTATAATTTTTTAGGGTTACAAAAATAAATATTTTCTCTTTCAAAACCAAAATACTACTAATTTTGTAAACTTAATGTATTGATTATGAAGAATAATTTGAAAATCTTGTTTTTGTTCATTGTTTTATATTCATTGAATGCAAATGCTCAATCTACGAAGGTTTATGATTTCTTTTATGAAAAATTGGAATGTAAAAATCCTAATGAATTGATTGAATACTTAAAAATTAATAAAGAACAAAAACGTATATTTTATTCCTCTGGCAATAATCCTGAAGATATACCGCTACAAATTATTAATCCCCAGATTCCATTTTTAAATCATTTTGGCGAAGGAACAAAGGTAAAATTTCCTAATGATACCAAAATCTATGAATTAAAGGGTTATTCTGGTGAAAATTATATAGAATGTATCCATTCCGATAAATCGGTACAAACTTTTTATGGTATTCCTGAGTTAACGGGACATAAAGGAACTTTCAGGTGCATTAATCCTAACAAAACCATAGAATATCTTCATATTACTTACATCCATTCTAAGAATTTGAAGGTAAAATATGCTTCTTCTAAAAATCCCCAATGGATTGAATTAAAAATTTCTAATATCAAAGACCCTAATATTGTTTTGGATTTTGAGGGTATTTTGCAATTTGATGTACAATTTCCTAATGCCCCTGATAAATATACAATAATCTATCCCAAAGAAAATCAACCTGTAAAATTTCCTGAAATTATCGTTAAAAATCCTGATGGCTCTAAACAAAGATTTCAATGGATTAACAAAGAATAATTTTTGATTTTTTTATTGTTTAATGTTTATCAAGAATTTCGCGTTTTATTTCTTGAAGTTTTAATAGTGCTTCTACGGGAGTCATTCGGTCTATATCAATATGAGAAAGTAATTTACGGAGTTTTAGGGTATCTTCGTCCATGAGTTCAAAGAGTTTCATTTGAATGGGTTGAGTTTTTACGGGAATTTGTGAGGCAGTATTTTTTTGTTGGATTCTCTGATTTTCAAATTGTTGTAAAACTTCATTTGCTCTATCAATGATGGATTTTGGCAGTCCTGCCATTGCCGCAACTTGTATCCCAAAACTATGTTCGGAGCTTCCAGCTTCTAATTTCCTTAAAAATAAAATTTTTCCATCCATTTCTTTTACTTTCACATTAAAATTTTTAACACGTTGTAAAGAATTGGCTAATTCTGTTAATTCATGATAGTGAGTAGCAAAAATGGTTTTTGATTGGTAATTTTTTTCATTATGTAAAAATTCTACTAATGACCAAGCAATAGAAATTCCATCAAAAGTAGAAGTTCCTCTTCCTATTTCATCTAAAAGAATCAAAGATTTAGGAGAGGCATTATTAATGATACGAGCGGTTTCGTTCATTTCTACCATAAAAGTAGATTCACCTGCGGCGAGGTTATCCGATGCTCCTACGCGAGTAAAAATTTTATCTACCAATCCTATTTTGGCTTGTTGTGCAGGAACATAAAATCCTGCTTGTGCCATCAAAGTAATGAGACCTACTTGCCTTAAAAATGCAGATTTCCCAGCCATATTCGGTCCCGTTAAAATAATAATTTGTTGAGAAGAGTTATCTAAATAAACATCATTGGGAATATAAGTTTTATCAATAGGCAACATTTTTTCAATCACTGGATGCCTTCCTGCTATAATTTCTATAACATCATTATCATAAACTTCTGGTTTACAATAATTTCTTTGTATAGCGATTTGAGCGATATTAGACAAAACATCAATTTGAGCTATAATTTTAGCCGTTTCTTGAAACTTATTTAAAGAAAGTTGTAACTTTTGCAAAAGTTCTACATATAATTTTTGTTCCAAAACTACCCTTTTTTCTTCAGCAGTTAATACTTTTACTTCTAATTCTTTGAGTTCAGGAGTGATATATCTTTCTGCATTGGTTAATGTTTGGCGACGCTCAAAATAGTCAGGAACTTTATTTTTATGGGCTTTGCTAATTTCTATATAGTAACCATGAACTTTGTTAAAATCTACCTTTAAATTAGCAATTCCTGTATTTAATGCTTCTGTTTGTTGAATTTGAAGCAATACTTTTTGGGCGTGTTCTTGAATGTTTCGTAGTTCTTCTAATTCCTGAGAGATCCCTTCTTGAATGATAAAACCATTGGCTGAACTTAATGCAGGATTTTCAATTAATGTATTTTTGAGTAATTCTACTTCATTACTACAATCTGGTAAAAGATGAATAAAATCCTGAAACATTTCTAAATGTTGTATACAATTTTTTATTTCAGGTACTATGGTTAACGATTGTTTTAATATTATAGCTTCACGTGGATTCAATTTAAGCATAGAAAGTTTTGCCGCAAGTCTTTCTATATCAGAAATATAACTTAGTTTTTCTCTAATTTCTGATAAAATTTTTTGGAACTGAATGAGTTCTTGAATTTTATTTAAACGATTTTCTATAAGAATGATATTTCTTAGGGGCATTAAAATCCATTTTCTAAGAAGCCTTGCACCCATAGCTGTTTGGGTTTCATCTAAAATTTCTGATAACGATTTTCCTTCATTATATTGAGAATGAATTAACTCTAAATTTCTGATAGTAAATTTATCTAAATACAAAAATTCTTCATCAGCAAAATAATGAATTTGCTTGAGGTGATTGAGTTGATGTTGTTCGTTATATTTTAGATAATGTAAAATAGCCCCTGCTGCAATACTACCATAAATTTCCTCTTCTAGACCAAAGCCTTTTAAACTTTGCACTTGAAAATGATCTAACAATTGTTGAATAGCAAAATCTTTTTCATAAATCCAATCTTCTAAACGATAAGTGTAAAAATCTTCATGAAATAAATCTTTAAAATTTTTTAAATCTTTTCTGGGTAAAATGACTTCTGAAGGCTCAAAGGTGAAAAGAATTTTTTCAAGTTTAGAGAGTGGAATACTAAAACAAAAAAAATCACCGGTAGAAATATCACAAAATGCAATTCCTATATTCTGATTTTGGTAAAAAAATAAAGAGCAAATATAATTGTTTTTGCTATGTTCAAGAACTTTCTCGTTCGTTAATATTCCGGGTGATAAGACTTCAGTAACTCCTCTTTTTACTATACCTTTAGCTAATTTCGGATCCTCTAATTGGTCGCATACAGCTACTCTTTGTCCAGCTTTTACTAATTTAGGCAAATGAACATCAATACTATGATGAGGAAATCCTGCTAATTCAATTTCAGAGGCTTTACCATTATTTCTTTTGGTTAACTGAATATTAAGAATTTTAGAGGCTTTGATAGCGTCTTCACCAAACATTTCATAAAAATCTCCTACACGAAACAATAAAATTGCATCAGGATACTTCTGTTTAAAAGATTGATATTGCCTCATCAAAGGCGTTTCTTCATCATGCTTTGCCATAAGGCTCCAAAATTAAAAAATTTATTTTTCTTTATAGTTCTTTCATCCAATTTTAGATTTTGTCGCAGCAATGTTTTAACAACAAAAAAGATAGAAAATTACAAAATTTTAAAGAATTTTTTTATCTTTGCATTATTAACAAATCTTAACTTTAAAAAACGATAAAAATAATCACCATAAAACGATAAAAATTTAGAAATGGCGAAAAATCCATGTTCCGTTTTCATACTAAAGTTTCAAGACATTATTTCATTGACCTTTTAAACGATAATTTCTTGACGTCATATTTAACAAGCATCTTTTACAAAACAAATGCAAAGGTCGAAATGGAAGCTGAACAAGACGAACAAGAAAATGAAGGTTAGTTTTAGATGAAACCGATTACCAAAAATATCATTGAGCAATCAGCGATTGAAAATTTGTAATAGAAGTGAGGGGAATATAGCTATGAAATTTCGCCCGAAGGTTTTTTGTGAAAGAGGAAATTTCAGTCAGCCTCGCCTTTAAATTGATATTTACGCTTTTCTTCAAAATTAATTTTTAACCCTTTTTTATCCCAATTCATTTTTTTATTTACTTTGCGGTGAGAATTCTTATTATGGAACTTGAATTTGAAAAACCTATTTCTGAATTAGAAAAAAAACTTACTGAAATGATAGCCTTGGCTGATCAAAATAATATTGATATGAGTTCAGCAATTAAAGAGCTTGAAAATAAGGTAATTGAACTTAAAAAAAATATATATGGTAATCTAACAAATTGGCAAAAAGTTCTGCTTTCTCGCCACCCTGACCGCCCTTATACTTTGGATTATATCCAAAATATTTTCACAGATTTTTATGAACTTCATGGAGATAGACTTTATGGCGATGATAAAGCAATAGTAGGAGGTTTAGCAAAGCTGGACGGACAAACAGTTATGGTTTTAGGACAGCAAAAAGGAAGGGACACCAAAAGTCGTCAATATAGAAATTTTGGAATGGCTAACCCTGAGGGCTATAGAAAGGCTTTGAGATTAATGCGTTTAGCAGAAAAATTTCGAAAACCTGTTATTACATTCATTGATACTCCTGGTGCATATCCCGGTTTACATGCAGAAGAACTGGGGCAAGGAGAAGCCATTGCTATGAATATTCGTGAAATGTTTCGGTTAAGAGTACCAATTATATGTATTGTCATTGGTGAAGGTGCATCGGGTGGTGCATTAGGTATTGGTGTGGGGGATAAAGTTTTTATGTTAGAAAATACTTGGTATTCTGTGATTTCACCGGAGTCTTGTTCTTCTATTTTATGGCATAATTGGGACCATAAAGAAGAAGCCGCCGAAGCTCTTAAATTAACAGCCGCTGATAATTTAAGACTTAAATTGATAGATGGTATTATTCCTGAACCTCTTGGGGGTGCCCACAAAAATCCCCAACAATCTTTTGAAAATGTTAAAAATACACTTCTAGAAGAACTTCCTAAACTTCAAAAAAAGAATATCTCCAAACTCATTGCTTCCAGAATTGAAAAATTCTGTAAAATGGGTGTGTTTATTGAAAAATAATTCATGTCTTTTAAAAGATTGGTTTTTAGGCTCTATATCAAACATTATAAAAATAATGCATCTGTAAGAAGTTTTTTTGCTTTACTTTCTTTAGATATATTGGTAAAAGCTGGAATGGTGATTCTTATTCCTCTTTATACTCAGTTAATGAGCCGCCCCGATTTTGGGCTTTTTAACTATCTTTTTTTTTATATTTCTACCGTATCATTAATTGCTAACTTGGGTCTTTACGTACCTCATACGAAATTGTTAAATCAAACCCTTCAAGAGGATCACTCTAAAATTAATGGAACCATTTTTTTATTATTTTTAATTCCCAATTTAATAATTGCTTCTATTTTTCTAGGGTTAAAAATGGATTTATGGATTGCTAAAGCATTATTTTATAAAAGCAATGTTAATTTTGAGAAATATCGCTATGCTTTGCAATTTGCTGTATTTGTAGCAGCTTTTAATTTTATATTAAATGCTTGGCTTTTAGCTACCAAAAAAATTAAACTCATTCAAAAAATCCAAATTTTTAGGTTTTTAGTTCATATCCCTGTTTTATTAGGTTTATATTTTCATTGGTATTCTGAACCAGTAAGTTTTCGTTTATGGTGTTTTTATGGATTAGATTTTATGATCTCTATAGTATTTTTCTTGTCTTTACAAAAAGAAATTCACTGGAGTATAGAATCCAAATTTATTCAACCAATTTTTAAAATCGCATTTCCTATATTTTTAAATGCTTGTTTAGCAATTATTTTAAATTTTTTGGATAAACTTTACTTAGAAAATTCAAGTTTTAATACTCAAATGCCTTCCTATGCTCTTGCTACCCAATTAGCTTCTATTATACCCATTGTGAGTATATCCTTTTTAAATGTTATGCTTCCTGATTTTTTAAAAGTAACCGATATTGAACATAATTTTGGTCATACATTAAGAACCGAAAAAAGACTTTTTGCTCTACTTTTTGTTGCTGGTGGAGGTATTTATTTGGGTACATGGTTGGGTTTAGTTTTTCAAATTTTTCCATCAACTTATTATGATGCTTTATGGGTATTAGGGATTTTATTAATTGCCAAGATAATTGAAGCATTGGCTCAATTGTATGTCCGTTATACCATTTTGTTAGAAAAAACTTGGTTAAGTTTAATGTATTCCTTACTTGCTGCTCCTATAGTTTTTTTTCTTAATATCTATTTTGTTCCATTATACGGTATGAGTGCTTGTGTGATGGTTATTTTAATAAACTCTTTGATTACATACGTATTTTTTAAATGGGTAATAGGCTGGCAAGTTAAAAAGTTAATTTCTTAAAAGTTAATTTAATCTAATTGTAAAACTTTTCTAAAATTTTGGATTTCAAGTCCTAAGTTATACTTTTCCATAACGGATTTTTTTGCATTTTCTTTGATTTTATTCCATTCACTATCAGAGAAATCGATAATCTTTTGTAAATTAAAAATCAAATCAGAGGAATCATGATTTTTAAAAAGTAATCCTGAATTTTCATCAGAAATAACATCTTTCATTCCATCAACATCTGAAGCAATTACAGGTATTCCTAATGCCATTGATTCTAAAAGTACGTTAGGCATACCATCATAAAATGAAGGAATAGCAATCCAATCACAGGATAAATAGTATTTAATCAATTGAAAGCGTTCAATAAATTCTAATTTTTCGTAATGAAAATGATGAGTTTCCATCATCTGAATCACTTTTTCTTCTAATTCTCCAGCAATAATGAAATGAAACTCATTGATTAATTTTGCTTGTAATACTGCTTCTAAAAAAAATAATGTGCCTTTTTTTTCTTTCAATTGTCCAAACAAACCAATGATTTTTTGGTTTTCAAATTGTTTTTTGTATTGTTTAGCAAATTTCAATTCATAATCAGAGGCTTTCCAATCATTTTCTATTCCATTAGCAATAAATTTTGCTTTATCATTATTTAACAATTGATTAATTTTAATAGCTTTATCTGTTGTGTTAGTAATAATAGAATGGGCGTTTTTCAGGGTATCTAATAAAATTGCTTTTCTTTGATAATGAAAAATAGCTACATCAAAATCATTTCCACGAATACAAACTGAATAAGGAATATTTAACCAAAGAGCATAAGTCTGTACAGATAAAATGGGTAAAAACCCTCCAAATGCAACCAATTGTTGAGTTTGGAGGAGTTCTTTTTGAATATATTGAAAACCTAATTGTAAAGCATGCGGATAATTCTCAGAAGTAGGAATAGCAATATAACTTCCATTAAATTGTTTCTGGATAACAATTTTAGAGTGTCGATTAGAAAAATGTAAAATATGAATTATCCAACCAGAATTTCGCAATCCATTTACAATTCTATCACAAGACTGTGCCATACCACCTTTATTGGGATAGTAGTTCTCGGTTATCCAAATAATTTCCATTTTAAAATATCAATCAAATTGTTAAGTTTCTTTTTATCAGAAACTAACAAATTTACTTCACTTCTTCAATGTATACTTGAGTTTGTTCAAATATTGTGTCTTCAAAATTCTGAATATCTTGGATATCCCCCTGAACTTCTAATATTTTGGAGTTCCAATCAACTTTCCAAGAATCTATGTTTTTTTGATTTTGAAGTGCTTTTTCAATTTTTGAAAGACAACCCTTACAATGAATATCAGTTTTAAAATGATAATTTTTCATAGCTATTTATTAATGAATGGCAGGTTTACCAATACTTTCATAATAAAAGCCATGTTTTTTAACAATATGAACATCTAAAATGTTTCTACCATCAAAAATCACGGGATTTTTTAGCAAAGATTTGATTTTAGCATAATCTGGAGTTCTAAACTCATTCCATTCGGTTACTATGACAAGAGCATCAGCATTTTCAAGAGTTTTATATTGATTATCAGTGTATTCAATATTTAATTGAGGATAGTATTTTTGATAGGATTCTATCGCTACAGGGTCAAAAGCAACTATTTTAGCACCTAAAGCTAACAACTCATTGATGATTACAAGAGAAGGGGCTTCACGAATATCGTCAGTATTAGGCTTAAAAGCTAATCCCCAAAGAGCAATTTGTTTTCCTTCTAGGTTACCAAAATATTTTTTAATTTTTTTAACAATATGAGATTTTTGAATGGTATTTACTTCTTCAACAGCTTCTAAAATTTTAAATTCATAACCATGCTCATGAGAAGTATGAATAAGAGCCTTTACGTCTTTCGGGAAACAAGAGCCACCATAACCCACACCAGGGAATAAAAAACGATTACCTATACGAGAATCTGTTCCCATACCTTTACGAATTAAATCTATGTTTCCACCAACGATTTCACATAATTGAGCCATTTCATTCATAAAACTAATTTTGGTTGCTAAGAAAGCGTTTGATGCATATTTAGTTAATTCAGAACTTCTTACATCCATATAAATGAGTGGATTTCCACTTCTTAAATAAGGAGCGTAAAGTATGTCCATCATTTCTTTAACTTTATCAGAAGAAGTTCCAACCACTACTCTTTCAGGTCTCATAAAATCTTCAACAGCAGAACCTTCCCTCAAAAATTCAGGGTTAGAAGCAACATCAAAAGGAACTTGTGTTTTACTTTTAATAATTTCAGTTACTTTATCAGCAGTTCCAACAGGAACAGTACTTTTATTGACAATCACTTTGTATTCTTTCATGTAAACTGCAATTTCTTCAGCAACATTTAAGACATATTTTAAATCTGCGGATCCATCTTCCATAGGAGGGGTAGGTAATGCAAGAAAAATCATTTCAGCAAAATCTACTGCTTCTTTTAAAGAGTCTGTAAAAAACAAACGATTTTCTTTGATATTCCTAGAAAAAATCAGTTCTAAACCGGGTTCATAAATAGTTATTACTCCTGATTTTAATTTTTTTAATTTTTCTTGATCAATGTCCACACATAAAACTTCATTACCGGTTTCAGCAAAACATGTCCCTGTTACTAATCCAACGTATCCTGTTCCAATTACAGCAATTTTCATTTAATTATTTTTGTATCGCAAAATTACAAAATCTTTTCTATCAATCAACAAAAGTAATTCCATAAAGAAAAATAAAAATTTATAATAGGTAAACAATTTACCAGAAACACCATATATTTGCATTTGTATGCGTGTAAATTTTGAAAGTTTTTTGGAATGGAAAAACTACTGTGAACACAGCCATGAACCCGTCTGGAAACCGGTTTTACATTATGAAATGGAACTTAGAAATCGTTCAGAAAATCAAATCTGGGACGGTCTCTCTGCTGCATATATAGTGATGCGAGATGCTATTGATAAAGGATTATCACAAAATATGCAATCTATAAGCGGTATGATTGACAATGGCGCCAAAAAAATTAAAAATAGTTCTGTTACAGTATTAAGTGAAGAATTTAAAATGTTGGTTTATAGAAGTATAGCTGCCAAAGAAGTCAATTCTTGTATGGGAAGAATAGTGGCTGCACCTACTGCAGGAGCTTCTGGAATTTTGCCAGGGGTATTAACTACTCTACAAGATTTACATCATTTAGAAAATCAAACTATTTACGAAGCTATGTTAGTTTCTGCAGGTATTGCATTAATTATAGAACAAAGAGCCTCTATTGCTGGTGCTGTTGGAGGATGCCAAGCTGAAACTGGCACTGCTGCTGCTATGGGTGCAGGGGCTATTGTTTATGCCCTCGGCGGAAACATTGATCAAATTTTTGACTCTGTCGCAATTACCATTATGAATATGTTGGGTTTAATTTGTGACCCAATCGCTGGTTTAGTGGAAGTTCCTTGTGTAAAAAGAAATGCTTCTGCTTCTGTGATTGCTTTTGCTTCAGCTCAAATTGCTTTAGCAGGTGATAGTTCCATAATCCCTGTGGATGAAGTAATTGATGTGATGGGTGAAGTAGGACAATCTATGGACTCCCGCTATAAAGAAACTGCACTGGGTGGTTTAGCCGCTACTCCTACTGGAAAAAAAATCGCTGAAAAAGTTTTAAAAAATCCTTCTGAAATTCTTAATAATGATGATCAAAATCCCAACTCTTTATAAATTTTTATTTACAATTTCTATTTTGTGGTCTTTTTTTATTTCCGCAGAACCCAAAAAAATGCTTGATGATTTAGATTTCTCTGAGGGGGAATGGGAAATGGTGGGAGTATCTTTGCATAACTATTGGTTAGTGCCCATTCAATCTGAAATTAGACACTTTGTTTTGAGAAATCGTGAAATTCTTCAAGAGATGAAAAAAAATTGGGAATTCGAACAAACTTATAATGATTATTGTGAACATCATTACGCCTTGCGTTTCTATAAAAATGGTAAAATGATGAAGTTCTTAAAGGTAAATTTACATTGTGGTTATATTTCTGACGGTGGTTTATCCTATAAAATGGATTCTACTCACTTTACCAAATACAAAAAATATTTCTACCCTCTTAAACTCTCAAGAGTTGGCTACCGTTCTTTGCCCAATATTCGTAAAGCTATTAATATATTACTGAATCAAAAAGATGTTTGGCTTTATTATGACCATATTCCTTATAATTATGAAGGTTTTTTTGTTATTAAAATTGATAGCCTTCCTTGGAATGTAAATCGTGATTCTGTTCAATTAGAAATGAAAAAGAAAATTACTTCTTTTACTTCCTCTTCAGATTTTTATCTGAAACAGTTCATTTATTTTATTGATGATGGAATTCAATCCATTCGATATGAAGTGTATTGCGGAAAAGAGTTAGCTCAAAAAGTACCTTCAAAAATGATTACTGCAGGTTGGAGAGGGCATTTTGAGTTTACGGATAGAGTTGATTTAATTTTTGTGGGTATCAATAAACGGGAATATTTTCAAATTGTAAAAGGCGATTTCAACGATTAATCAAATATTTATGAAAATTTATACAAAAAAAGGAGACCAAGGCATAACTTCTTTAATAGGAGGTACAAGAGTAGCTAAAAATCATATCAAAATTGAGGCTTATGGCACTGTTGATGAACTCAATTCTTGGCTTGGAGTTTTAAAAGATTCAACTTCACAAAACTTTTATATTAACTTTATAGAAACTATTCAAAACCAATTGTTTAATATAGGTTCTTTATTAGCAGAAGATAAGGAAAACTCTAAAATGAAATTACCATCTATTGATGAAAATGTAATAACAGCTATGGAAAATAATATAGACCATCTAGATTCTATTTTACCACCTTTAAAAAACTTTGTTTTACCCGGTGGCAATTTGGGCAATTCTTATGCTCATGTTGCTAGATGTGTTTGTAGAAGAGCTGAACGAAATGTAGTTGAACTTTCTCAATTTGAGGAAACTAATCCCATTATTTTACAATTCCTAAATAGACTTTCCGATTGGCTTTTTGTTTTTGCAAGATATTTGTCTTATGTGAACAATAGCCCTGAAACTTTGTGGAAACCCAATTCTTGATTTGGAATTATTTTATTGATTATCAAATCTTTGTATGAGGTTTAATTTTTATTTCTTAAAAAATTGTGCATATTTGTAAAAATTTTCCGTTATAACTCAATAATTCATCAAAAATATGAGG